>JBCCGE010000033.1:0-33258 GCA_039029455.1 Pseudomonadota bacterium | reverse complement strand
AACGAATGAGCAGAATCATGACGGCTGGCCAAGTGTGGTGACGGACGACATCCCGGAATGGACGTCAAAACTGACATCAACCGCCGCTGGAATGGCGCCGTCGTCCCGCATTCGAGTTGATAACTCGGTCGCATCTGCAGTTGCGACGTCATTCTGAAAGTAAGGTGCCGATTCTCCGGAATACACTTTCCAGACGTTGCGGCAAGAGAGAATGGTTTGTTCTGAATTCGATGTCATTGCCGGTCTGGATAGAGCTGAAGGTTTTTATTTATTTTAGGTGACTCTAATGCAAACCGGGCTGACAAATGCCAGCCCGGTCGTGGGTTTTAATTAAGCAGTCGCCAAGTATTAATTAGCCGCTTTAGCGGCCTCTACCCATGGGCTCCAGGTGGATTCGTTGGCATCGATCCACTCCGCAATGACCTCTTCGAGCTTGCGCCCCTTGTTGTCGATTTCGAGCATCAGTGCGTTTTGTGTGGTGTTATCGATAACCATCATGTCATACAGCTTGGCAGCGCCGGGGAAATTCTCGGCAAACTGTTTGCTGGCGATCTTGTCGATGGACGCCTGCTGGAAGCCGCAGGCCTTTCCGCGAGTCTGGCCCGACTCCTCAACGCATTCTCCATCGGCCTGATCCCACTGAATCCATTCAAAATCGTATTCAGCGAACAACCAGTGCGGTTGCCAGAACATCATAAGAATCGGCTGTTCCGCCGCGTAAGCACTGCGAATCTCGGCGATCATCGCACCTTCTGAACCCCCGGCAACCGGTTGAAACGGAATACCAATCTGTGCGACCACGTCTTTAGACCGAGTGCCCCAATCCGCAGGGTAAGTGATTAGGCGACCGTTCGGGAAAGTGTCGGCTGCAGCAAAGGCCTGTGCACAATCGTACAGCGCCTCATAGCTTGGCAGGCCGGGGCATTTTTCTTTCATGTAGGGCGGAAAAATCCAGCTCTCACGGGGTTCGAGGCCGAGTGAACCGACAACTATGATGTCACCGTTTTCCACCGCTTTAGGGTAGATATCACCGACGTTATTTGTCCATGTTTCAGGCTGCACGTGCAGATCGCCCTGCGCGATCGCTGCGAACTGAGGTACGGCACCAGCGGTAACATACTCAATATCGTAGCCGGCTTTCTGGAACAGCGATCCGGTGATGTGTGCCGAAATATGCTGTCCGGTCCACTCGTTAATTGGAATTTTGATGGCGTCCGCCTGAGCGACTGCAGACACGCTGCCAGTGATTAACAGGCTGCTGGCAATGAAAAAGGATTTGATTTTCATGGATTTTGACTCCTCCAGATGATGATGCTGCGCAGAGAGCGGGAGAACCGCACCTCAGCGTTACGAATAGACTACAGTCCTCCGTGGCAAGAGACCCGATTTGGATTGCTAATCATCGGCTCATTTTGAGCGGAAAAATGGTCCAGTGCAAGTCCAAAAAGTATTGTTTGGCTCCCGAGACCCATTGCATTAAACTTTTTGTATGCGTGCCAACAGCCGTCAGATCGAATTTTACTATCTTAATGTCGGGCATTTTCTTGACCATCTGGTGATGCTCATTTTTGCCACGGTAGCCGCCCTGCACCTGTCCCAGGAATGGGGGCTGTCGTACGGTGAGTTGATTCCTTACGCAACTCCCGGGTTCGTCGCTTTCGGTGCCTGCGCTCTTTTATCCGGATGGCTGGCGGACAAATGGAGTCGCGACGGCATGATGGCAATTTTTTTCATTGGACTGGGTGTGAGTACAGTGCTATGTGGTTTTGTGAACACGCCGTTACAGATGGCGGTTGCATTGACCGCAGTCGGATTATTCGCGTCAATCTATCATCCGGTGGGGCTTGCGATGGTCGTGCAGGGTCGCAAAAACACGGGAATTCCTCTCGCAATCAACGGAGTTTACGGAAACATGGGCGTTGCAGTTGCTGCCTTGCTCACAGGGTATCTGATCGATACCGTCGGCTGGCGAAGTGCGTTTTATATTCCCGGAGTGATCTCAATCCTTGCGGGCGTTGGTTATCTGCACCATATCCGGTCAGGTCGCGATAACGCTGATCCGGAACCTCGATTTGATGCCAGATCATCTGCTGCCAAACCATCGGCTTCGTTGCCAAAGTCCTCGCTTTGGCTTGTTTTCAGTATCGTTATTTTTACAACAGCTATCGGCGGACTGGTGTTTCAAAGCACAACTTTCTCTCTGCCAAAAGTATTCGATGAAGAGCTGTCCACCTCGCCAACGGCTGTCGGCTGGTATTCCTTTCTCGTGTTTTCCATCGCGGCATTTGCACAATTGGTTGTAGGGTATCTGGTCGACAATCATTCGATTCGCACCGTGTTTACAGTCGTTGCGGCGATGCAGGCCCTGCTATTCGCTGTCATGACCCAGGTATCGGGGATTGCCTCGGTTGCGATTGCGGTGGGGTTTATGCTTTTCGTTTTTGGTCAGATTCCGATTAACGATGTTCTGGTCGGTCGCGTGGTGAAATCCGAGTGGCGCAGTCGTGCGTTCGCAGCCCGCTATATTGTGACTTTTAGCGTTATGGCTTCAGCTATACCGCTGATTGGGTGGATTCATGGAAACTGGGGTTTTTCCGCTTTGTTTAGTGTGCTTGCGGTTTCCGCGTTGCTGATATTTATGGCTACGCTTCTGCTCCCCCGACAATCGATTTCAGCTGCGAATTAATTTCAATTCGGTCTGGCGTGATCAAAACAACTAGCCAAACCGGCCTGGACTGAATGCCGAAATATCGTGGCTAAGTGGTCGTCTTCCGACCAGCTCCGCAACCAGTTTGCCGGTGATACCGGACAAAGTCAGTCCCACGTGGTGATGTCCAAATGCCGCGATCACACGGGACGAACGGTTAAGATAGCCAATTGCCGGTAGGGCGTCCGGAAACGTGGGTCGAAACCCCAGCCAGGTCGCATCCGGTGTTGTCGGCAACCCGAGCATTGCATGAGCCTTGTTGGCGAGGTTGGCGATTCTTTCCGGATTTTCCCGGGGGCTGTATCCCGCAATTTCGACGGTTCCGGAAAGTCGCATACCCTGTTTCATAGGCACTGCGTAGAACCCACCCGTATGCCAACTGACTGGCCGCGACAACATCGCCTCATATCCACGGTAGAGCACGTGATAACCCCGCTCAGTGTCGAGTTTGTCTGCCGCTTTTCCGAGTCCATTAATGAATTTGCTGAACGCGCCGGCTGCAACAATTGTGCAGTCGGAACGAATTGACTTGCCACTGGATAGAACAAGTTCCACCCCGTCGTCTTTTTCATTCACAGACTGGACGCGATCGCACACAAATTCGGCACCGTTCTCGCCTAAACAAATGCTGTATCTCTGGCACAGTTCGAGTGGATCAAGCACCTGACGAATGCCGTCAAAGTACATTCCTCTTTTGAAAATGGGTTTCAGATTGGGTTCGAGTTCGTAGATCTCGCTCTCCGCAAGTGGTCTAATCTTCGATCCGTGTTTCGCCCTCAGCTGGTTGGAGGGCCAGGCATCGTCAAATTCCTTCTGATTGACATATACATGCATGAAGCCACGGTCTTTGATCAGATCTTCAGTTGAAGTCGATTTTAAAAGGGGCTCTAACCCTGACCAAGCATGCTGCAGCAGGTCACCAAGCTGGTGAATGGCATGCTCGACGGGTTTTCTCCGACAGTGCATCAGAAAATCCAGCATCCAGTCGAGACGTTTCAGGGCGTAGACAGGATTCAGTGCAAGTGGACTGTCTTTCCGCATCAAAAGGGAAGGCAGTTGCCGAAACAATGTCGGACTGTTTATCGGAATACAGCCGTACTCGGCTATTGTGCAGGCATTCCCGGACGATGTACCTGATCCAGGCGATTCCGGATCGATGACCCTGACCCGATAGCCTTCTCGCTGGAGCCACAGGGCGCAGGAAAGACCGACAATGCCGGCGCCGATAACGTTAACGGATTTAGACATGGTCGGTATGGTATTCGCAGATTAATTGTTAATCATGTCGGGAAGATGTTTGTTTTACCGTGTTTAGGGCCAAAGATAAAGCGGGATAAGCCTTTGATCGAGCCACACTCAGACTGCAGGAGTGTGTTCGATCTTGCAACAGTAGCTGTTCGTGAAATAGCTGTGGAAATTCACAACAGCTCATGGATGATCACAACGCGTTGAGCGTTTTATTAATGGCAGAAATCTTAAGTAATTCGGGCCTTACTGCGAATGCTGACCAATTTATATATACTTGTGCGGTCATAGCAGGCTGTTGAAAAACTATCTGCGTGGGTTCTGCGGCGTTAAAAATTGGCTCAAAATGCTTATTTACTGCGTGCTTTTTCGCCAATTTTTGCCTTGCATAACCGGCCTCAATAACGTTTTTCAACAGCCTGATAGGTTAGATGACTTGCTCCGGGCCCCACCTGTCAAGAATCGATGAAACTCAACACTTCCGCCGTCAAATTGATGGACGTCACACTGCGTGATGGCGAACAAACTCAGGGTGTCTCTTTCTCCCAGTCTGAAAAGGTCACTATCGCTAAAGCACTGCTGCATTCGCTAAAAGTTGACCGTATTGAAGTCGCATCTGCCGGAATTTCGGTTGGCGAACAACAGGCTGTCGAAAACATTAATCAGTGGGCTGATCAGGAGGGATATCTTCACCAGGTTGAAGTGCTTGGATTTTGCGATCACAAGCGCAGTGTGAAATGGATCAGTGATGTCCAGGGCAGGGTGCTCAATCTGCTGACAAAAGGCAGCGAAAAACACTGCCGTGAGCAGCTTGGTCAGACTCTGGATCAGCATGTCGCACAGATTGAAAAAACCATTGATTACGCACACGAACAAGGACTATCG
The DNA here is from genome assembly GCA_039029455.1 of Pseudomonadota bacterium. Lineage (GTDB taxonomy): Bacteria > Pseudomonadota > Gammaproteobacteria > Arenicellales > Poriferihabitantaceae > JBCCGE01. The sequence continues at coordinate 28,421 of JBCCGE010000033.1, read as the reverse complement.
GTAAATGTCTATCTGGAAGACTGGTCAAACGGGTATGCCGATTCGCCCGACTATGTTTTCAGAATGATGGACAAAATTCAGAGTTTTGAAATCGATCATTTCATGTTGCCCGACACACTCGGTGTGATGTCACCGCAAGAGGTTTACGCTGGTTTCAAAGATATGAAAACGCGATATGTGGAATGTTTGTTTGATTTTCATCCACACAATGACTACGGTCTGGCTACCGCAAACTGCATGGCCGCAGTTGAGGCGGGTGCGACTTCACTTCACTGCACAGTGAATTGTCTCGGCGAACGCGCCGGAAATGCGTCACTGGCGGAGCTGTGTCTTGTTTTGCGCGATAAGCTCGATATCGACCTTGCGATTGATGAATCTGCGGTGTACAGCCTTAGTCAGATGGTGGAAAACTTCTCCGGCAAGAAGGTTGCCGATAACGCGCCGATAGTGGGTGCAGATGTGTTTACCCAAACAGCAGGCATTCACGCTGATGGCGATCACAAGGCAGGGCTTTATCTGACCAAACTCAGTCCGTCGCGATTCAATCGCTCAACCACCTACGCGCTCGGCAAGATGAGTGGCAAGGCGTCTCTCAAAAAGAATCTGGAGGCGATGGGCATTAATTTGTCCGAAGACGATCAGGCGAAAGTATTGAATCGAGTAGTCCAACTTGGCGACTCGAAGGCAAAGATCACCGCTGAAGACCTGCCGATCATTATTGCCGAAGTTCTGGAATACAAAGGTGAAGAACAGCTTGAACTTTTGAATTGCTCAATAACCAGTGTCTGGAGTCTCGAATCCGTCGTATCAATAAGTGTCCGATTACACGGAGAAGTCAGGAAGGCCACCGGAACCGGCAACGGCGGATTCCATGCATTTATTGAAGCGATGTCAAAAATTCTGACCGACCACACGGTAACAATCCCCGAACTGCTCGATTATCAGGTCCGCATTCCGAGAGGGGGACAAACCAGTGCGCTGGTTGAGTGTGCGATTACCTGGCAGGACCAGGGTCGCAAAGTGCGTACGCGTGGAATTGATGCCAACCAGGTATTTGCAGGAATTGAGGCCACGCTTCGCATGCTCAATATGAAGTTACAGCAACGCGACTCGGAATCGGTCAGGAAACTGGCCTGAATCACATTAGTATTGAGCGAGATAACATGCTGCTGATCAATGGCGTTTGGACAAACGCTGAAAATAACCGTTCGTTTGAGTCAACGAGTCCGTCAACGGGTGAGTCTCTTGGTTTTGCTGCAGATGCGTCTGCAGGCGATTTAGATCGAGCGATCAGCGCAGCGCGATCGGCTGCAGATTCGTGGGCACAGGTAACACCCTATCGACGCGCAGGTTTGCTAAACGCCGCGGCGGAAAATGTTCTGGCTGCTAAAGACGAGATTGGGCGTTTAATGTCAAAGGAACAGGGCAAACCTCTGCGTGCGGCAATTAACGAGATTGGATACGCTGCCGACTTTTTGACCTGGTACTCCGAAGAAGCAAAGCGAATAGAGGGTACGACCATCCCTTCGGCGCGTGCTGATCAGAGGTTCGTGACCGTACAGGCGCCGGTAGGTGTCGTCGCTGCGATTACCCCCTGGAACTATCCTGTTTCGATGATTACACGCAAACTGGCGCCAGCGGTTGCGGCGGGTTGCACGCTCGTACTTAAGCCGGCTGAAGCGACCCCGCTGTGTGCCGTGGCGATGTTCGAGGCAATCCAGTCCGCCGGGTTCCCGGATGGTGTGATCAACCTCATCACGGTTTCGGATCCGGTGAGTGTTGGCAAGGCATTTACAACGGATCCACGCATTGACAAGATTACGTTTACCGGCTCGACGGCCGTTGGTCGACTCCTGGCGGGCGAAGCTGCAAAGAATCTGAAAAGGATTTCGATGGAACTTGGCGGACACGCACCATTTATCGTTTTCCCCGATGCTGATCCTGTACACGCCGCAAAAGGCGCCTCTTTAGTCAAGTTTCTGAATGCGGGACAGGCCTGCATCAGTCCAAACCGGATATTCGTTCATCGCTCGATCTATCAACCGTTTATCGAGACTCTGTCGGCGAGAACGTCCGCTCTGCGAGTGGGCGACGGGTTAGCGGATGGAGTGAGTGTTGGCCCCCTGGTAAACCCGGCAGCCGTCGGCAAGGTTCAAAGTCAGGTCGATGACGCCATCAGCAAAGGCGCGACAGCGGTGATTGGTGGCCATGCGCTACAGGAAGAGGAGTATGCTGCCGGCCATTTTTTTGCCCCCACCGTGCTGTCAGATGTAACGGCAGACATGGTCATTTATCGGGAAGAAACGTTCGGACCGGTTGCCGCTGTGATTCAGTTTGATGACGATGACGATATCTATGCGCTGGCGAACGATACCCACTACGGTCTTGCGGCATACGTGTACACACGATCAATCTCGAAAATGTACGAGGCTATGGAACGACTGCGATTTGGCATTATTGGCATCAACGATATCAATCCGACTTCAGCGGCGGCGCCGTTTGGGGGGATGAATAACAGCGGTCTGGGTCGGGAAGGCGGGCGAGAGGGCATCGTGGAATATCTGGAGACAAAAACGGTCGGGATATCGGTAGCCTGACAGCGCAACATTCGTTCCGGTTCACACAACATAATTCTCGACCATATAGCCAGAGATGGAAAATGATACGACCGAGTTCGATCAGCTACCGCTTGATCAGCGCCTGAACCTGCAGACAGGTCGCGTTTACTGGGATGAACTGGCACCGCATTTTGCCCGAGGTGTGGTTCTTACCGTAGATCGCACGGTGGATCTCATCGGGCTGGCTGAAATAATGGTTGCAGACGATAAGGACAAAATATCATCGCTGATGGAGATCGGCCATCTGGAGAAAACGTCCGTGCAGTCGGCGAGTAAATGGAACGACAGCGGACAGACTTTGTGGGCACTGGTCGTAGCGCCCTGGGTGTTGGTTCAGGAAGAAAGACCGGGCGAGAACTAGTCGCCCGGCGTTTACTCTATCCTCGGTGACTATTTTTTCTTCTTTTTAGCAGCCTTTTTCTTTTTCTTCTTTGCCGCTTTAGGCTCTTCGAGAACAAAAGTCACCATCAGGTTGACACGGTACTCACTGACCTTGCCATTGTTAACCACAACACTCTGATCTTTGACCCAGGCTGACGCAACTCCTTTTAGGGTCTTGCTGGCCCGCTTGACGCCGTTGTCTACCGCATCTTCAAAACTCTTGTTAGACGAGGCGATCAGCTCCGTAACTCTTGCAACGCTCATAAGATTATCTCCAGTTCGAATTTGTATGTAAGTACTGTCGGTGTATCCGACGAATTAGCATGGTAACCGATAATGCTGTCTATTTCATGAATAGAACTCAGGTTCGCCCTCGGGACGTGTTTTGAACCGCTTGTGAGACCAAAAGTACTGACAGTTCGTGAGGTCAACCAGGTCCTCGATTGAGCGGTTCATGCGTGCGGTGTCCACCGAATCCGATCCTGCCGGATAATTGGAAATCGATGGCAGAAATATAATTTCAAAGCCTTTGCCCCACGGTAGAATTCGCGTGCAAACAGGGATGATCTTCGCGTCCCCCATGCGTGAGATTCGCCCGAGCGCCGGAAAGGTGGCAGCCTGAACACCGAAAAAAGGCGCAAAGACACCCTTTCTGCGGCCCGGATCCTGATCCGGCAAATAATAAAAGGGTTTTCCCTTTTTAATCTGCTTGATCATGCCTTTTATGGGTTCCTTGCTGCCATACTGGATAATTCCAAACCGGGATCTGTGCTCTTTGACAAGAGTGTCGATCAGCGGGTTTTTGTTTTTCTGATACATGCTGACCATAGGGTAGTGTGCCGATAAATAAATACCGCCGTATTCCAGGGCCGCAAAATGCGGTGCCAGTAGAATCAGGTTTTGACCCTCTGATACGGACTGTTCGAATTCTTCGGCGCCCACTGTACGGGTGATTTTTCTTAAACGATCAGGTGATGTCCACCATCCGCGCCCTGTCGTCAGTATTCCCATACACAGATACTTGAAATGTCCGATCGTTTCCGCCCTGATTTGTTCAGGGGACATTGATGGGAAGCATGCGGACAAATTTCGACGCACAATAGCGCGACGACTCGGTGCCAGCAGATACAGGCTAAAGCCTATAGCGATGGCGATCACGTGCAGCACAAGTAGCGGTAAAAACGAAAGCAGACGCAGAAGCAGGACGAGCAGCCAGACAGGCAGGTCGGAGATCCGGTGGTGGCGCAGAAATATGCGCCAGAGACTTGGCTGCATCGGTACTGGATTCAAAGCAGAACGAATTTGACGCATTGTAATTGAAAAAGATTGCAGTCGTGGTTTGACGGAGTCGGAGAACAAGAGGTTTGCATCATTCGATAAAAATATTTTCTTCTGTTCAGCACGTCTTCAGCAACGCCGGTGCTACAATCGAAGCGGTATCCTGAAGGCGGTGCCAGCACCCTCAAAACAATAAACCAGACGAATCAAGAGTGACAGAAGCGCTGACCCTTACTCCCGAAATGATGATGGTTCTCGGGATACTGGCGCTTACGGTCTACCTGTTCGCTTTTGAGGTCGTCAGGGTTGATGTCGCTGCTGTTTCAATTATGGTTCTCATTGGATTGACCAGCCTGTTTCCGGGTTATGACGGTCTGGTTCCAAGTGACCTGCTGTTCAGCGGCTTTTCCAGTAATGCCGTGGTGTCAATTATTGCGGTGATGATTATTGGTGCGGGACTGGATCGGACCGGCGTCATGGGACAGGTCGCGGGAAAGATACTGAAGTGGGGCGGTCGCACAGAAGGTCGGGTGATCATGATTGTATCCGGCGTAGTCGGCATGATTTCCAGCTTTATGCAGAACATCGGCGCCGCAGCGCTTTTTCTTCCTGTCGTCAACCGTATCGCCCGGCGCGGAAATCTGGCAATCTCGCGGCTGCTGATGCCCATGGGTTTTTGCGCAATCCTTGGGGGTACGATTACGATGATCGGTTCCAGCCCCCTGATCCTGCTGAATGATCTGATAGAGAACTCCAATCGCTCGTTGCCGTCTAGCCACGAAAAAATGGAAACCTTTGGGTTGTTCAGCGTTGCCCCTATCGGTCTGGCTCTGCTGGCCGCAGGGATCGCTTATTTTGTCTTTCTGGGTCGGTTTGTTCTTCCGGTTATCAAAGACAAACCCGGTGAGTCCGGAAGTATGCTGCGCTATTTCAAAGAAGTGTACGGTATTGAGGGGGAGGTCTATGAATGTCGTGTTACCCGCGAGAGCTCACTGATCGGAAAAACTCTATCCGATGTCGATGCCGCGGGCCGGGCGGGCTGGATCGTAGCCACTCGGTCCGGCAACGAAATGGTGGTTGCGCCACGAGGTGATACCGAGTTCTGGGTCGGCACAGAGATGGCGATTATGGGAAGACGACAGGCGGTGATGGAATTCGCCAAGGAGTATTCGCTCCGCATTAAAAACGATATGGATGTCTTCTCTGAAGTTCTGAGCGCAAGCAGCGCCGGCATCGCCGAAGTCGTTATCCCACCGGATTCCGCGTTGATCGGAAGTTCGGTCCGTGAAGTCGAATTGCGTAAACGGTTTGGCGCCACGGTGCTGGCTGTTTTTCGTGCCGACGATGTTATTGATACCGACATTACCGAAATCGTAATCCAGTCCGGAGACACTCTGGTGCTGCATGTTATGTGGCACGATCTGGCGTTGCTGGCTGACAATCGTCACGATTTTGTGGTGGTGACCGACTTCCCCAGGGAAGATGAACGTCCTGAGAAGATCAAGTTTGCGGTCGGATTTTTAGCGCTCACGCTGTCTATGGTGATATTTACCGACATGCGGTTGTCCGCAGCGCTTATGACTGGCGCGGTCGGTATGATTCTTAGTGGAGTCATAAAAATAGAAGAGGCCTATCAGGCAATTGGCTGGCAAAGTGTCTTTCTTCTGGCAAGTCTGATCCCCCTGGGCGTTGCTGTTGAAAATTCAGGCACAGCGGCCTGGATCGCCCAGCAGGTGTTGTTGTTACTGGATGGTGTGCCGGTGTGGGTATTGCAGGCCGTAGTTGCTGTGCTGGCGACCATCTTTACTCTGGTCATGTCCAATGTCGGCGCAACCGTATTACTCGTGCCTCTGGCAGTAAATCTGGCGGTCAGCGTCGGTGCAAATCCGGCTGTATTTGCGTTGACTGTTGCACTGGCCACATCAAACTCATTTCTGATTCCGACGCATCAGGTGAATGCACTGATCATGGGCCCCGGGGGCTACCATGTCTCGGATTTCGTCAAAGCTGGCGGCATCATGACGATCATGTTTCTTGCAATCATGATTACGATGCTGAACCTGATCTTCTGATATTACCCATTCATTCCGATTGGAAGTGCTGTTCTCTGCCGAACAGTTTGTTGCATCGTGAAGCGCGATCTGGAGCTGCTCGCCAAAGTCCGGCACCCTCCTTATGTCCGAAACGGATACTGGAAACTACATCAGCGCCTTTAGTTTCGAACTGCAGACCGCGAATCGCGCGTTGCAGGATTCGCGGTCTGCCGGATCGACGGCGCCAGTAAGGAGATACTGAGCGTAAAGCTCCGACTCAGCGATCAGGTTGCTGTTATCGGATTTACCCATCGCAGTGGACAATCTGGATATTTGCATCTGCATGCGGTCTTTAGCGTATTCGGGCGGCGTATCAGATTCTGTAGCGATTTCAATTTGCAAAAGCAGGTTTTGCAAACGTCCAAGGTTGCTGCGGCGCTCGTCCATTAACCGCTGCCTCAGCGAAGCATCACTTAAAGCGGAAACTGCGAGTTCAAACCGGCGTGTGATGTGTTCTTCCGCGATGCTGTCTGCATCTTCGACAGTACTCCAGCGGTCTTTGATCCCGCCCACATCGATACGATCAAAATCACCACTGAATACGGCATTCTCGATGTCCTCGCATAATTCAGCTTTTTGCTTCAATAGCTGATCCGATTGCTGTCTGGACTTAACGCGTTCGGACGTATTGAACGACTTTGCTTTTGAAAGTGCATTCTTAAACCGTTTCTCGATCCGCCCGATGTCTTTTTTCGGGACGAAACCTGCGTCTTCCCAACGCTGTTGCCACTGCGCGAGCTGAGAGCTGAACGAAACCTCAGCCGCACGAGTGCCCTTGGCATAGTCTTCGGCTTCTGCGCAAATGGCTTCTTTGAGTTTCAGGTTGGATAGTTGAGTTTTCTGTTCGCTTTGGCGCTCCTGTCGTCTAAGGTCGTAAATAGCATCGCAGGCTTTGGTGAAACGGCTCCAGACAGCCTGCTCCTTTTTTCTGCCACTGTTAACCGTCACATTCCATTTTGCTTTCAGCTCGATTAGCTGGTTCATCGCTTGTCGGATATCCTCTTCCTGTTTGAGATTTTCGATCTGCTCAATTAGCTGTTCCCTGTTTTTCAGGTTTCGCTTCCGTTCTCTATCCAGACGTTCGTCAAATTTTTCTATCGCCGCATCGAAACGCATCTGAAGCGCTTTTCTGTGTTTGAATTCTGCCTGTCGGTGCTTTCTCCAGAACTGGAGTTCGCCGCGAACGAGTTTCTGGATAGCTTTCCAGTCGGGTGTTCGCCATTGTGTTGACTCGAAGGCTTCTTCGAGTTTTGTACAGCAGCGGGTTCGACTTTGGGTTGCTTCCCGACGCAGTCGCTTTTGATTTTCAAAGTGCTTGGCGCACGCCTCATAGGCCTCGCTGCAGATTTGATCGAACTCCTTGTAAAGCCGGTGATCACCACCTTCACCGCTCTTGTCCCACTCACGCCATTCATTCCTGGCTTCGGTAATGCGATTGGCAACTTTCTCAAGATCTTTCTCGTTTTGATGAATGTGTCTGATCTCTTCGATGACTTTTTCTCTGGCCTTTGTTGTTCCCCAATGCCGCCAATCAGTCAGCTCCTGCATTTTTGGTCGAACCTGTTCCAGTTCCTGAATGATTTTCTGTCGACGCTGACTCGACAAGCCAAATATGCGGTTGAGTCCTGAGATGATGTTTTGCTCGGAGTCCTGAGCCGATTTCAAATCACCTGTCTTGACGGCCTCGCGAAGACTAACCAGAAGACGCTCTACGTCCGAAAACTGAGCTTCTCGGCGTTCGACCTGCAAATGGATCCGGTCGCGCAGCTTCGACATTGATGTCGCCAGTTCGCTCGCTGTTTCCGAATCAGGATGCTCGTTTTCCAGGGCTTCCCACTCCTTGCGAAGGGATTTTGCACGGCTTTCATCAATACCGTCCTTGCTGGTCAGCAACTCATCAAGTGTGGACTTGAGTGCCTTTAGTCGTGTTGAAAGTGCCGCGGCATCGGCGGGCGTTTGATGTTTATTCGCTTCCATGGACAGCGACGCGTTTCGAGGAATGACGTAGAATCAGAATTATATGCTGTATGCTTCTAACCTGTAAGGTCGCACGTTGAAATTTCATAACTCCAGTGTTCCGGTTTTACTGGCGCTACTGCTTTCGACAGTAATTGTCAGTCCAGTGAAAGCCGATCACTTGCTGCCTTCCTATCCTCTGCAGTGCTCCAACAATTTTCCATGTCCTGACGAAATCAAAAGACGTGTCGACTTTTGGGTTCATGTTTTTCTGGAGTGGGATAAAACCAAGGCCATACTTCATGATCCGGATTCTCCGGAACGTGTCTATACCGTTCTCGATACAGGAAAAGGCTGCAGCGCACATGGAACGATTAAACGAGAGCGTCGCAAACTGCGGGCCAATCTTGAAGACATTGCTACCAAGCGTGCAAAGGGACAGAAGATAAGCGGCAGTTACAGACAGCATCTGGCTCGTTTGTTTAAAAACAGGTCGGCACGTCAAATCAGATCGTCGGCGAAAAATATTCGTTGCCAAAGTGGTGTCAGAAACGGTTTTGTCGCCGGATTGAAACGGTTTCAGCACTACAGCGGCATGGTTGATGCCGTAATTTCCAAAGCCGGTTTGCCTGAGGAGCTGCGTTACCTGCCATTTGTCGAATCGTCTTACAACCCCGCAGCGTATTCAAAAGCAGGTGCAGCAGGCATGTGGCAGATTATGCCCAAAACTGCGCGAGTACTTGGATTGGAGCTTAACGCCACCATCGACGAGCGCCTCGATCCTGAGGCGGCCACTCGAGCTGCAGCGCTGTATTTCCAACGCTCGACCAAGTCATTAAACACACTATCCAGAGAGATTGATCCAGGCGTGCGTCAGTCGGAAATCAATCCTTTTATTGTCACTTCGTACAATTACGGTGTAAACGGAATGCGACGAGCAATTCGGAAACACGGTCCGGATTACCTGCAGGTACTGAACAAATATAAATCACCCAGTTTTCAGGTGGCCGTAAAGAATTTTTATGCAAGTTTTCTGGCAGCAATTCACCTGGCGAAAAATGCAGACAAGTACTTCGGAAATCTGTCAGCAAACCAGACAGGGACCTATACAACGGTGTTGTTAAAAAACAACACCTCAATGGAGCGCATCAAAAATGTGTTTGGTGAAACAGAAGCTCGATTAAAACCATTGAACCCGGCTTTGACCCGTTTTGTGTGGAACGGATGGCGGCTGATCCCCGCAGGCTATCAGCTGAAGCTGCCGTCGAGGCAAGGTGGGTGGGCGGCCGCAGTGGCCCGACTGGCAGTTTTGCCGGCTGAAACGGTCGTACCAGGCAGTGATTCGTATAAGGTTCGAAGGGGTGATACCGCTTGCGGGATCGCGCGTGCGCTCGGAGTTAACTGTCGCGAGTTGATCAAGGTCAATCGGCTCAACAAAAAAGCAACGATCCGAATCGGGCAAAAGCTCATCATTCCTCGCCAGGTTGTTGTACAGACAGTAACGGATTCAACAACGAAGGCTGAACTCCAGAGTCGAAAACAAAGTATCGAAAAGCAGAAGTCTGCGACCACATATCGTGTAAGGCGAGGAGATTCTGCCTGCAAAATTGCTGAAAAATTTGGAGTTTCCTGTCGAGAACTTATTAAAGCCAACAGTCTGGGCAGGAGCGCAAAAATTCTCATCGGGCAGCGGCTCACGATTCCGGGGGACGCGGTATCGCAAAGCACACGAGCCGGATTGAACGAAAACAACCGGTACATAGTGCGTAAAGGTGATTCAGCCTGCGCCATTGCCCGACGCTATGGTGTAAGTTGCGTCGCCTTACGAAATGCCAATAGTCTCAATCAAAGAGCAGTTATTTTTCCGGGGCAGAAACTGGACATCCCTGGACTGCAGTTGCCCGATACGTCAGAAACCGTGGAGCAACTTGTCGAACAGGCCGGAGTTGACTTGCAAGCGCAGTCCAGCACAGTGCAGAAGTCTGATCCAGTGCTCGTCAATCTGCTCGATACTCTGCCTGATCTGAGTGTTGCGGTCGGCAACCTCTCGGGAAAACCCGTGTACACCATACGAGTTGAGGCAGACGAGACGGTTGGACACTTTGCCGATTGGCTCAATCTCAGATCGTCGAGTGTTATTCGCAAACTGAACCGCCTTGGTTCGGGCAGGGCGCTGGTTATTGGAAAACGTCTGGTGCTGCCGATAGACGATGCCAATCAATTGGTGCGGTTTGAGAAAAAGCGCAGCGAGTATCACCAGGTTCTAAGTGAGTCTCTGAAGGAAAACTATGTGCTTGCCGGTATCAGTCAATACCGTGTCCAGTCAGGAGATTCGCTCTGGCAGTTGTCGAGCTCCAAGGGATTTCCGTTATGGTTGATTTACCGAATGAATCCGATCCTGCGATCTACGCGTATCAAGCCCGGTCAGATGATCAAGCTCCCGGTTTTGGTAAAACGGTAGTCGAACAGACGCTCACAAGTCATTCGTCAGAGTCGAGAAATTCCCGAGCACGTTTACGTCGATTCAGATAGGCCTCTCGGGCGATAGCGATATCTTCCAGAAAATAGTCGAGTTCTCGCATTGTCAGTGCCTGCGGGCCGTCAACCAGTGCTTTCGGCGGGTCGGGATGGAAATCGACCAGAACCATGTTTGCGCCGGAGATAACGCCCTGTGCAGTAACATGGAACAGGTCAAGAAGCCCGTCCGGGGTTGCTTCCCGGGTGCCGACTGAATGTGAGGGATCAATACAAACCGGCATGTGAGTCAAACGCTTAATCACTGGAACATGACTGAAATCCACGAAATTTCGGTGGGGATCTCCCATGTTGGTTTTCATCCCTCGCAAACAAAAGATAACTTTGCGATTGCCTTCACTGGCTAGATACTCAGCCGCGTTCAGTGACTCATCGAGGGTGATTCCAAACCCTCGTTTTAGCAGCACCGGATGCTGATTCTGGCGCCCACACACCTTAAGCAGTTCAAAGTTCTGGGTATTTCGAGTGCCAATCTGCAGCATGACTCCGGTGGGATGACCGGTTTTCTCAAGTGCTTCGTTGATTTCATCGACGTGACTGTCGTGCGTGACCTCCATAGCAATGACTTTTATGCCGTATTTGCCTGCAAGATCAAAGACCCAGGGCAGGCAGTCGGCACCATGGCCCTGGAATGAATAGGGGCTGGTTCGCGGTTTGTAGGCGCCCATTCGCGTGCACTCGAGTCCGGCGCCCGAGACGGCGCGCATCATCTTTTCGACATGATCCGGATTATCGACGGCACACAATCCGGCAAAAACGTTCAGAGAGTCCTGATCAAACTTAACTCCGTTGTAGGTGAAGCCGTAAGAACGACTGTCACCCGCATGTCGACCGAGCACAGCGTAAGAGCGAGAGACTTTAACTACGCTGGCTACACCTGACAGGTTTTCGATTTCTGAGCGGTCGAGACCTGAAGTGTCGCCCACAAGATAAATTTCCGTCAGCGTTTGCTGAGTGCCACTGACCTGATGAAGCTTTGGCGTTATCCCGGGCTTCGCACGCAGGAACTCAAGTATGCGCTCTGTTTGCTTGTCGGTGTTCCCGAGTGAAGGATCAAGGATTACGATCATGGTTCAGCCCTGCATTAAAAGGCGCGAGTGTAAGGTATAAATTAGCCGGCAGCACCGAACAGGTTGACTATCGGATTATCCGCACTGAGACTCCACTGCGCCCAGGAACCCGGGTATCCACTGACGTTCTTAAATCCCAGGCTCTTTAAGACGACAAACATATGCGAGGATCGCTGATGAGTCTGGCAATGCGTAATGACCGGGAGGTCAGGATTTAAAGAGATTGAATCGGTTAGTTGCCATAGTTGCTGTGGAGTTTTTAATACGGGTTGTTCGGGGCTGACAATAGTATCCCGCCAGTCAAGGTGCAGGGCACCGGGGATATGACCCTTTCGATCTGAAACTGATTTTTCGCCCCTGAACTCTTCTATCGATCGTGCGTCCAGAATCTGAATTGATTCGTCCTGCAGCGCGTTACGAATGTCCTCTTCGTGTGATATCACGGAATGATCAATGTTCAAGGCAGGTTGGGTAAGTTCGACTGGATCGCCGATCCCGTTGGTTGTTGGTCTGCGCTGATTCATCCAGACTCTGAGTCCACCGTTTAACCAGGAGACACGGCTGTGCCCAAGGGCCGCAAGCACCCAGCACAATCGGGCTGCCTGCTGTCCCATTTTATTGTCGTAGGCAATGATATGAAGATCGGGTCGGTAGCCAATAGCGCCCAGATCGCGCTGCAGGGTTTCGATTTCAGGAAGCAATCCGGTTACCGGTGCATCTCCGGCGTTGAGGGTCTTTATGTCAAGAAATAAGGCTCCAGGAATTCGGTTGGTCTGGTAGTCTTCTGCTGCACCCACATGGACTACCACCGAATCACTCCGTTGTCGCCACGCTTCCAGAGTATCCGTCTCGACGATATACGGAATCATGTCTTTACTGTCACATATCTAACGACCCCACGTTTAACACATGATTGGAACTGAATCCAATGACTGGCCCTATGGGGATTTACCCGGGCAGCTCGATCTGACCGCCCATGCCTATAACTTTGCCCGGATGCAGGCCGTGGTGCGATCATCACCGGCTGATTTTTGGGTGGAGGAAGTGCTGGGTTTCGATCCTGATCCAGGTGAAGCGCATCTTTGGTTGAAGATACGAAAAACGGCATTAAACACTGTCGATATCGTTCGGTTACTTTCAGAGCAATCCGGAGCTAAGCGCAGGGATATTGGTTACAGTGGATTAAAGGACAGGTTGGCGGTAACGACTCAGTGGTTTAGTTTGCCAATGCCCCGATTACAGTCCCGACCTGAAAATTTGCCGTTGTTCCAAAACCCTGACATTGAATTGCTGACATCCGCGGAAGCGCGACAAAAGTTGAAGCGAGGGGTGCATCGTGCCAATCGGTTTGCGATTACGGTCCGCGATATCCGTAATCCTCAAAAAACAATCGACGACCTGCTGGTTCAGATTCGTCATAGCGGTGTTCCCAATTACTTTGGCATCCAGCGATTTGGTCGAAACGGCTCTAATCTGACCCGCAGTATTCAACTGGCACGAGGTATCTGGAAACCTGGAAAGAGAGACCGTCACCTGCGGTCTCTTGCCATATCATCGGCAAGGAGCTGGTTGTTTAACTCGGTATTGTCTGAGCGTGTGCATAATCTATGCTGGGATCGTGCAATCGATGGCGATATATTGCAGTTTGATGGTTCTGGAAGTGTATTTGCCAACGATGTTGATGACACTTCGATCACGTCAAGGCTGCATTCGGGGAAAATTCATCCCACCGGACCAATGTGGGGCAGTGGAGAAAGGCAGAGCACGGGTCAGGCGGCCGCCCTTGAACATAAAGTGGCGCTCGAGTTTTCTGAGGTATCCAATGCTCTGGCGGGATGGGAGGTAAAACAACAAAGGCGGTCTCTCCGACTTATGGTTCATAATCTGGAGTGGGAATGGCGGAGTCGGGAGGCGATGCGTCTGAAGTTCGAACTCACCCGTGGTGCCTTCGCTACAAGTGTGTTAAGAGAGATTTTCAGCTGAATCTGTTTTTTCCATGAACTTTAATGATCGACTTCAACATGTGTGCAGCACCAGAGGCTCACTGTTGTGCGTGGGAATAGACCCCGACCCGCTGAAGTTCTCTCAAGCTCTGGCTCGTGATCTGTTGGGTGTCGCGCAGTTTTGTGAAGATATCGTTGATTCGACAGCCCCCTATGTGGCAGCGTATAAACCACAAATCGCGTACTTTTCAGCAATCGGTGCTGAAGAGGTGCTGCAGCATCTGATCGAATACATACACAAAAACCATGCTGATATTCCCGTTATTCTGGACGCCAAACGGGGAGATATCGGAGCAACGGCACAGATGTACGCACGAGAGGCGTTTGAGCGATATGGCGCCGATGCACTAACAGTGAATCCCTTTATGGGTGGAGACACGCTCCGACCGTATCTGGAATACGAAAACAGAGGCGTAATTGTGCTGTGTCGAACCTCCAATCCGGGCAGCGGTGAGTTTCAGTCGATACCGGTGAACGGCCATACACTCTCAATTGAGGTGGCTCGTCGAGCTGCAGAAGAGTGGAATGAAAACAATAATGTTGGATTGGTCACCGGCGCCACGTATCCGGAAGAGCTGGCGGCGATCAGGCAGAAAATCGGTCTGATGCCGCTTTTGGTGCCCGGAATTGGCGCGCAGGGAGGCGATCTGGCTGCGGTCATGGATGCTGGATTAGACCACTCCGGCGGTGGATTGCTGATCAATGCATCCCGGTCGATCATTCACGCGAGTTCCGATGAGGACTATGCAGAACAGGCCGCTGCTGCGGCAAAGGCATTGTCCGAAAAAATTCAGTCCCTGAGGTAATTTAAGCAAATTACCACTGGCATTGAATCCTGTAAAATAATTGCAAAATAAATTCACAGTCCCGCCACCTGAACAATTGAGAGTATGACGATGCAGCCAACAGAACGGGAATTGATTGATTCCGGTGTATACGACCGGTTTTTGGTAACCTGGCAGGAGCAATGCGAGAAACAGCCTGCAACAATAACTTTGCCAAAAGATCGGGTCATTATCACCGAGGGCGACAGCACCGACGGTCTCTATATTATCGTCCGCGGACGCGTAAAAATTTATGTTAGTGACGAAAGTGGCAAAGAGATGATCCTGGCTATTCGTGGATCCGGGGAGTATCTTGGTGAAATCGCATCACTGGATGGCGAGAAACGGACGGCATCTGTCCGAACGATCGAAGAGACTGAGGTATACCAGATATCCCAGGAGGAATTTCGTGAGTTTCTTGCGAAAAATCCGCAGCTTTCGTTCGAAATTATCCAGCTTCTCACCCGTCGCATTCGTGATTTTGCATCGAGCCTGAGAAACCTGGCATTCAAAAGCGTATACGGACGAATAATCGAAGTGCTAAAAGAGAATTCAGAGCTGGCAGAAGATGGTGTTACACGGGTTGTGACAACCAAATTCACTCAGCAAAACATTGCTGACATGGTGGGCTCGTCACGGGAAATGGTGAGTCGAGTGCTGTCTGAGTTGGTTAAGGGTGAATATATTTCAATCGAAAACAAGATCATCAGTATTCACAAAAACCTGCCGAAAGGCTGGTAGTCGATCGATTGACCCGTCAGTTTAATGAGCTACAGCCATAAATATCCCGGGATAACCGACCTTAAGAGACGGGCGCAACAGCGCATTCCCAGTTTTGCCTTTGATTATGTTGACGGTGGTATTGACGAGGAGAGCGGTAAGAAAAGGAACCGGGACGCTTTTCACGACATTCATCTGACGCCGCGATATCTGGTCGATGTCACCGACGCTGATTTATCCGTCAACCTCTTTGGCAAGGAATACGCCATGCCGTTTGGTGTGCCACCCATCGGCCTCGGAAATATGATGTGGCCCGGCGCAGAACTCGCACTTGCAGCGTCTGCCCAAAAACACCGTGTGCCTTATATTTTGAGCACATTCAGCACAACCGATATGAATCGGATCACCGAAGCCGCGCCCGATGTCGCGTGGTTTCAACTTTACGTTCCGCGAAAACAAGCGGTGATGGTAGATCTATTGCGGCGGGTTAAAGAAGCCGGTTTTCACGCATTGGTGGTGACACTCGACATCCCGGTTGGTGCAAAAAGAAACAGGGAATTAAAGAATGGGTTAAAGCTGCCTTTTAGCTTCACCCCATGGATTGTCTGGCAGGCCGTGACTCATCCGGTGTGGGCTATTGCTACTCTGAAGTATGGGCAGCCGGATTTTGTCAACGTACTGAAGTACAGGGACAAGGAAAGTGGAGGACTGGCTGAATTCATAACCAATTTCAACATGAAGGGCGTGACTGCGGAACGTATCGCCGAGATTCGGAAACTTTGGGACGGACCATTGATTCTCAAAGGTGTGCAGTATCCTTCAGACGCTCAGACAGCGATCGATCTTGGTCTGGATGGAATCATCGTTTCAAATCATGGCGGGCGTCAGCTCGATGCGGCGCCAGCGTCCATTGAAAGTCTGCAGAAACTTTCGGATTCAGTTCACCATAAATTAACTGTCATGGTCGATAGCGGAATTCGTACCGGGCTTGATGTGGTCCGTGCCAAGGCGCTTGGAGCACAAGCCGCATTTTCCGGACGATCTTTCTTCTGGGGAATGGGGGCTCTTGGCCTGCAGGGTGCCGATCAGGTCATGGGAATATATCAGGATGAAATTACGCGAGCCCTGCAACAACTCGGATGCGGTGCTTTCCGCGACATGGATTCCAGCTGGTTGTCAGCAAACGATCAGTAACCGTTATCTCAAGCTGATGCGCGGTCTGCGTCATCAGCTCCTTACCTGGCGCCTACAGCATTGAAAGTTCTGCAGATACTATTCCCGGTGTTCTCGCTGGTTCTGGTGGGCTTTCTCTACGCGAAACGCTTTGCGCCCGATATGCGGGCAGTCAATGCGATGGTGCTTTATCTTTTCCTACCGGCGCTGATCTTTGATGTCATGGCCTCCGGTGAATTTTCGGTAGCGGCTTATAAATGGCTGGCGGTTGCCAGTTTTATCATTGTGATCGGCTCAGGGATAATGGCGTGGCCGCTGACCCGAATCCTGAAACTTCCTGTACGCTCATTCGTGCCGTGCATGATGTTCAACAACTGCGGAAATCTGGGTCTGCCGCTGGCGGTTCTTGCTTTTGGTGAATCTGCTCTGGCGGGTGCAATGGTTTTGTTCCTGGTCAGCAATCTAATGCATTTCACCCTGGGCACGATGTTGCTCGGTGGTGTTGTGACACTATCTGCACTGATACTGAATCCGGTCAATCTGGCAACACTGGCGGGGCTGGGCTTTAATATTGCCGGCGTAACTCTGCCCGGGACTTTGGCATTGCCCATATCGATGCTCGGTGATATTGGCATCCCACTGATGTTGGTTTCACTTGGCGTAAGGATGGCGAACTCTGATGCATCAAATTTGTGGGCAGGTGCTCTTGCTGCTGTGTTATGTCCCCTGACCGGTCTGATTGTGGGGCTGATGCTGGCACAGGTTCTGCCCCTGAGCCCGGAGCAGGTGGGGTTGATGCTGCTGTTTTCGGTATTGCCTCCTGCGGTGCTTAATTTTCTGTTCGCGGAGCAGTATCAGCAGCACCCTGATCAGGTTGCCTCCATGGTGCTGATGGGTAATCTGGGTTCTATCGTGGTCTTAAGTCTCGTGCTGTCCTGGTTAATCTAAATGAGGCACATTGTGCAGTTGAATTTCGCTGGCCAGATTCTGAATTGCAATGCACTCGGGCTCCCGACCCAGTTTAGCCATCGCACTATCCAGCAGTCGAGCTTCAGGCAGCGCTGGTTGCAGATGCCACAGCATAAAGACCTCTGCCCAGACTTCACTGGCGGCGTTGATCCGGAAATTGTCATGGGTGAGTGAAAACAGGTTCAGATAACTGCTCCAGTGACGACGATCACTGATTTGTGCAACCAGTTTACCGTTTTCCCGCTCCCAGCTTCCCTGAAACCCGTTTTCAGCGTGTCCCACCAGGTTTTTACGACGACCGATCATATGACCCAGCTCGTGAAACAGGTCAGTGTCCGGGGTGGATGAACGTTCATACAAGTAAATGGTGTCACCTCTCAGGTGTCGAATTTCCTCACCGAAAGAGTTATACAGCGGTCGGTCGTACCACAGATAGCAGGATGCGTATTCGTAGATATCAACTTCAACAATCTCTGATAAGTGTTTTTGACAGAGCTCGCGAATCTTGTATATAGATTGGTAGGACCCGTTTGACATTGATAGAATTGAATTTCTCAGCTTCTGCGGGTCCGCGTTTCAGCAACAGAAAAATCAGCGTGCTGCAGCGACCACTGGCTATTTTCCGGCAAAATCCGACTGTTTTCACTTAGCGACAGAATCAACAGAATCTCGCAGAGCATTTTCTACCTTAACCGAAAATTGGACACATAAAGATGAGTTTACAAGTTGGTGACAAATTACCCAGTGTTGAACTGGCAATCATGGGCCCTGATGGACCAGAATCCATCACAACGGACGATATTTTTCAAGGTAAAAAAGTGGTGCTTTTCGCTGTACCTGGGGCGTTTACCCCCACCTGTTCGGTGGCCCATTTGCCGGGATACGTCGTTCATGCCGACAGCATAAAGGCAAAGGGTGTCGATACGATCTGTTGTCTTGCAGTCAACGACGCGTTTGTAATGGATGCGTGGGGCAGTGCACAAAACGTCGATAAGAACCTGATGATGCTGGCCGATGGCAGCGCCAGCTTCACGGAAGCCGTCGGGCTGGAGCTTGATCTGACGGCTCGCAGCATGGGCGTTCGTTCGCAACGTTATGCGATGGTGGTGGACGACGGCGTCGTGACTCATCTGAATATCGAGGACGGACCGGCTTTTGACGTCAGCGACGCCGAAACCATTCTGGCGCTGCTTTGATTACATGACGTCGGTTGATTTTCAGAAAAACGACGACATATCATATATTTAGAGTCCGTAAGAAAATCATATGAAACGCATTGCCTATTTTATTGCGACCAACATCGCCATATTGTTTGTATTGAATATCAGTATGCGGCTGCTGGGAGTGGACATTTATCTTGCACAGACGGGCCAGGACCCTGTTGGTCTGCTGATATTCGCGGCCGTAATCGGAATGGCCGGATCCTTCATATCTCTGGCCATGTCGAAAACCATGGCGAAGCGTTTTTCGGGCGCTCGGGTCATTGAGACCCCGGCCGATGCTACGGAGGCCTGGCTGTTGCACACCGTCCAAAAGCAGGCGGAAGCCGCCGGAATTGGTATGCCAGAGGTCGCAATTTTCGAATCCGCAGAGGTCAATGCCTTCGCCACCGGTATGAAGCGCAACGATGCCTTGGTTGCCGTTAGCAGGGGGCTGTTGAACCAGATGACTCGTGAAGAGGTGGAGGCGGTGATGGCCCACGAGGTTATTCACGTGGCGAATGGAGACATGGTCACGCTGGCACTCATTCAGGGCGTTGTGAATACTTTTGTGATTTTTCTGTCCCGCATTGTCGGGCAGCTCGTCGACCGAGTTGTTTTCAAGAATGAAAGAGGCCATGGGCCGGGTTTCTGGATCACAACCATAATTGCGGAACTCGTGCTAGGTATTCTGGCCTCAACCATCGTCATGTACTTCAGCCGTAGACGTGAGTTTGCGGCGGACGCAGGTGGCGCCCGGTTGGCCGGAACAGAAAATATGATTGCGGCGTTGCAGCGTCTGAAAGCGCAGCATGAGCCATCGGTCCTACCGGACCAGCTGGCCGCGTTTGGTATATCCGGCTCTCAGACGGGAGGATTTAAAGCCTTGTTCAGATCGCATCCGCCATTGGATGATCGTATTTCAGCGCTCCGAGAATCCATCGACAGATAACAGAATTCAACATTCTCACTCGTCAGAATCGCCACTTTTTAGCAGCACCTGGTCCATTAAACGGTCTGGCAACAGGCGCTTAAGCGGTGCCATAATTTTTGTCGGAACGGTGACCCGATAGCGTATTTTCGGTTTTTTGTGTGTCAAAGCGTGCAGACAGACGTCACAGACTGCGCTCTCAGGGAGTGTGAAACGTGCTTCTTCCAGTGATTGCAGTCGCCCCAGAACACGGTCATAGGTGGTTGAATACGGGCTGTTTTCTGCGTCGATGTTTGCGAGAAAATGATTTAAGGCGTTCTTGCGAAAATCACTTCGAACGGGACCGGGCTCGATCAGGGACAAGTGTATTCCTGTGCCCGCTAATTCAAGTCTCATCGTATCGGTCAGAGCCTCCAGTGCATATTTGCTTGCGTTGTAGGCACCTCTGAACCGTAAGCAGATAAATCCCAGAATCGAGCTTATCTGAACAATTCGCCCCTCATTTTGATTTCTCATGCCTGGCAGCACTAGGTTGGTCAGTTCCTGAGTGCCAAAAACATTCGTGCTGAACTGCTTCTCGAGAGCCGCCCGCGGTAAATCTTCGACAGCACCGGGCTGGCCGTATGCCGCGTTGTTGATCAAACCATAAAGTCGACCATTCGATTTACTCAGAATAAACTCAACCGCGGTCTCGATTGATCGGGAGTTATCGAGGTCAAGTTCGACGGGTACGGCAGCGTGACCATCCAGAACAGAGGCCTGGGATATCTCCCGAAAACCTGCGAAAACTTCAAACCCCCGGCTCGAAAGAGTCTTTGCTACTTCCAGTCCAATTCCGCTGGAGCATCCGGTAACCAGCACGTTTTTATCGGAAAAATTGTTCATTGCTAAATATCGCTGGGCAGTTGCACATAATCAATGCGAATGATTCATCGCTAACTATAAAATAAATATTCCGATCTCTGTAAGCATTTCCGGTGTGCAGTGCCCTGGGTGTCACGGCTTATTCCCGTGTGAGTGAACTGTGTGTTTACTAAGCAGACAGTAGATTAAGCGAATTCGGTAAATCTTTGCACCCAATTCCTGCTTCTGGGGTTGTTGAGCACCAAGTGCTGCGAGTTCCTGACCAATTCAATACAGAATTTGCCGCTGTAATTTTGTAAAAGGTTAAACAAGTTGGTAGCGGTCATCTGCACCCGTAATATTGAATGGAACAAGTGTCTTCGGATGTGGTCTCTTGTTTGGAAAATGGCCTCGAACAGTTGCACTGAAATCTGGTAAGTACTTGTGATGACATGACGCTTAACGAATTACGATACATAGTTGCAGTTGCCCGTGAGCGTCATTTTGGTCGAGCGGCAAGCAGCTGTTTCGTCAGTCAGCCCACTCTCAGCGTGGCCGTTAAAAAGCTTGAAGACGAACTGAATGTAAAGATTTTTGAGCGTGGCGCCAGCGAAGTAGTTGTGACCCCGATTGGCAAGCAGATTGTGGATCAGGCTCAGACTGTTCTCGAAACAGCGGCTCAGGTAAAGGAAATTGCCGCCGGAGGCGATCCGTTCTCTGAACCGCTGAGAGTAGGAATCATCCACACCGTTGGCCCCTATTTGCTGCCGCATTTGATACCCGTTCTTAGACAGCAGTTGCCGGATATGCCACTGATAATCGAAGAGGGATTTACTTCGGATTTGAGGGTTCGTCTCAAGCAGGGCAATCTGGACGCCATAATCATCTCAAAGCCTTTCGAAGAGCCCGGTGTGGAGCTGAGGTCGCTTTACGAAGAACCTTTTGTCGTCGTCGTTCCCGTGTCACACCAGTGGGCGAAACGAAAGTCGATTACGCGTGATGAGTTGTCTACCGAAACAGTTTTGTTGTTGGGGCAAGGCCACTGCTTCCGTGATCAGGTTCTTCAGGTTTGTCCGGGTTGCCTTATGCCGGGGCAGGGTGACGATCTTCAAAAAACGCTGGAAAGCGGATCAATAGAAACCATCCGTCACATGGTAGCCAGCGGTGTTGGAGTTACGGTTTTACCGTGCAGCGCAGCGGGTGACGAGGATTATTCGAGAAAACTTCTGTCTGTAAAACGTTTTACAGGTACAGCACCGCGGCGTGAAGTCGCGTTGGCTTTTCGTAAAGGCTATCCGCGCGCGCAGGCAATTCATGCGCTTGTTTCAGCCATTCAGTCCTCTACGATCGGATGTGTTGAGATGACCGGGGCTGTGACCTGAAAGTGAAGCACCGCGCCCTCGCCTTTGCGCAACTTTCGATGTAGGCTTGCTACTTTAATTGTTGTAATTACTATGAAGTCTGTCCGTGTCGGTGTCGTAGGGGTAGGGTATCTCGGCAAGATTCACGCAAAAATATACGCCGCACTTCCCGGTGTGGAACTGGTTGGGATTCACGATATTGATACCGAAGCCTGTAATCATATTGCAGAGCAATACGATTGCGAGGCGTTTAAGTCCGTTGACTCTTTTTTTGGTCAGGTTGACGCGGTAAGTATTGTCGTTCCGACCAGTTTACATTTAGACGTGACCCTGCCATTTCTCAAGAATGGTGTACATGTCATGCTTGAAAAACCTATTGCACCAACGGTTGCGGAGAGCGAGGAGATTGTCCGGTTTGCCGAAGATGTCGGATGTATCTTGCAGATCGGGCATCTCGAACGGTTTAATGCGGGCGTGATGAAACTGGCGGAACTCTCAGCCAACCCAAGATTTATCGAAGTTCACAGACTTGGAAAATTTGTTGAGCGTGCGACCGATGTTGATGTTGTTACTGATTTAATGATCCACGACATCGATATCGTTATGTCTCTGGTTCCATCAGATCTTGTCAGAGTGTCAGCAAATGGTACTCGCGTAGTTACCGACCATGTTGATATCGCCAACGCGCGACTGGAATTCGAAAATGGTGCGGTGGCGAATGTGACAGCCAGCCGCGTTTCAAGGTCACAGTTCCGTCGGATTCGTGTGTTCGCAGAGAAGCACTACCTTGGGCTCAATTTTGCGGATCAGAGTCTCGAGGAAGTTACAACCGAACAACCTGCCGCGGGTGAAAAATTTCCTTCGCTTAAACAACGAATTGTTGATCTCACACCTCAGCAACCACTAGATGCTGAACTTGCCCACTTTGCTGATTGTGTGCGTAACCGTCGATCACCTCTTGTGTCCGGTGAAGATGGCCTGCGTGCCGTTGAAGTGGCGACGCAGGTCCGCCAGGAGATCGCCAACTCAATGTCCAAAGGTTGAGCACGAATGACTGCGGAGCTTTTCAGAGACGACGGATATCTCGCTGAATGCGATGGCCGCATAGTGGATTCAGTTGAACATGGCCTCGTTTTGGATCAGACCGTGTTCTTCTCTCGCGGGGGCGGTCAACCCGGAGATATCGGAACTTTGGAGTTGGAGAGCGGAAAAATCATGTTGGTAACCGACTGTTATCGTGATCCACAATCCGGTTTGCATATCCATCAGATTGACGATCCACCTTCGGATATACCCATGGGTTGCCAGGTCGTTGCCAGGCTGGATTGGCAACGACGTCACAAAATCATGCGATTACACAGTGCACTCCATATGCTGTGTGCAGCTGTTCCCGCACCCGTAACCGGCGGGTCTATCCGCGAAGAAAGCGCACGACTCGATTTCGATTTGCCAGAGCCGCCCGACAAACAATCTATCGAAGATTCGGTCAATGAACTGATTCATGCCGACCATCCGATGGAAATCCTTTGGATAAGTGATGAGGAAATGATGGCGAATCAGCACCTGGTTCGAACACTGGCCGTTGCACCGCCTATGGGCAGTGGTCAAGTTCGTCTGGTAAAGTTTGGAGACGCCGACCTGCAGCCCTGTGGCGGAACACACGTTCGCTCAAGCTCGGAGATTGGTCCGATTCGAATTCAAAGCATCAAAAAGAAGGGCCGGCAGAACCGCAGAATCACACTGGAGTTTTCCAGCTAAATCAATCCAACAGGCTTAAATTCTTGTATTCGAATTCACCGTTCTGGAGTGACTTTGAGTAAGCTCACTCCTCATCGAGAATAATCGGTAATATTGATGGAATGATATCGCTGCCCTCAGGGGTCGGGCACAATGTAAATTCAAATGACGTGGTTGCCTGCGAATACATAAAGTTCATGCCGTTTATGTCATCCTGTTGAGGTGTTTTTATCGTGCTCGAGTAGCTCGGCTGCATAATGCTCTGGGCCGAAGTATGAAGAAACCCCAGAGCATGACCAATTTCATGAACGGCGACCCGGCGGAAATCGAACGGACTCGCCGTGTTGTCGTTGTGAATGCCCCAATTGCGATTGGCGTTAAACACAATGTCTGCATCGACCAACTGTGTGCCACCTACAAACCAGAATCGAGTGAACCCCAGTGTTTCAGATCCCCAGGTGGCGCCACAATTCGTCGAACTGAATTTATAACTTGGATACCGATCAAAGGACGAAATACTCGCGCAGGGGTCAACAAAAATGCAACTTCTGGTTGAAATATTGAACCCACCGAGACCGTTCCATTGCGCTGCCGCCTCTTTGAAAGCGGCATCAAATTGTCCGTTGTCGTAAGAGACGTAAAACCCCATGTTCGATCCCGGCCAAACTCTACCGTTGAGTTCAAAGGCCTGTGCAGGACTTCCGAGGAAAGCCGCTGCTAGTATGAGGCTGAGAGCGATACGATGAACTTTACGAGCCATCACTGCTCCCTCACGTTGCGGATTTTCTGCTTGAAGGCATCAATCAATTCGCCGTCCTTATCTGGAGATGGTAACCCAAACGCCTTGGATTCTGCGGTTGTTGGCAGATCAGAGCCATAGGTGGGGGTTTTAGAGTCTATGGGTTTGACTATCTGATTCCCGCCGTCATCCTGACTGATCAGGTAATGTCCCTGGTGCCAGCCATAGAGAGGGTTTGCCAGATCGTTACTGGTCGATTCCACAAAATAGATCCCGCGCTCACCTACAATGGGGACTTCAAGATCGCTCACCAGCATCGTGACACCATCGATAGTTCCGCCTTCAAACGCGAGGTCTATGCTGTCACCGTTATGAGTGCCCTTAATAACTTCCCGAATTTTGAACCGAATATAGGTCATCGGTCGGCCATCTTCCGGGTGACGCTGAAACCACTTCCGTGCTGCGACGCCCTCAAAAACGAGTTCACTGTTTCGAACCATGCTGTCGAAATCAACTTTCAGTATGACAGCAGAGTGAGCGACACCTGATGCCAGTGAAATCAGTATGAACACAAGTCCGCCAAGCACCGCGGATGCATTGGTGCAATAACGGTGTGAATTTATAAGTCGGGTAGTTGAAGAAGGTCCCCGAAAGCCCCTAACAGTCTTCACGTTGCCCCCAAGCTAACTGTTATTAATTGGTCACTATAGTACCGTATTCAGAATGAATGGTGCGTTAACATTCCTTAAGTGTAAGACAAACTGTGTCAGGGAAGTTCAAGTTTAAGGGTATCGAGATCATCCATAGTATTCGCATTGGCGAACATATTCGGGCAATCAGAAAAATCCACCTCGACAGCGTCAAGACCACTGTACCACCGGTCAATTTTTCGCTGACCCTCAGCAAGA
The DNA here is from genome assembly GCA_039029455.1 of Pseudomonadota bacterium. Lineage (GTDB taxonomy): Bacteria > Pseudomonadota > Gammaproteobacteria > Arenicellales > Poriferihabitantaceae > JBCCGE01. The sequence continues at coordinate 3,083 of JBCCGE010000033.1, read as the reverse complement.
TAACTGCGGAGGCTGTCAATCAGCGAGCGGTGTAGCAACAGATAAACGGGTTGCTGACGGCTGGAATCTCTCGCTACCGCTATACGAGTGCCTGATTTCAGCGCAGATTGCAGCATCCGCTGGACGTAATCATCAGGCAGATAGGGACCATCGCAGGGCAGGGTGATCAGCCAATTTGTATGAATTCGGGTGAGTGCGGTAAGGATGCCAGCAAGTGGTCCCTGAAAATCTTCGAGATCGTCAGAAAACACGGTTTTCCCGGATTCTGCATAGGTATCCTGATGGCGGTTGGCGTTGATAATGGCTTCATCAGCCTGAGAGCTCAGTTTCTCCAGCAGGTGGAAGAAAAGGGGCTGACCTTTGAACAACAGCAGCCCTTTGTCCTGGCCGCCGAGTCGGCTACCACGACCGCCCGCTAACAATACGGCCGTAACAGAGCTGGTGTTCGCAGATGTCACCCCGTGTTTCTCATACCCGCAGCAATTCCATTGATGGCAACCAGCAATGCATCGAGTACAAGTTCTTCCGACTGGGTCCTCTCTCGATGCAGCAATTCGACCTGAAGTATATTCAGCGGGTCGACGTACGTATTTCGAACGTCCACTGATGTTCGCACAATGGGTTCATTTTCGAGGGGATAAGAATGCTCTGTCACTTCGAGCAACAATGACATCGTCTCCTTGTATTTCCGTCGGAGTTCCTGACCCAGTGGACGCAGACTTTCGGGAACGAGTTTTGCATCGTACATGGCCGACACTTCGCGATCGGCCTTTGAAAACACCATTTCGATTGAATCCAGTGTGGCTGAGAAAAACGGCCATTCCTGTTGCATTTCTTTCAAAACGTCAGTGTCACCCCGATCAAACGCCTGTTTTAGTGCGTTTCCAACGCCCAGCCAGGCCGGCAGCATCAAACGCGTCTGGGTCCAGGCGAATATCCAGGGTATGGCGCGGAGATACTGTATTCCCGAACCTTCACGTCTCCGAGTGGGTCGACTGCCAATCTTCAGATTGGTCAGTTCCTGCTCGGGGGTAGCCATTTTGAAGTACTCCACAAAATGCTCATGGTGACGCACAACATCGTGAAATTCGGTGAGTGCATCAAGTGCCAGCTGATCGATCTGGGCCCGCCACAGAGGTTTTGGGGCGGGTGGTGGTATCAACGTGGTTTCCAGAACAGAAGCAATGTAGGTCTGGAGTGTCTCGATCGCGCTTCCGGGGAGCCCGAATTTGGCCTGAATAACTTCTCCCTGTTCCGTCACGCGCATACGGCCACCCACGGAGCCGGGCGGCTGCGACCGAATGGCTTCGTACGCCGGTCCTCCACCACGGGCGACAGTTCCCCCGCGACCGTGAAATAGTGTCAGTTCGACATCGTATTGTTTGAAGACATCGACCAGTGCCTCCTGCGCCTGATACAGCCCCCACGATGCTGCGAGTTTGCCCGCATCCTTCGCGGAATCGGAGTAACCTATCATCACTTCCTGTTTACCGTTGATTCGTTGCCGATACCAGCTTGTTTCGAATAGTCTGCGCATGCACTCGGGCGCCCCCTGAAGATGGTCCAGTCGCTCAAACAGAGGCACAACACGAAGAGGCGTCTTGACTCGACATTCCCTCTGCAGGAGCTCGACAGCGAGTATGTCCGATGGCTGAGATGCCATTGAAATGACATACGCTCCCAGCGTCTCCCGGTTCTCCCTGGCCAGCATCCGAAACGTCTGCAGAACCACGCGGACGTCCTCACTGGCTTCCCCATCAGCCGGAAATTCAGAACTAATCAGCGGTCTAGGATTGTTCAGCTCCTTGATCAGGAAGGCCTGCCGTTCAGACTCATCCCATTCAGCATAACTGCCGAGGCCGATAAATTGAGTGATTGCATCGATCGCTTCGCTATGGCGATCCGCTTCCTGTCGGATATCAAGCTGGAAAAGACTAATTCCGAAGGCCTCTAACCGTCTCAGGATATCGGTCAGTCGGCCTTCGGCAATCAGATTATCACCACATTCGCAAAGTGACCGATAGCACAGCAGAAGTGGGGCCCTGAGGTCATCGGAGAATGAAATCCGCGGAGTACCGAGGGTAGGGTGATAAGGTTCGTCAGTCCGGAGCCTGCTGATTTCTCGAGAATGGAACTTAATAGTGTTGCGTAGCTTTTTCAGGACTTTCTCGAGAAGAGAGCGATAGGGTTCAGCCGCGCCACCCACAATTGCCCGCATTTCTGCATTACAGTCTGTCATTGAAAGGTCGCGTCTCAGCTCATCAATTTCTGTGCTGAATAATTCTGCTGCCCGAAGTTTGTTCTGAATACCGACGATGTGGGTGATTGCGGGGGTGCAATTCGGATTGCCGTCGCGGTCCCCGCCCACCCAGGAACCAAATGAAATCGGTACTGAGTCCAGCGGAAGTCGTTTTCCCGTATGTCGAACCAGCGCCTGATCAAGTTCCCGGGTAACGACTGGAACGACCTCCCAAAGTGATTGTTCCATTGCAACCAGCACGGTTTTGGCTTCGTCCACCGGCGTTGGCTGTAAACGCCTGATTTCGTCTGTTTCCCATACCTCTGTGATTGCCCGTTGCAGTCCCTGATAAACCTGACTGCGCTCCAGTGCCGACAGATCGGGCCGATCATTTGCCTCCAGAAGTCGCGTTATACGCAAAAATTTGGATGACACACTTCGACGAACAATTTCTGTGGGATGGGCGGTTAATACAAGGTTAATCGACAGTTTGCAGACCTGATCGGCAATCGTGTCCGGGTCGACTCCGTGAGCAATCAGTTTCTCCAACTCCCTGTCCAGAACCCCCAAAGCCCCATCGGACACGTGTTCTGACAGCAGCTCAGGCTTGGGCACCGCAGCCTTTAATCGTCGGTTTCTGTTTTGGTGATGTTGCTCGGCAATGTTCGCAAGGTTCAAGAAAAGACTGAAAGCTCTGGCGAGATGGTAAAGTTGTTCAGAGCTTTCGCTGGACAACAAGTCAACAAGTTGCTCTTCCTGTTCAGCATCGCCCTGGCGGGCAAATTTTGACATTTGTCTGACTTTTTCAACCAGGTTAAACAGAGCCTCACCCTGTTGTTCTTTT
>JBCCGE010000032.1:0-35561 GCA_039029455.1 Pseudomonadota bacterium | reverse complement strand
GTTCACTCGTAAAGCGGGCACACCATCAACAGAGGGGGTTAAGTGGGTGTCCGACGGCAGCGGCGAGTACTCGCTGGAAACAGTCGACCGAGAGTCTCGCGGGACGGAAATTACTCTGAAACTGCGTAAGGACGCAAAAGAGTTTCTGGACCGATACCGGATTCGCAGCACCATAGCCAAATACTCTGACCACATTTCGCTGCCCATCCAGATGCTCAAGGAACCTGAGCGGGATGATGACGGCAAAGTCATCAAGGGACAGCAACCCGAATGGGAGACAATCAACAAGGGCTCGGCGTTATGGGCTCGTCCGAAAAATGAGATCACGGCCGAAGAACACGCTGCTTTTTACCAGTCCCTGACCTACGATCCGGAGCCGCCGGCAAGCATTTTGCATAACCGGGTAGAAGGTAAACTCGAGTATATCTCTCTGCTTTATATTCCATCGAAAGCTCCGTTCGACCTCTGGGATCGCGAGCAGCGACATGGTATCAAACTTTATGTGAGACGAATCTTCATTGCGGATGACGCCAAACAGCTTATGCCGAACTATCTGCGCTTTGTTCGAGGCCTGGTTGACTCTTCTGATTTGCCGCTCAATGTCTCTCGCGAATTTCTCCAGCAAAACGCACAGATTGATAAAATTCGCGCCGCATCGGTGAAGAAAGTCCTGGGTGAGCTAAAAAAGATTGCCACCAAAGATACCGAAAAATACAACACACTCTGGAAAGAGTACGGCAAAGTTCTGAAGGAAGGTGTGGTTGAGGACCACGACAATCAGGAGGCAATTGCAAAACTGTTGCGATTTGCGACAACCCATGGTGACTCAGACGAACAGACAGTAGCTCTGGACGACTACGTCTCGAGAATGAACGAGAAGCAGGAGAAGATTTACTTCGTCACTGCTGAATCACACGCAGCTGCAGCCTCGTCACCGCACCTTGAAGTCTTTCGGAAAAACGATATAGAAGTACTTTTACTGTCAGATCCGGTCGATGAATGGCTGGTCAGTTCGCTAATGAACTTTGACGGCAAGCAACTGCAGTCCATTGCAAAAGGTGATCTTGATATCGAAGACCTGAAATCGGACGAGGACAAGGAAGATTCGGAGAAAAAATCCGAAGCTCTCGGCCCGCTGGTCGAAAAAATCAAATCGCTGCTCGAAAATCAGGTCAAAGATGTGAAAATCTCTACACGACTTGTCGATTCGCCGGCCTGTCTGGTCGCGGATCAGTTTGATATGGGCGGCAACATGGAGAGAATTCTGCAGGCAATGGGACAAGACGCCCCGCAAGCGAAGCCTATTCTGGAAATCAATCCGGATCACGCCATTGTAGCCAGACTCAACCCGGAAGCCGATAATCTGGAGGACTGGGCAAGAGTACTGTTTGATCAGGCGGCACTGGCAGAGGGTGCATCGCTGAAAGACCCTGCAGCCTATGTTGCCCGGGTCAATAAACTTCTGGCCGGATAGAACTCAATCTTCTCGGTCCGGGTCCGGATCATTGACTTCGGGCCCGGACTGCCGGTTTGGTGTGACCAAAAACATGCCTGTGATCATCAGCACCAGCACCATCCAGACCTGCGTGCTGTGTTGCTCGTCAAATAGCAACATCCCCCAGCCTACTCCTGAAAGCGTAATCACGTAGGCCATCATGCTGGCAAAAACTGCGCCCGCAGCACGAATCAGGTAGAGAAAAATCAGATACGCCACGGCACCAATCAGGCCAAGCGCGAGCAAAATTGCGTCGAGATGATCAAAGGGCGGCGCAATAAATGTTGGCTCCGCCACGACAATCATGATCGGGAACGAGAGCATAGCCGCAACCGTCAGACCACCAGCGAGCAAAGGCAGCATGTCAATGGACATCGGCAGGCGCAATTCAATGTACATGTTCTCCGTCGTGTAACAAAGAGTGCAGAAAAACGCCACGCCAATCCATGGAAGCATGCCAATATCGGGCAGTGTCTCGGGTTGCGCCAGCAGGTACATCCCGCTGAAACCGAATACAAGTCCGGCAACTCGAGCCAGATACCAGCGATCAATATTGAAAAGAAGTGACGCTGCATAGGTCAGAATCGGGACTGCTGCAATGGTGATCGACAACAACCCGGCGGGCACATGCCGGGCGGCGTAAAAGTAGAGTGTTCCCGGCAATACCGTTCCCAGAACGGCAATAACGACATATCTCTTTAGGTTTTCGGCGGAACAACTTGGGAGTTTATGTTTTGCTGCACAAACACTCAGCAATATCAGCGCACCTACCAGAGCTTGCGAAAAGGTCAGCGCAATCGGGTGTAGTCCCTCCCGGGTGGCGATCAGCGCCAGAGAAAAAGTTGCACCCCAGATCACTCCCGCAAACAGCAAAAGCAGGTACAAACCAAGGCGCGAACCGAACAAGCCCACCGACACGCGCCTACTTCGACAGTTCCCGATAACGGTAGCAGTCCTTAAGGTGGTCATTCACCATACCGGTAGCCTGCATGAACGCGTAACAAATGGTTGATCCGACAAAGCTGAAACCCCTTTTTTTCAGATCTTTGCTCATCGCATCTGATTCTCTGGTGTTAGCGGGCACCTCGGAGGATTTGGTATAACCGTGATCGATTGTCTGGCGATCAACAAACCCCCAGCAATAATCGTCGAAGGTTCGGCCGCTCTCAAGAATATCCAGATAGCCGCGCGCATTTTTAATTACGCTTCTGACTTTCAGGCGGTTCCGAACGATACCGGGATCCTGCAGCAGTGCTTCAACTTTGGATTCCGAATAACGCACAATTTTTTCGGGGTCAAACTGATTAAATGCTCGAGCATAGCCGTCGCGCTTTCGCAGAATAGTGATCCAGCTCAATCCGGCCTGCGCACCTTCCAGTATCAGGAATTCGAACAGCTTTCTGTCGTCGTGCAACGGCACACCCCATTCATTGTCATGGTAGTCACGGTACAGTGGGTCGTCTCCGCACCACCAGCATCGATTTTTTTCCACAGTATCAGTGCTCCAGCTCAGTATCCGGCCTGCATGCTGCCAGAACCCTGCAGTTCATCCCGTCGGGTTACCGCAAAGATAAACCGGTAACAACTGAACATGATGAATCCGGCAAACAGAAAGAATAAAAACTCGCGCCGATCAGGGTTAACCAGATCAGGAATAATCGCGATTAAAACAATCCCGATTAGCACTAAATCAACGATAACATCACGCCACTGCATTACGCCTGCGGCAACCGCCATACGTGCGCTCATTGTCCAGGGCACAAGGAGTGCAAACCAGAATGCCGGAGGCTGTAGTGCCGCTCCGTTGTAACCTGTTGTTGCCAGTAGAAACTTTCCTACCAATTCATACAACTCAAATATTTGCAGCACCGAAGTCAGTACCAGCACGAGTCCAAGCCATTGCAGCTGCGCTCGCCCGGAATAACTCCGCGCCCGATAAAAACAATACAGTCCAAGAGAAAACGCCATCAACAGAGGGTAAAGCGAAAGGACATTTCCCTCTGTGAGATAATTTGAATGCGGCAGCACAACTCCGATCGCCATAGTCGTCTGCATAAAAAACAGCGCAAAAGACAACACCGGATAGCGCATCGCCAAATCGAGTACCGCCGACACGCTGATAATCCCGGCATCAGCTGCTGCAGGATCACGATGCCGCAGCCGCCGATATGCCAGAAGACCGCCGATGACCAGGAAGCTGATGCCGACAAGTTCAATCGCCTCTTCACCAATCAGGCGCAACCTTCTCAATGTCGCGTCCCAGATTATGATGTTGTGCTCAATAAACTCCAGACCGGCAACGCCAACAAAAACACCCACCCCCAGAGTCACCAGAAGAGCAGTCCAGAGCGTGCGCGTATCGCGATAGAGAATAAACAATGACCAGCTGAACATGGCGCCGAACACCATAGCAAAAGGCGCCAATGCCACCCAACCGCCTATTCTTGCCACCGACTCATGCAACGAACCAATCTCATCAATGCACAACGCGACACAAGCCAGACCCAGTATTCCAAAAGCGAGTCTTTTTTCAACGTCAATTTGCGCGACGCGGAAAAACACCAGTCCTGCCACAAATAGTCCGATCCCGGACCACCACACCGCATAGTTCATTTCGTGCGTCAGGCTGACCGCTGGGTAGCCGTGGAACAACCAGGGATTCTTTTTCAGGAAATAAAATAAAAACATGGCCGCAATAAATACGAAATGTATCGGCCAGATCCACCACCAGCATCGAAATATCCCTCGGGACTGCGATTGCCAGTCGTATGCGCTCACTGTCGGCCACCGTGTGGGCGCTGAGGACGCCAGTGCCAGATCAGAAACGCAGCAAACAACCAGAACGCCAACCGGCCGACAGGAACGATGAGCCGATCCTTCCAGCTCAGTTTATGGTCTGCCATATTGGGCAGTTGAAGCAAAATCGAATCCCCGACTTTGAACTGCTCGAGTTTCAACCCGCCCGTTGGCGGTATCACCATCTGAAAATCGTCGGATCCCTGAGCGGGCTTGATGGACTGCAGGTCTGCACCGAAGATTTTGCGCAGTGACAATTTCAAAAACCCAACCGCATACTCATAATAAATGTCCTGTAACACAACAACGATCCGTTCACGCTCGATTGAAACTTTAAGCACCGGAGGATCGTGGGGTTGCTGGAAATATATCTGAGTGGAGAGGTAAATTTTTAACTCCCCCGGACTGTCCACATGCTGATAGTGACGTCCGCTCTGAACCGGTTTGGCCTCTACACCGGCCTGCAGTTCAAGACGAGTATCGGCGGACAGGCTGGGCAGCTTTACCGTGATCCGATTAATCGATACCGGCAGAACAACCAGTGAAACCGATATAAGCGCGACTGTGAGCTGGAAACACCGTATCGCAGTAATGTCGTTCGCTATCCAGTGTTTCGCAATCACCAGAAATCCAAGAATCAGAGCCCCGGATAAAAATAGCGTCATGGTGTCGTAAAACACCCACTGTATTAATAATACGGCAACTCCCAGGCAAAAAATTGCGATCAGCTTTACGGTAACGGAAACTGCTGTGGACTTTGAAACCAGCCATCCGACCAGAGCGAATGCGGCAACCTGTGGAATCCACCACCAGCTGAATAATGCAACGCTGACGGTCGACTCAAACAAGAACCAACACGCCTGCAGCGCAACGATAATTCCAGTCAACAGGAGTGGCATGGGGCTCAGGTGAAATTAAATCGCCGTATAGTAATCGATCTCCAGACCGCTTACATACTCTTTGCCGACGACGTTCTCTGAACTAGTCGTACTTCAGAGGCACAGCCTTCCCCCAAAATACGCGGTATGAAAATGCTGTGTACAGCAAAATTGCCGGCAAAACCACGCAGACACCGTAAAATATAAACAGCAGTGAGCCGGTTGCACTCGCGGCTTCCCAGATTGTCAGCTGGTCCGGGACGATATAAGGGAAAAAACTGTATGCGAGTCCGGCGAAAGCAAGAACATTAATGCCCACCGTGCAGGCAAATGGAATCCAGCAGTGTTTATCACCTTCCTTCGGCAAGGATCGAAGCGATCGGTAACACAGGATAGCCAGAACCGCTGTAATAACCGGCACAGGTGCCAGCCAGAAAATTTCGGGTACTGCAAACCAGCGATCGAATATTCGGCTGTTGACCAGTGGATTCACAATAGACACGCTGACAATGCCAACACACGTCACCAGAAGATAGGTCCTCCCCCATTTAATGGCCTTTCGCTGAAGAACATCTTCTGTTTTCATAATCAGCCAGCATGCACCGATCAATGCATACCCGGCGGCCACGCACAGTCCGCTCAAAACCGCAAAACCGAGCGCACCTGTAGATGGATCAAAGCCGGTAATATAGCGACCCAGCATATACCCCTGCGACATGGCGGCCATCAGGGACCCGGCAAAAAACAATCGATCCCAAAGGGTCTTGGTTTGTGTTTTAGCCTTGGCGCGAAAGTCGAACGCAACACCCCTCAGGATAAGGCCAATCAGCATAGATGCGACCGGCAGGTAAAGTGTTGACAGCACAATTCCGTGTGCTTTCGGAAAGGCCACAAGCAAAAGTCCGACGCCAAGGACAAGCCAGGTTTCATTCGCGTCCCAGAAAGGTCCTATTGACGCGATCATCCGGTCTTTCTCGTCGGCATTGGCTTCCGGCAGCAGAATACCGACGCCCAGATCGTAACCGTCGAGGATGGCATAGATCAGCATTGCCAGTGCCATCATTCCAGCGAATGCAACCGGCAGCCAGTCGAGATTTTCGGTCATCCCGCCACCCCAAGTGCGTTGATTTCCTCTTTGGGCAGTTCCTCAACACGCCCAAGATTAGACCCTTTTCTCGCCATATAAAAAATAGTGGTGACGTAGGCAACCAGCAGGAAAGCGTAAAGGCACAAGTAGACCACCAGCGTCGTCAGCAACGCCGGCGCGGGTACTGCCGATACGGCATCCGCGGTTCGCAGCACCCCCGAGACAAGATAAGGTTGACGACCGATCTCGGTGACATACCACCCCGCCAGTGTGGCGAACCAGCCTGAAAAGGACATCCACACCAATACCTTACCCACACGTCGGGACGGCGTATCGTTGTTCCGCATCTGCCACGCGGCGATCCACGATACGAATAACATCAGAAAACCGATCCCCACCATAACCCGAAATGCAAAAAACACCGGTGCTACGGGCGGATGCCCACCTTCGAACTCATTTAGACCACGAATTTCTCCATTAAGGCTGTGAGTCAGTATCAGACTGGCACCCTTCGGGATCCCGATTTCAAATTTATTACTCCTGGTCTCTTCGTCAGGCCAGGCAAACAATAACAACGGGGCACCCTGTTCGGTTTCCCATATCGCCTCAATCGCAGCAATCTTTTGCGGCTGAACCTTCAGGGTATCCAGTCCATGAGTATCGCCCACCCAGATTTGGATCGGAATAATAATGGCAGCAGCCGTGACGCCGGTCCTGAGGGCGGCCTTAACGCCCAGCGCAGTGTCACCCCGAAGCCATCGATACGATGACACTCCCGCCATCAAAAAAGACGCCGTCAGACCACTGGCCAGCATCATATGCGAAAACCTGAGTATCAGTGAATCGTTCCAGAGTATTGCAGACCAGTCTGTCGGAAACGCCTGCCCGTCGATCATTTCGAAGCCTACAGGATGCTGCATCCAGGTATTCAGTACGAGAATCCAGTATGCCGACATGGACGTCGACATTGCGACCAGGGTTGTTGCCAGAGTATGAACACGGTTTGAAACCCGTCCGTTACCGAACAGCATGATGCCGAGAAAGGTGGCTTCAAGGAAAAATGCGGTCAGTATTTCGTAAGCCAGCAGTGGACCTGCGATATTGCCCACCGTCTCCATGAAGCCCGGCCAGTTTGTGCCGAACTGGAACGACATCGTAATTCCACTGACGACGCCCAGAGCAAATGTCAGGGCAAATATTTTGACCCAAAACCCGTAGGCTGCCATCCATCGATTGTCGCCGGTACGGTGATGCATGAACTTAAACATCACCAGCAACCAGGCGAGAGCAATCGTAATCGTCGGGAACAGTATATGAAAACTGATATTCGCCGCAAACTGTATACGGGCCAGCGCCAGCGGATCCATCACACGGCTTCTTGATTCGATTTTGGTAAAGCGAAACTAAGTACCTTACCGGCAAGAGAACCCATAACCATCAGTTTTTGAAGCGATTTTCGATCCATGTTTATTAACTCATCTGCCCAACGAGATGTCTGTTCCATCATGTCACACATTTCTCGCATCTTTCGAACTGCATATCCCTGATCATCGTCATTGTCCAGCTGAATCAGGGTATCCCGCAACATACTCATTGTTGGGTCAAGCTCACGCTTTTTTCTTTCCTCCAGCAATGTGATCGCAATTTCAGTCACGTCCTCAGGCGTTGAGAAATAGTCTCTTCGATCTCCGGGCAGATGTTTCAGCTTGACCAGCCTCCAGGACTGCAGTTCCTTTAACCCCATACTGACATTGGATCGTGACAGATCCAGCCTGGTGCAGATTTGCTCCGCATTGAGCGGCTCCTCACTCAAATAAAGCAGTGCGTACATCTGACCCACAGTACGGTTAATACCCCAGCGGCTGCCCATTTCACCGAAATGGATGATAAAACTATCGATTGTTGAATTCACAAATTTCTGTAATTTCTGTAATTACTGAAATTATAGTATTAAGCAGAAAAAATTCAAGGATTTATGCTGATTCGAGAACCTCTGTCTGCCCATATATTCATAAGTCGCTCTCCAGCACGTCCTGCCCCCGCGGCATACGAGCGCCAGGGATGGCGTGAATGCAGACAATGCAGGAGCTGATGCCTGCCCACATCCCTGTTGACCGCCTCTCCTGCGCATCCTGCGCCCGCGGCATACACCACATCCCTGTGGATAAAAAAAAGCCGGGCTTTTGCCCGGCTCACAACGAGAGGAAGCAATTGAGGTTAAATGGTCAAATTGAACTTGGTGCGAAGGAAATGTCGAACGGACTGGCGCTCGCGAAACGAAAGATTTCGACCGAGCTGTCCATCATGAGCAATATCCGGCATCAGCTGTTGCACGAACTCACGAGTCAACGTCTCACCCGCAAGTGGACAAGTGTCACAATACAGTTTTTTCAGAAAAACCTGCTTACCCTTATGATAATCACCGGCAGACCATGTTCCATTACCGGAACCGGAGGCCAGCGTCATTCCCGGCAAAAGCAGCATCATCGCAATCGCGGTGATGAAACTGCGGGCAGCAGTTACCGAATTGATTTTCATGATACTCGAACGATTTCGCACTATATTCAACAGACAATCATACAGACCACGTTTGCATCGATTAGTTCTCATGGTGAATTAAACTTTTGTTAGTGAACAACAGTGGTAGTTTAAACCTTCACCCGCCCGCACTGGTGTTGTTAGGCCTGTACAGCGCGCTGGCGCTTGTCAGTCATCATGTTTCCGAACCGATTCACTTTTTGACTGCCGCCAGCCTGGCAGCGGGATTACTTGTGTTCTGGACAGGCATTGTGCGCAATGGCGCTCGGCTGTTGTCCTTCAGATCCATGCTCGCTTATGCTGTGATTTACCGCATCATTGCGGTGACATCGGCGCCGCTGCTCGAAGATGACTACTATCGATTCCTGCTGGATGGTTGCGTGTTTTGGGCGCAGGGGTCTCCATACGGAATCAGTCCACAATCGATCCTCGACATGACGGGCTCCATCGAGGCCTGTCGAGATCTGAGCCTGTTCGTTAATTACCCCGAAGTGGAGACCATCTACCCGCCTGTACTGCAGGGAATTTTTGCGTTTGCCTGGATGGTTAGTGGCGACAGTCTGGTTGGACTGAAAATAATTTTCGCCGTCCTCGACGTTCTCATTATTCTTCTGATGACTCGTTTTTGCAGACCGTCAGGTGTTTTGCTGTATGCATGGTGTCCACTGGTCATCAAAGAAACCGTCATCAATGCTCATCCCGATGTCGTTGGAATCGTTTTTCTACTGGCCGCGTTTACTGCTTTAACTTCGGGCCGATTCAGAACATCAGTCGTATTTCTCGCGACTGCCTGCGCAAGCAAAGTTTTTGCGTGGATTCTGGCGCCATTGCTACTGCTGTATATACCCAAACGCGCATGGCCAATTTTCCCCGTCGTTTTGTGCATTATTTATTTACCGTTTCTGATTTCTGGTGCGGCCGACTTCTCCACTCTGGGCCTGTTTGCTCAACACTGGCAGTTCAATCACAGCCTGTTCGGATTGTTAGATACCGTGCTCGCGGATCAACCGGCTCGAGTTATCAGCCTGCTGCTGTTTGCGACAGTATGGGGAGCAATGATGATCGCCAGTCTTCGATATGTCAGTAGAAACGACATCCACTGGGTACCCGTGTTCGCAACCATCGTGTATATGGCGTTTTTCTTACTGTCGCCGGTGGTGAACGCCTGGTATCTGATTTGGATGCTTCCATTTGCGGCCGCAACCGGATTAGTGTCTCCCTGGGTCTGGTCGATCGCGATCGTTCTTTCTTACTACACCGGGATTGGCCTGCCAGCATCCTTACTTGAGGCGTACCAGATTCATCCCTGGGCCTATGCGTTGCAGTATTGTGCGCTTGCAGTCGCGATCTGGTTTGATCTTCGATCTGTTTCGAACAAAAAAAAGCTGAATCTGCAGATACCCTAGTGGCGCAGTACTCTTGCAAAATAGAGTCTAAAAACCCAGTACAACATTTTGTAGGCCGCCAGTAACGTGCCTTTTATGGTACCGGAAATTTTCGAATGCCCAATCCGCGGGCGGTAGCGAACGGGTAGCTGAGAGATTCGAGCCTGCTGAAGCTGTGATTTCAGTTGCATTTCGACGGTCCAGCCGAAATCCATATCCGACATGCGCAAAGATTTCAGAAACGTGCTGTTGATGCAGCGCATGGGACCCAGATCACCAAACCGGGCGCCGTGTAAAACATAAATCACACAGCAGATAATCCAGTTTCCCAGACGCTGGTGCCAGAACATCGATTCACTCTCGCAGTCCTGGACAGATCGATTACCAATCGCCAGATCTGCACGACCACTGGCGACTTCATTACATAAATCGATCAGATCTTCAGGGTAATCACTAAAGTCCGCATCCATGAATGCAATCAGATCAGGTTGATGCTGACGATTTAAATGACGAATCCCCGCAATGCAGGCCGCTCCGTACCCCCGCACCGGTTGTGACACCACGGTTGCTCCCGCGGCCGATGCCAGGCGAGCCGTTGAATCTGTTGAACCGTTATCAACCACAGTAACAAAATCGACGATATTGGGAATCCCCTGAAGAACGTGTGTTATGGACTGCTCTTCATTGAAAGCGGGTATAACCAGACCGACCGTTTGGTTGTGCAACATTCAGTCAGCGTCAGGTAGATTAAGTGACCAGTCGTAAACGTAGTCAACGATTCTCAGATCACTCTCCAGCTTTTGCAGCAGCGCCGGTCTGGCGTACTGTCGCAGATGTGCAATCAGATCGGAGTCAGTGCGAGCAAAATCGGTGTAATACCATTCGTAGATACTGGACAGCGTCAGGGATTTATCACGAACGGAGACTGCACGTGGATGATTGATGAATTCGACGGCGGCCTGATCGAGCATCTGATCAAGGTTCGGACCCCGAAATACTGACATTTGTAAATTGGGGCACCCGATGGAGGCACAATTTACAGCATAGTGAATTCTGTTATCCGTAAATAACGGCCGAAGAATATCGTGCTCGATGTTATTCAGACTGAGTTCGTACCCCTCGACGATTACCAGCTCCTCAGGCCAGGGGCCCCAGTCGAGCAGACCGTAGGAAATATCCCGGATACTGGCCACTGGGTAGTGGTCAAGTATGACCTTTATGGTCAGCGCATTGTAGAGATTGATCCAGTAGGCCATTTGCTCGTCTCGGGGCAGGCGGGTTACGACCACACCCTGCAATTCGTCGAGATAGGTTTCGAGTTTCGATTTGTCTGCCGGGCTTACGCCCGAATAATCGAAACGATTGACCCCTGAGCCGTCTTTTATCAGATAGTCATCCAGCAGTGACTGCCACAAATCATGCGTCAATTCTACGTCGTCAGAAACACTCTGTGTCTGTTCGGCAGGAGCGAAATAGGTCGCCATGCTGGCCGCTGACACGGAATAAATCGGTAACAGCAATACGCACGCAGTCAGCATAAGTAAACGAAGAGCCGTGCGAACGGATTGAAACAAATTCATTTTCTGGTTATCTGCTCAGGCCGCGGAACGCTGATGCGCCAGTGTAGCCGGAGCGACGCCAAATTCAGAGTCGCACGGGACGCCCCTTTCAACAAGAATTGTGCGAATCAGTGCCATGTGGTGCACGGTATGAGAATGCAGAAACTGAAGCTCACGCGGCACTGTGGACGAAATTCTTTGCGAACTGATCACGTGGTTCGTGCTGCATTCAATAAACAGTTCTGACCGGTCTGGCGATGGGTTTGAGATAATCGCGGTCAGCGCATTATCGACTGCTTCAAAGTACTGATCCGCCCTCAACTTTGATACTTCCACCTCAAAATCCCGGCTTCGATTATCGTAATTCACGCAACCTGTTTCCAACCCCATCAGGAATTGATGATAGTGGTCAAGCACGTGACGCACATGACCACCAATCAATTCGTACTCGGTGTTTTCCAACCGCAACACTGATGCGCGCAATTGACTCAACTGCGACAGATTGTCTTCAACTAAACGAATTTGCAACGGAGTATTTTCATGTTTCGACTCCGCCTTCGACAGTAAGCAAAAGAAAAAATTCCGAACCGCGAATTAACGAATGTTCAGGTGAGTATGAACCCTCGGTGGTATGGGTCAAAATCGTCAATAACAATTCGATTGTACCCGGTGATTCTGGCCCAGCCGGAAATTTCCGGAATAACCCCCTGAACTGACCCAAGATTTACTGTTGAAAGCAGGCGTCCATGGAACAGACTGCCGATAATGCTCTCATGCACAAACGGTTCACCAAGCTGCAGTCGGTGATCCGCATAACGTTGCGCCATTCGGGCGCTGGTACCTGTTCCACAAGGCGATCGATCGATTCCTCTCTCCCCATAAAAGACGGCATTCCGTGCATGAGCGCCAGCGTCTCTGGGTTCTCCGGTCCACATCACGTGGCTCACACCCCTGATTTGCGGATCGGTTTGATGCACAACCTCGAACTGGTCATTAATAGTACGACGCAGCATCGGACTGAGTCGCCTGATATCGTCTGCGCTCAGTTGTTCCAGTCCTGAATAGTTTTCCTGAGGTTCAACGATGGCATAAAAATTTCCACCGTAGGCAATATCAACAACCACTGACCCGAGTTCCTCGGACTGAACATTCAGTTCTTTCGCATGCAGGTAGGCCGGAACGTTAGTCAACGTCACCGACTCCACAACGGTGCCGTTCCGGACATATCGCGCCTCCACGCGACCAGCGGGAGTATCCAGACGCAATAGACCCTCTTCGCGAGGTTTAACCAGACCCTCCTGTAAGGCAACCGTAACTGTGCCGATGGTGCCGTGACCGCACATTGGCAGACAGCCGCTGACCTCTATAAACAGAACACCCAGATCTCCATCCTCGGTTGTAGGCGGATACAAAATCGAACCCGACATGGCATCGTGGCCTCTGGGTTCAAACATCAGCCCGGTTCTGATCCAGTCGAACTCGCGCAAAAAGTGCTGACGCTTGTCCTGCATCGACGGTCCGGCTAGTTCAGGAGCGTTATCCACAACCACACGAACCGGATTGCCACAGGTGTGCGCATCAATACATTCAAAGACTTCTCTCACTTTAACCTCAAAATAACCCTTTCGGGATTAGATAACCGATCGGTACAACCGATGTTAGACGGTCTGACCGAACGCATTTCAGAACAGGCCAACGCGACGAATTTCCGGACGCTCGCTCAGTTGAATCTCTCGATAGAGAATGGCGAAAGATCAAAAGGTGCGGGGCGACCCTGAATCAGGCCCGTGATCAAATCACCGGTCGCAGCGGATTGAGTTAACCCAAGATGACCGTGCCCAAAGGCATATAAAACTGTGTTGCTACCCAGCGACCGACCGATCACCGGCAGCGAATCAGGCGTTGAAGGTCTGTGACCCATCCAACGCTCGCCGCCGTCGTTTTGCAAACCGGGCAGGTATGTTTTTGCGACGTCAACAAGCCGGTCGCTGCGCGTGTAGTTTGGTGCACGTTCCATACCCGCAAATTCTGCCGCGCCGCCAATTCTCAGGCCCGTGGACAGTGGTGTTGCGACAAATTTTTCCTCGGCAAATGTAATCTGGTGAGACAACTGTACGCCCGGATTCGCGATAGTCGTGTTGTAACCCCTCTCTGAAGCCAGCAGAGCGCGATCCCCCACCCGCCTGGCCAGCTCAGCGGACCAGGCACCAGCCGCAACCACGCAGGCCGAGAATGCATGATGATTGCCGCTAGAATCTTTCGCAAAATTATCACCGTTTGGAGAGCTGACAATATCGATTACTTTGGACTGTATATACCGCACGCCGATACCGACCGCGAAATCAAAAATTGATACTGCATATCTGAAGGGTTCGAGCGTATTGGTCCATTGCGGCATAAAAATAGCGTCCGATACATTTTGCAGATCGGGTTCCATGTCCGCAATTTCACGGGCTGTCAGCAAGGTCATCTCAACACCAGCTTCCTCCCTGATCTCCCACTCCAGCGTTGCCGACTGCAATGCCTGAGGACTTCGATAAACCGTCAGAGCGCCCTGGTGGGTCACCTGATCCGATAAATTTAAATCCAGCACAAGTTTCTGGTTTGAGGACTCACTCAGCTCCATCAGCCGGGCCTGCGCCGTCGATATCCGGCGAACTTCCGATGCGGACGATGCACGCACAAATCTCACTAACCAGGGCAACATTTCGGGCAGGACCCGAACATCTATCGAAAGCGGTCCAAGGGGATCGAGCAACCAACGTGGAACCCGTTTCCATGCGCCTGGCGATCCAATCGGCATGATTTCAGGATAGGCAAAGGCTGCGGCATTGCCTTTGGACGTCTGACTCGCCGGCGCGTTGTGGTCAATGACAACCACATCAAAGCCCGCCTGCCGCAATTTCAGAGCGCAGCAGATGCCAATAATTCCGGCACCGATAACAACAACGGGTAAATTCACGAGTCTGAAACCGGATCAGTTAAGACGAGCCACGGCTTGTTGCAAACGCTCGGTCTCTTCACTCGTCAGAGGCTGAACCGGACGTCGGCACTCGCCAACATCTGCACCAAGAAGTTGGCACAGGGCTTTGACTGAAGGGTTAAACGGGTTGTGCCAGACAAAGTCGTTTACCGGATAGATGCGTTGCCACAGCTGCAGTGCCTGATCCAGATCGCCTGATTCGACATGACGATAGAGTTCTACGGCCTGCTTTGGAATAGCATTCGAAGTCCCCCAGAAACACCCGACGGCCCCGGAAATCAAACCGTGAAACATCAGCGGATCCGCACCGTTAAACACACGAACACCGGCGTCAAACAACTGCTGTAAACGCAGGAAGTCACCGGTGCTGTCTTTCAGATAATTGATATTGTCTGCCGCCACCAGGGTGAGACAGTCTTCAACGGTGAGATTGATGCCGGAGTGAACGGGTATGTTGTACGCCATGATGTCGCAGCTTACCGATTCAGCGACGCGGAAATAGTGCTCGTATGTGCCCGCCATTGTGGGGCCCTCGAAATACGGTGGCAATACCAGCAGGCAGTCCGCACCCAGTTCCTCGGCGTGTTGAGCGAACTCAATAGTCTCCTCGGTCATGACGGCCGACACGTGAACAATGAGTTTTGCGCGTCCACTGATGTATCGAGCCACCAGCTCGGTTAGTTTTCGGCGCTCATCTGCGGTCAGGAAAGAGAATTCCCCGGTGCCCCCGCACACACAGATGATATGCACGCCAGCCTCCAGCAGTCGTTCCACCTGCTGAAGTTGCGCCTCTTCATCGATTGAACCACCGCCCTTGTAAAACACCGTACAAACCGGTGTGCAGATGCCAGATAATGAACTCATAGTCTAAAAAATTTTTGGCACAATGATATCGTCATGTCGTCAAATCGAAAACTCTGAATTTGAAGGTTGAATCATTGGTTATTAATCGGTTGTCAGTTGTCTCAAAGTCACTCACCTGCCTGAAGCATTTCACGAATACGATGCTTCTGAATTTTTCCAACGGACGTTCGCGGCATCGAATCAACGAACTCAACCCGACCAGGCACTCGAAAAGACGCCAGCCGCTGCGAGCAAAACTGAACAATCTCCTCCTCTGAGACTTCGAAGTCAGACTTTCGCACCACAACAGCAACAACTTCCTCATCCTTCATCGCATCCGGCACACCAACCACAGCACTTTCGTAAACGGCGGGATGTTGATTCACCACGGACTCGACTTCGGTAGCTGCAACGTTTTCACCGGATCGCTTGATCATGTCTTTGAGGCGATCCACAAAATAGTAGTAGCCGTCGATAAGCCGGCCATTGTCACCGGTGCGCAACCACCCGTCTGACAAAGTTTGTGCGGTTGCCTCTGGATTCTTGAAGTACCCCAGCATCAGCGTTTCTCCGGGCACACCACCAACCAGTATTTCGCCAATGTCACCACACTCAACGTCTTCACCCTGCTCATCAACCAGACGAATAGGGTAACCCCCAACAGGCAGTCCGATAGATTCGTTACGAATATCTCCTCCCGGCGGATTCATCAGAGGCGGTCCCATAGTCTCAGTCATGCCCCACAACTGGCATAACGGCGCACCGAATCGATGCGCCCACTGGTCGCCCTGCTGCTTTGTAATCGATTGCGCGTACAGCGTGACGCGCAATACATTGCGCTGCTCATCGGCAGATTCGGGCTGTGCCAGAATCATCCGAATGGGGGCCGCGAACAGACTGGCGACGGTGCACTGGTATTCTGCAGCTTTTGCCATGAAACGGCTGGCACTGAAACGATCCATCAACACCAGAGTTGCACCCTGCAGCAGCGCGCTCATTGTTGAATAGTACTGGGCATTACCATGAAACAGTGGCAACACGGCGTATTGACGATCGCGATGGGTCAAACCGATCGCATCAGCAACCGTGCGACCTGCAGCGATGTAATTGGCGTGCGTGACCATAACGCCCTTCGGCCTCGAAGTCGTACCCGAGGTATACATTATTGAAACCAGATTGTGCTCTACGCCAGCGGTTTGAGCCACGCCAATCGCATCAGACCGCAGCGCATATTCAAAGCTCGAGTCGCAGGGTTCGTCAGTAAAAGGATCGCTGATGATCAGATCGCGAACAGCTGTATTTTTTGTTGCGAGTTCCATCACCGGCAAAAATTCGCGGGTTGTAACCACCAGTACTGACCCCGAATGATCGAGCAAATAATGCATCTCTTCGGCACTCGAGAGCACATTGGTCGGCATCATTGTGATGCCGGATCGAGCGCATGCAAACCACAACACCAGAAAACTGACGGAATTGGGGAGGTGTAAATTAATCACTTCCCCATGCTTTACACCCTGCGACCGTAACCAGCCAGCGGCGGAGTCCACTCTTCGATCAAATTCCAGATAACTCAGCGACTGACGGTATCGGAGTATGTCGGGTCCGTTTTCCTGTCGCTCGAATTCAACAAACGGCTTGTTGCCATACCGTTTTGCCTGATCGTGCAGCAGGCTTGAAAGGTTCTGCATAGTCCTGTTGAACGGGTTGGTCTCTGGCGGCATCGTGAGTCCCTGATTATACTCCCGGGTTTACTGTCAACACTTAAGTCCTGTTCAAGCTATGTCAGGTAAACAGACAATCATGCTGCTGGAGCATCATCAGAATCCGCGTGATGACGTCGTCACGAACTGGATCAGATCCTCTGAATTCGAGTTTCAGGTCGTTAATCCCTTTCTTGGAGACCCCCTGCCCAAAACACCGAGTGATTATCACGGTTGCGTGGTATATGGCGGTGAGCACAACTTAACGGAAATCAGCACCTACCCGTTCCTCACCGACGAGTTGAAGTGGATCGAGCAGTGTATCGAGCACGATCTTCCGCTGCTTGGAATCTGCCTTGGCGGTCAGATGATCGCTCAATGCCTGGGTGGAGACGTTGATTACCATCCGGACGGCCTCTGCGAATTTGGATATTACGAAGTCACGCCAACCGCCGAAGGCGATGACTTTATGGAATCATCCATGCATGTGGTTCAGGCCCACTATCAGGGATTCACTATACCGTCGTCGTGTGTGCGACTGGCAACGGGTCAGAATTTCAGGAATCAGGCCTTCAGCTACGGTGAAAACACATTCGGTGTGCAGTTCCACCCTGAGATACATCCGGGCATATTCAAACGATGGCAGGTCGCCGACTGGGCAATGCATGACAAAAAAGGCGCCCAGCCCGTTCCCGAACAAACCGAGATGATGAACAGACACGGGGACAAACAGACTGAATGGTTTGAGTCATTTCTCGCCGATCTGTTTTTGAATCGCCAGCCCTGAATAAGCAATACAAAACTTCCCGCGAGTTAAGGACCGCCAACAATGCAAACACCGCTGGACATTATTGAAGCGTTCTACGCTGCGCTGGCCGCCCGAGACCGTGACACGCTGATTTCACTGTTAAAAAACGATATACGAATCACGTACTTCGGCCAAAAAACACAGCTGCCCTGGGCAGGTGAATTTTCAGGGTTGGATGGGTTTGATACCTTTTTCACACGCATCAGGGAAAATCTCGAGATTGTTTCTGTGGAACGAGATCACATCATAGCGGACTCAAAGCGCGTTGCCGTGCAGTGTTCGGGAACATGGCGAGTCAAACACAATCAGAAACAAGTGTCTGCCGGCATGATGAATGTATTTACCGTTGAGCAAAACCAGATTTCCCGCTACGACATTTATGTCGATACGGCCGCGTTCTTCGAGGCTATGGCATAGGCATTCAAAAAACCGGCCCATTCATTGGGTCCTGACGCAACTGGCAAAGTCTGCGACCTTTGTCGTCATCATCGCGCTGCTTTCGGCCTGTGGCAACAACACAGTTTCTGTTCGCGTTCTTTACAGCAGGCTGGACAACACAATTGCCGACAATTTTCTGGCCTACGCCACGTTCTCAGACGAACAAAAGGCACAGATAGAGCGCTCAGCCCGTGCGTTTCAGATTTGGCATCGAAAAACCCAATTGCCGAGGTACAGCGACTATATGGATCGGCTAGCCGATCGCCTCGATCAGGATACAGTGCTGACCGAACCGGAAATCAGCCGCGTTTTCGATACGCTGGAAGCCTTTTCCGATGACAGTTTCGCAAAGTCCCCCATGGCAGATTCAAGTGATTTTCTGATATCACTCTCAGACGATCAGGTGAAAGAAATTAACCAGCACTTTGCACGCAGAAACGCAAACACGCTGGAACGTATCAGAACGGCAGAACTGGAAGACTCAGATCGCGCTGCGCGCACTGCCAAATTTCTCAGACGCGCTGATATCGAGCTCAGTACGGCTCAGATCGATATGCTAAAGGAAGGCTTCGAAGCATACTCCGGTCGTCGGGAAAACCGCGTAACCGCCTGGCAATACTGGCAAGCAGAATTTATTGCCCTGCTTCGGCAACGTAATCGCGAGGAGTTTGCGCTCTGGGTCGAAAATCATCTCAGTGAATACCGCTCACAAATGGAAATCCGGTTTCCGGAGGATTCGCGTCGAAATCGGCACACCACCATACAAACCGCTCTGCGAATCGTAAATTCGATGACCACTGCCCAAAAACAGAAAATTGCAGCTAACTTGAGGAAAACATCGTCTATTTTCCGCAAAATGGCAACCAGCAAACAGACGGGCGTGATATAGAGTCTGCCGCTTCCAGAGCCTGTTCGTTCTTGTATTCAAACGATTGATTGGTAACAATCCCGCCTGACACACCGATATAACAAAACCATATGTTCACAACAGTCATGGTGCTTGATCTGGTCGCAGCTTTGCTGCTGGGATCGATGCTGTTCTTCGCGGCAGTGGTTGCCCCAGCCGTGTTTAAGATACTTGATGGCGAACCCGCATCGCGGTTTTTGCGTGGATTGTTTCCAAGATTTTTTCTCTGGGGCATCGTGCTTTCAGGCATCTCGCTTCTGCTGTCATTCTGGACATCGCCAGTGAACAGCCTTTTGATCGCTTTGATCCTGGCGGGCTTCATCTACAGCCGGCAGGTCCTTACCGAAAAAATCAATCGCGCACGCGATCAGTGGCTGGCCAGCGACGGACCGACGGATAAAGCGCGGTTTGACGCCCTGCACAAACGCAGCGTGATGATTAACGTCGCCCAAATCGCGTTGCTTTTGATTATCATCGTTCTATAGCGAACAGCATTCGGTTAGACACAAACGAAACGGCAAGAGGCGGTGGATTTCGAATACATTGGTAACGCGAGCCTGGTCGCCCGGCAACTGCTGCCGTGGGCCATCGGGCTGGCGGTGTTGGGCCTGGCTGTTTTGATTTACAGCCAGGTAAAAGATAAATCCCACATCTACCTGATATTCAGTCTGGCGCTGATTGCGATTGGTGGCTACATGTATTTTCAGTCCAGCGAGCTTAAAGGTGCGTACCGCGACTGGGTGATCAGGGTCGATGGTGACCTGATCAGCTGGCAGTCTCCAAGCGATCAGGTTGACCCCTCATTCGAGGCCATAGTCAGCGACATTGAATATATTGATGAAGCCGCCGAACCCAATGCGTCAGACAGCCGACCGGTATATCGTCTGATTATGAAAAACGGTGATGTCATCAAGCTCAACCCAATCAGCGGGGTCGATCTTCACAGTTTCACGCAGCATTTGGTGTCTCGAGGGCTCGAGATTCGGGCGACCGAAAAATATCGCAAGCCTGTTGAAAAGCGGAACCGATAGTGCCAACTTTCAGTTATGGCTGAGACTGAAAGCAATTCCAGACGACCGAATCGGCGACGCTCACGCAGTCGCGCCGCAATAGATCGAACCGTACCTTCACCTTGCGTGGCTGTTTGTGCCTTTGACGGTCAAGCTCATTGTCGTGGCTGTAAACGAACCGCTGACGAAATCCGCAACTGGATGATCATGACGCGCGAGCAGAAACTCGAGGTACTCGAGCGGATCCGCAACCGTTAGTAATGCCTCGATCACAGCGGCAAACCTCTACCCGCCCGGCTCCGGAGACCGAGCAAAAACCGAGCAAGTCGGAATTAAAACGGCAGATGCACACTCGACGTCAGATTATCGAGAAGGCTGTGCGATTTTCCCCTCAAAAAATAAAGCAATGGCTGGGCGACACTCATCTGGCGGAACAGTTGGTAGAAGCGGGCCGCCTGCAAAAATCGGCCTACAAGCGTCAAATCGGTTATCTCAATAAAATTGCAGACGACGCCGAGGTTTCGTTACTGGCCTCCCATCTTTCAGAGATCGAAAAAGGTCACAGCGAGTCCGTCGGTCATATTCACCAGATTGAAAAGTGGAGGCAGCAACTAATTCAAGGTGACCTTGATTTAATGCAGTTTCTGGTGACCGAGTATGGCGCCGACAGACAAAAGCTGCGTCATCATGTTCAATCCGCACAAAAAGAAATCGCCGCACCTGCGGAGGATACAGCCGTCAGGACTGTGGCTTACAAAAAGCTTTTTCAGTTTCTAAAGTCACTGGTTGGCGACTACGACAACGGGCGTTCAGTCCAAGAGCCGTAATTCAGTGCCCAATGTCGAAATTATTGCCACTTCGATCTTGTCCTCTCACCAGAAAAAGCGGCCTCTTGCCATAATCGTGGGCAGAATGCTTCGCACCCATTTCCTCACCCAGTTCATGATCATATAAACTGGTTGCCGGCATCAGCCGAACAATAAATGCAGCTCGTCGGCTTGGGGTGTTATTGGCGGCCGATCCATGGATCATATAGACATCGTGGAACGAGAGCTGACCCGCCTCAAGAATCAGATCCACTGCAGCCGACTCGTCGAACTGATCGACATCGCAGGTCAGATTAATCGTCAGATCGTCTGCATCCCGCCAGTGGTGTCGATACGATCTTTTGCTTTTATGCGATCCGGGGATGAATCGCATAGGTCCGTTCTCTGCGGTGACGTCATCCAGAGCAATCCATATCGTCAGGGTTTCAAGCGGTCTGATCGGGTAATAATCCCCGTCCTGATGCCAGGGCGTTTCCTTCCCGGAATACGCCGGCTTTCCGAATATCGTTGTCCCCCAAAGAATAATATCCTCGCCTATCAATTGCGACGCCATATCCATCAACGGTTCGTATGTGGCGAAATCAAACCACTTTTGATTGCCACGAACACCCTGTGTACCGGGCTTTAGCAAATGTGGACCAAGTAGAAAATCCGATGAAAGATGGCTGTTTGCGTTTAGTAATTCATCGTACGCCTGTTTCATTTCCTGGACCAGTCCATCTGGCAATCTGAAATCCGGTACCACAAAGCCCTGATCGTGGTATCTCGCGACATCAGCATCACTGAGTAAAGGGTTTTTGGACATAAGACGCGAAACTGATTGCCTGAAACGTAATTTTAGCGCACGCTCACCGTTTTGACCTGCTCATATCGAGATGAAACACGGCCGTTTTCACAGACCTATGGTTGGTGCAACCCTCGCCTGCACCGCAATGAGTCTGTTCGCCATCCAGGACGCCGTTATAAAGCTGCTCAGTCAGGGTTATTCCCTGTTTCAAATTCTGTTCAGCCGCAGCATCGTCGTAGTACTGATTCTTTTTGTCTGGCTCTATCGACAAAAAGGCCTGAGTACGTTCAGAACCAGCCGGGTAAAAGATCATGCTCTTCGGGTCACATTCAACTTTACCGCTTTTCTGATCTATTACTTTGCCCTGTCGAGACTTCCCCTTTCGGTCGCAACTGCGATCGCATTGTCGTCACCACTCTTTCTTACGGCACTCTCCGGTCCATTACTGGGAGAGCCCGCAGACTTCAAACGCAAGCTGATTCTTGCGACCGGGTTTGCGGGCGTATTGATTGTCATTCAGCCTAATGAGCTCACGCTGGACTGGATAGGTGTTGTTGCGGCTGTATTCGGCGCCTTTATGTTCGCCATGCTTGGTATCCAGACACGCAAAATGTCGGCCACCGAAAATACCGATCTGATGGTTTTTTATGGCTCTCTGGTATTTCTGATTATTACATCAATGACACTGCCGTTTAATTGGATCACGCCGTCTTCGGAGGACTGGGTTTTGCTGCTGAGTGTGGGGCTGATCACTTTGTTCGCCCAGTACGCAATCGTGCACGCCTATCAGTTTGCGCCGGTTTATGTTCTCGCACCTTTCGAATACGTCATTATCATCTGGGCGATCGTGCTTGGATGGCTGATGTTCTCAGAGATTCCCACAGCCGCAATGCTTAGCGGCAGCGCAGTGATCATTGTCTGCGGACTTCTGGTTGCCAGAATGGAACGCATGGATGCGGAGTCAAGACACTGAAGTGGTTTGCGGAAATCCGCTGAGCACCATGATGTCTAACCGGCTTCGGTCACGATTTCGATCTTTCCTGTCATGGTTTTGTGCACCGGACAGCGGTCCGCGATTTCCAGCAGTCGTGCCCTCATCGATTCATCCAGGTGACCGGACAGGCGGACGACCCGGGTAATCACATCGATCTGCGGATTCGCCTCATCACAGTTGGCGCAATCGTCTCCATGTTCACGATGATGTCGAAGCACAATTTCGACTCCATCCAGGGGCCACTTCTTCCGATTAGCGTACATTCTCAGGGTCATCGATGTGCAGGCGCCGAGTGAGGCCAATAGATGATCGTAAGGATCCGGACCCAGATCATCCCCGCCTACACGTGTCGGTTCATCGGCAAACCAATGGTGAGTGTCGGTAGAAATCTCTTGGGTAAAACGATCATTGTGTGAGACTACTTTCACTTCTCCCGAGGCTACTGTGTTCTGATGCACTTCGACAATTTCCGTACCCCCGACAAAACGTGAGGCCCACGCCGCGATTGTCTCGGCGACGTATTCCGCATCGGCCTTTGCGCTCAAAAGATGATCCGCATTATCGAGACTGACGAAACTTTTTGGATGCCGGGCCGCACGATAGATTTTTTCGGCTTCATTAACTGAAACGACATTGTCCACCGGTGAGTGCATCACCAGCAGCGCTTTTCCGAGAGCCTGCAGCGCAGGCATAGCCTGTTCGTTGATGTCGTCCAGGAACTGCTTCTTTATCGTGAATGGTCGACCGGCAAGACTGACCTGCGCTTCACCTTCAGATTCGATCTCGTCGATGTGACACTGAAACTGTTTGGCAACATGGTTGGCGTCTGCCGGCGAACCGATAGTGACGACACCCGTGACTTCCGATACTGACTCTGCAGCCTTCAATACCGCGGTACCGCCAAGGCTGTGTCCGATCAGTAGCTCGGGAGCACGCCATTCCCTGCGAAGATAGTCCGTTGCGGCAATCAAATCCTGCACATTGGATGAAAAACTGGTATTGGCAAAATCACCGTCACTGCCGCCAAGCCCGGTGAAGTCAAAACGAAGTACGGCAAAACCCCGTTGCACCAGCGATCTGGCAACTCTTGAAGCCGCCGCAATATCCTTGCCACAGGTAAAGCAGTGGGCGAACAGGACGAAAGCTCTCGGATTCTGATCAGGCATTTCCATCAGCCCGGACAGGCTGGTGGAAAAGCTGCCTGGAAATTCGACTTTGTGTTTTTTCATGTCTAGTTACCGGATGACCAAATTTTTGCCGAAACCCAGTCCTTTTCAGGTTTCACACCTGACAGACATTTGCAGATTTCGCGGAATATCCAAATGCGCCGTCCATCTTTGGTCCGGGGGCGGTGCGGCATCATTCGATAAATATGCCAGTGCATCAGTGCCAGCTTGATGCGGGCGCGCAGCCGGGATGATACTCCGTCAGAGATATCGGGACTTATGCTCTTCAGATAAATCTCAGGATGCAGCGATAGACAGATATCGCATCCACTGTCTTTCAGTCGACCCGAAACAGCGGGAAGAAGTTCATATTCGCCACCCTCAATATCGATCTTCAGCAGTACATGGCGGTTTTTTCCAGCCAGTGGCGAAAGCGCTGCAACCAGATCCGTTGTCTCTACGTTCCAGTGCTGCTGTGATTCCGAGCGATTCAAAATAGTGCTGGACATGGAGTCCCCACCCTCACCTCGACTGGACAGAACAATACTGCCATTCTGATTTGAGACCGCCTTGTTTTCGATCAGAATATTTTTTGCCCATGCCGTATGGGCATTCAACTTCAGATTGCACTCCAGTTCCCGGAACGCGAGCGGGTCCGGCTCAAATCCGTAACAAATGTCTGCTTTATGTGCTGCGTACATCAGTGTGGGTCCAATCCACGTTCCAATATCAAAATACACCGAGTCCGTCGTCAGCAATTGATCCAGCACTGTAAAAGTACCGGGTTCCCATTTACCTTTCTCCAGCCGTCGCCAGAACGGCAGATGGTCGCTGACGACGACATCGAAAACAGCGTTATTTTTGCGAATCGTTTTGTGCGGAGGATGTTCTAACGTTACGGCATTGCTGAACGTCCACGTTCGCACCGCCTCACTCAGAGACCACATTTTTTCAACGCTCAGACCAACCTCTTCTCCATCTCCGTATTTCCCTTGCAAATAGTTGTTGGCGTAATGCAGCGACCACACCGACATCGGATCGGACTCCGTCATGTCCGAGTGCATCGCAGTCGCGCCGCCGCACCCTGCACGTCCTCATACACCAGATCTCCGGTGGCACCGCCACTGAGTTCGGCCGCGTTGGCTTCATCAGTGTCGATATGCATTTCCAGTTTGTAGCCTTTGGATACCCGGATAAGGACGTCACCAAATACTAAATCCCTTGGCCCGCCAGTGATGGCCACTTCGACGACATCCTTGTCTTTCACTCCAAAATGCGCAGCGTCGTCAGGGTGCATGTGGATATGTCTGCGGGCGCAGATCAATCCCTCGGATAAATGCACCGTACCGGCAGGTCCCTCCAGAGTAATCGGAGCAGAGTCTTTGGTTTTCCCCGAATCCCGAATCGGCGCATCCACGCCCAGTCTGAACTCATCGGTGCGGGCGATTTCGATCTGATTGTTTGAACGAAACGGACCCAGCAAACGCACTCCGTCAATTCTGTTTCTGGGCCCAATGAGGTTGACTTTCTCTTCGCATGCGTACTGCCCGGGTTGCGAAATATCCTTGTAGTGAGTGGGTTTTGCGTCTTCTCCAAAAAGTTGTGCGAAAGTCTCGGCGTTGAGATGTAGGTGTCGGGCACTGACGGCAATCGGTATCGCCTGACTGGCATCGATCCGTGAGCTTCCGACTGCGATCTTGTGAGTTTGTCGCGCAATCATCAACTCTTCGTTGGTTTTGGCAACAAACACGTCCACTCTGGATGTGTCCTGACTGACCCTCGCCACAGGATTGTCGTGATCGACGGTGGCATCGGTGTTGCGATCCTCATCCAGATAAAGCCCCAGAAACTGCAGCCGCTGCAGGATCCGTCGACGCATGGAAACACTGTTCTCGCCAATACCGCCTGTAAATATGACAGCGTCCAGTCCGCCCATGGCCGCAGCATAGGCGCCAATATACTTTCTCGCCCGGTGTGCAAAGACATTTATTGCCAGCCG
Source organism: Pseudomonadota bacterium (assembly GCA_039029455.1). Classification (GTDB taxonomy): domain Bacteria; phylum Pseudomonadota; class Gammaproteobacteria; order Arenicellales; family Poriferihabitantaceae; genus JBCCGE01. The sequence continues at coordinate 9,361 of JBCCGE010000032.1, read as the reverse complement.
AGCCCGGTCATTTCCGTCCGCAGCCGCTTCCTCAATCTCGCGCATATCATTGCCGATACCGGACAGACCTTTCAGACCGCTTTGGCGATTTAGCAGCGTGTCGAGCTTATCGGTATCAAATTTTCCTGATCGAAGCAGTCCAAGCAGGGCACCGGCATCGACATCGCCGGCCCGCGTCCCCATCACCAAACCTTCCAGCGGTGTTGCACCCATACTGGTTTCCGCAGAATGTCCGAACTCAACGGCGCAGGCGCTCGCACCATTTCCCAGATGAAGCGACACTATTCTCAATTCATCAACAGACCGTCCCAATGCATCCGAGACGAGCCCAGAGACGTATTGATGTGATGGTCCGTGAAAACCAAAGCGGCGAATGCGGTGCTCTTCAGCCAGCTCACTATCAATTGCATAATGTCTGGCTCGACGCGGCATTGCGGCATGAAAAGCGGTATCAAATACAGCGACGTGAGGGATGTCGGGAAACGCAGTTTGCGCCGATCGGATGGCGGCAAGATTGTAAGGATTGTGAAGAGGCGCATCGGCTGAACGCGCGTCGATTTCATCAATCACACTATCGTCTATATTGACGGCATCGGTAAACCGTTCTCCGCCGTGAACAACGCGATGTCCGACTGCACCTATATTCAGATCCCAGACGCCATCGAGAATTTCTCGCACGGCCTTGTCATGCGTCAGGCCGTCCTCTCCGATGCGTTCAATCTTGCCTTTCTTTACGGTTGACTCCGAGGCCATATCAATGACCTGGAATTTGACGCTCGATGATCCGCAGTTAATAACCAGTATATTCAAATCGCTTCTCTGCCAGTTAGGTTTTATTTCTCAATGGACAGTGCTGCCGGCGAATGGTTTGCAGGCCGGACTTTGTGAGCACGGTCAAAGCTCCAGATATTAAGAAGTCTCAGAGCAAGTCCGGGCGAAACAAGTTGAGAATCAAAAACTTCAAGACAACGGCAGGAAAAGCGCGCGATAGTCATTCTGTTACGCAGTTTGCCTGCAGTTTTTGAACTCAAACTGTTCGTCTATAACTTGTTCAGAGGTTACCTAATATACTCGATCAGTCACAGACTGAGACCGGCAAGTGCGTTTTTTGGTACTACTCACCAGAGACCTCGTGAAGACGACGGGTTTTCACATAAAGCCCCTCCAGTCCGTCACCGCAGCCCATTTCAGTCCACTGATCTGGCGGCCGCAGGCTGCGCTTGATAAACCCGTCTGTATTAAACGCAATGGCATCCTCAGTCGCCAGGCATTTTCTGGCGAGTTTTGGTATGTTTCGGCCGCCGTTTTCGATATCGTTGCCATTGGAATCCAGTCCCGGGTAGAAATGAAATCCGGCAACATTCGCGGGTTCCGGGTTGACCAGCTTACCGGCCAGTTCTCCCATCCAGGAGTTATCCCAGTGATGGACAGCGAAACAGCCCTTTTCTATCAAGCGTGTGCGGACGAGCTCAGATTTGTCGTCATTTCGATCTAACATTTTGAGATATTTGGACCCGTTTTCGAGAGGGCAGAAAACGTGAAACGGCAGCACTTCAATGTCGCTCAAGGTCGTACGATCAAACACGCGTTGCAGCATCAGAGGACCCGTTGAACTCAGCACATCGGAATGCGTTACGGTGTCCTCAGTCTGTGTCGAAAGTTCATTGATAATCTCATGCAGAAATAAATGATCAGGTTTCGACAACATTAGCGCGTTGCAAAGCAGACCCTCTACTCCGTGCTGCAGAGCATGAACGTGAGGTTCCTGCGCGCACAGAAAACCGTGTTCGTGTCGGAAGGCGTCAAACGACTGAAGACATTCGTAATCCATATCGGCATAGAGACCTCCGTAATGCAGCAGCACCAGATATCGCAATGCATCCGCGCGCTGAATGTTGTAGGGGTAGTTGCTGTAAACAGCAAAGAACTCGGGATAGTGCTCGTCGACGAATGACATCCCGTCATCATCAGTCCAGAACATATATTCCCAGTCGGGATGATGACGTTTCCAGGAATTTGCGAAGCTTTGCCATCTGTGCGATAGCTGATTGTTCTTCCAGGTTTGGTGAATGATTGGGGGTATCACGGTTTGCTCCAATGGAGATTTGATCTGTGCATTCTGTTGCACTATTTATGGTAAAAGCAATGATCATTCTTTGGTGTTTGGTATTAATACGAATCAATGATTTTTACCAGTTTGCTGCCCGTATTTGTCCTCATCGTCCTCGGCTGGAGTCTGCGGCGATTCGAGGTCATTCCCCGATCGAACTGGTCGGGCATTGAGAAACTGGGGTTCTGGGTTCTGTTCCCGGCTCTGTTGTTTAATGCATTGGCCAGGGCGGAACTGAAGAACCTCTCCCTTGATGTTGTTTTTCTCAGCTATGGTACCGCCCTGACAATGCAGTTGGTGATCATGTTTCTGGTGTACAAGAAGCGAAGATCCTGGTTCACAATGGACGGACCGGCATACAGCACGGTCTTTCAGACGTCGACTCGATGGAATGCATTTATTGCACTGGCTGTTATGGACAAACTTGGCGGAGATGCCGGGCTCGCGGTGGTCGCTTTAATTATGGCACTGACCATACCAACACTGAATTTCATCAACATTATTGTAGTCGCGTATACGGCCAGTCAGTCGCCAATAAGCTGGCTCTCTGCAATGGGTAAAACAGCCCGTAATCCCATGATTTGGGGGGCTTTGCTGGGAATATTCGCCAATGTCATCGGGATACCGATATACGGCCCGGTCGAGGTGTCGCTTGATCTGATCGGACGCGCAGGTCTGGGTGTGGGTTTGCTCGCAGTTGGTGCCGGACTGAAAATCAGATCCGTGTTTTCATTCCGAAAAGAAGTCTGGATCGGCACCTTTTCCAAAATGGTTTTCTTTCCGTTGATGATGTGGGGGCTGGCGCTTTTGTTCGATGCGGCCTATCTGGAAACTGTTGCATTGGTGCTGTGCGCATCGATTCCGGCTGCTATGAATGGCTATATGGTCGCGAGTAATATGGGCGGAGACGCTCCACTTTATGCAACTATTACAGCGGCCCAAACGCTGTTAGCTATCGTCACCATTCCGGCTTTCCTCTGGCTGGTAACCTGAACCGTAGACAGATATAAAGCGTATGAAACCCATTGAGATCAATTATTTAAACGGTCCCGATATAGCTCAACTTGAATTGAGCAATGAAGAGATTCTGGTTGCTGTCGAGGACGGTTTGCGTGCCGCTGGACAGGGTGAAACGGTAATCGAACCCAGAATGCATCTGGTGCCGGATTCCGCCTTCCAGGGCCACTTCAACGTTCTCCGCGGTTATGTCAAACCTTTGAATCTGGCGGGCGTGAAAGTTGTAGGTGATTACGTCAACAACTATACGAAAGGTCTGCCATCTGAAATGGCGCTGCTGAACCTGTTTGATCCGCAGACCGGCATGCCGGTGGCAATTCTGGATGCCACAGCGATAACGGAGATGCGCACTGGCGCGGTAACGGCATTGGGCGCAAAATATCTTGCGAATCCGGGCTCAAAATCTTTAGGGCATATTGGTGCGAGAGGCACGTCCTACTGGAATATTCGCCTGCTCGACCACCTGTTCAACTTCGACTCAATCCACATACACTCGCGCAGGCCGGAAAGTCGCGAACCTTTTGCTGAAAAACTCTCAGAAGATCTGGGCAAACCTGTGGTTGCCACAGATGACTGGAAAACGTGCCTGGATCAAAGAGACATTCTGGTCGAAGCCTCGAGGCTGCCTGAGCCACAGCCACTGTTTAAAACAGACTGGATCAAGCCGGGTGCATTTTGCGTGCCCTACGGCACCATGAGCGCGCTCGAGCTCAACCACACTGATGTCATGGATAAAATTTTTGTCGACGACCGTGGACAGATGAATGCGGGGCCGCTTGGTGCTCTGAGACCCCATATCAATGCCGGCAAGGTCGGTCCGGACACTGTCAATGGCGAAATCGGCGAGGTCATCGCCGGAATAGCGACCGGACGAGAATCCGCAGATGAGACCATATTGTTCTGGCATCGGGGTCTATCCACCAGCGACATTGCTTTAGGTGCAGCACTGCTGAATAAAGCGCAAAAACTGAAGATTGGCCAGACTCTGAGGTACGCCTGACCGACACCACAACATCAGGTCAATCTAGGGAGCCTCTGCAAAAGTCTGGGCGAACCCAGATTGAGAGCTAAAATGTTCAAGATCAAGGCAGAAAGCGCTCGTAATAGTCGTTCTATTGCGAAGTTTTCTAACAATGATATTGGACATTTTAGACTCAAATGGGTCGGTCATGATTTTTGCAGAGGCTTCCTAGTTTACGGCATCTCGCGCAGTAGCTTGCTGACCTCCGCTGGCTGCATACCGGCTTTCAGGGCTCCACCGTACAGACGTTTAATAACCGATTGATCCCACGTGCTGAATCGTTCGAGGGTCATCGTAGGATTCATCACGGAATTTTGTGACCATACGTGACCCCGGTATCCAAGCGCATGCAGGGTTTCATGAAAAATACAGTATCTCATTTCGTTCGAATTCAACCCGGACGGAAGCCTGACCGTTGCACTGAGTATCTCGCAGCCTGCGTTCACACGTCGCTGAGCACTGCACTGTGCTTTATAGGCTTCCGAATGATGGTCGTCTCGATTTCCCTCGAACCGGAACAAAACAGCCCGATCACCCGCCCCGCCCGGAGCCAACTCAATCAGAGACTGGAGTGCAGTATGCAGCTCATCCAGAATCCCGTCGGCTTCTGCCTTGAATTGTTCCGACGCCTGCAGCGCGGGCAGCACCGCGAATTTTTGCAAACAATCCGCGTCACCCCGATTTCCGGATGAGAGTCGGTACGACTGTCCGAAATACAGCTGCAGCACATCCTTTGTATCCTGTGCAGCTAAACAGGAAAAAGCAGCGCAGGCCATAAGAATAAGCGCCGAAGCACGCAGCAGGATTCCGGTCATCAACAAAACGACGGGCTCAACCGGCTTTTGAGCGACTCTACATCCGCGGTCAGCGCACGCGCATTCCCAAGTGGCGGCACTTTTTCTCTGACCTCAGCGATAAATTGCTCAGTGTCGGCCGAGTAGACAGGCCCGGGTTGACGCTGTTGCAACGCTTCTGCAACCACAATACTCTCAATCGCAAGCAGGGTCTCCGCCAGATCCAAGGCTTCAAACAAGTTCAAAGCCCGCATTGACGTCTGGGCAAACACATCCTCAACACCGTCGGCGTTAACGCTCGGCCAGAACGGTACGGGATTGAGTGCTGCCTTGATGCTCGCGAGCAGGGATTCGGTGGCCTTTAGCAAGGGCGCAAATCCATTCGAGGCCGCATTGTTTACCGCCAGATATTGATCCAGATCGGTCAAACGGTGGGTCAGATAGGTTCGTATTCTGGCCACCTGCGCAGTGCAGACGAGATCCACGCTGCGGGCGACCCCTTCGCATGCGATGGTGAGATCCGGCGTCATGAATGCGCCCGTAGATTCGATCGCGTTGTTGTTTACGTCCACCTGAGGGCTGTCGGTGGAACTGTTCATCGCCACGACACACACTTCCTCCGCATGACGCAGCGCTGTTTCCAAAGATCCGAGGATCTGGCTGACGTTTCGAATGGATAGTGGATCCTGAAGTCGTCTGGGTTCAGCGCCGCGCAGAAGTGAACTGCCTTGAAGTCGGGACAGCAGTCGCTGCGACACCGTGACCTCGCCACGATCGCTGTTGCTACAGTTATTCCGACCCCGCGCCACAGCGTGCAGCGGAGACAGGTTTGCCTGAAACGCCTCGATGCCTGCTGATACCGCATTCTCACAGTGGTTCAGCCATCGCCGGGCTCTTAAAAGCGCAACCGCACTGCCCCCAACCCCGACGCTGCCATGATTCATCAACGCCATATTGTCACCAACATTCAGCTTTGGAATCTCTAAACCAGTCTCCGAAAGCGCGTTGGCGGCGTCCACAAAACCCTGACCTTGGTCGCGAATCCGGCCCTCACCCAACATCGCCAGTGAGAGCGTGGCGGTCTGACACAGGTCACCGGCGCCGATGGATCCAATGCGACCTACGTGAGGGCACACGCCAGCATTAAGACAATCCCTGTAGTGAATCGCCAGTCGTGACGATCCACAACTGTGACCCAACATAAACGAATTCAACCGAGCTGCGATCGCTGCCCGGACTATCTCACGCGGCAACGAATCACCCATCGCGTTGGCGCGCGCCCGAATTGAGTCCATTGCGAACTGATCGATTTCAGAACCACTCAGTGCCTCCCCGGACTTTGAACCCAGACCAGTGGTGAGACCATAGATCGAATTGCCACCGGCAACCCCTTTTGCAACAGCCTCGTGGGCGTGCTGCATACGCTCCAGTCCCGAATCCGACAGCGATACGGGGGCGGCCGCATAAACCACGCTGGCGAGTTCGTCGAGCTGAAAGCTCTCACCATCCAGGACGATCATGCTTTCAATTTCGATTCGACATCAGCTCGGGCAAAAACGTCGCAATGTCCGGGAATGATGCCAGTATCGCTACCGCCAGAACCATGATCAAAAACATCGGTACAGCCGAGCGCGCGATAAACCCCATATCCTTGCCCGTCATACCCTGCAGCACAAAAAGATTGAAGCCGACCGGGGGCGTAATCTGCGCCATCTCGACCACAATCATCAGAAAGATTCCAAACCAGATCATGTCGAAACCGGCCTGCCGAACCAACGGCTCGATCACCGCCATAGTCAATACCACAGAGGAAATACCGTCCAGAAAACAACCGAGAACAATGTAAAACGCGGTAAGCGCAACAATCAACATCCAGGGTGAAAGCTCAAGCCCGCCAATCCAGATCGCCAGAGTTCGTGGCAATCCGGTAAATCCCATCGCCAAAGACAGGAAGGTTGATCCCGCTAATATGAAAGCGATCATGGCGGAGGTACGAGTCGCCCCGAGCAGCGATTCGCGGAAGGTCGTCAGGGTGAGCGAGCCCTGCAGAGCCGACAACACCAGCGCGCCCAATACCCCAAGCACTGCGGCCTCGGTGGCCGTGGCAATACCCATGTAAATCGAACCCATAACACCGGCAATAAGCACCAGAACCGGAACAAGCTGGAGCACATCCCGCAGGTTTCCGGAACGCTCTCCGGGATTCTCAGCGCCACCCGTAAGCAAACTCCAGATTGCAACATAGCCCATAAACAGCATTGCCAGCATGAGGCCAGGTAAAACACCGGCCATAAACAGTTTGGCAATGGATTCATTCACGGTGACGCCATAGATGATGAGAGTTATCGATGGCGGGATAAGCAGTCCAAGTGTGCCCGCCCCGGCCAGCGTGCCCACAATCATGTTCTCGGGGTATCGGCGCTGACGGAGTTCAGGTATCGACATTTTACCCACCGTCGCTACGGTTGCGGCAGAAGACCCAGAGATAGCCGCGAACACGGTGCACCCGGCGATGTTTACATGCAGCAATCCACCGGGAAGTCTGTGCATCAATGGGGCAAGACCCTTAAATAAGTTTTCGGAAAGGCGGGTTCGGAACAGGATCTCGCCCATCCAGATAAATAGAGGTAAGGCCGTCAGTGTCCAACTCGACGACGCTCCCCAGATCGTTGTGGCCATCGCATCGCCGACCGGACGTGAGGTGAACAGCATCATTCCAACGGTCGCCACGCCGATGAGACTCACCGCAACCCAGACACCGCTGCCAAGCAGCAGAAACAACACTGTGAGGAATATCAGTGTCAGACCCAGTTCATCCACGGATCAGGTCCCCAACGACTTGGAAAATCTATCGAGGTTCATAGTCTTTCGTAAACAGGCACCGGACAAAGTGATGCCCTACGGCCAGTGCCAGAACCACTGCCCCCAGCAGCACCAGAGACTGGGGTTTCCACAGCAGAATAGCGTCTGCACCCTCACTGTACTCCTCGAATTTCCAGGAAAAGTAGACCAGTCGACCCATGTACCAGGCCAGAAACACAGACACAAGTGAAGCGACACCCAGACACCAGACTTCAGCGATTCGCCGCACGGATGTTGGCATCCGGCTTAAAAAAAGCGATACCCGAATATGGCCTTTTTCATGAAAGGTATAGGCCAGTGCAAGGAAGCTTGCCGCTGCCATTGAATATCCGGAGTATTCGGTCAATCCGGGTACGTATACGGACAATAAGCGGGTCACGATACTCAGGGTCACCATCACCGCAATCATCACCATAAAGAAAGCTGCCGCATAACCGCAATAACGGTAAAGCGCACAAAGCAATCGATCGATGGACTTCCACATGGGCGGTTGCCGTTGGGGCGTACCGTATCGACATGTACGTCCCCATAAAGCGGAGCGCGTCGGGACTACATCGACTTGTAGGATTCCACAACCGCACTGCCGGCATCGCCGGCTTTTTCCAGCCACTCGCTGGTCATGGTCTCACCGATGGCCATGAAGTCACTGCGCAGCTGATCCCCGGGGGGAGCGATTTCCATACCGTTTTCGGCCAGCTTCTCCTTGTACCAGTCAGCGAGTTCCTGAGCTTTTGCCCATCCCGCTTTCTCAGCCATGGCAGCAGCACCCATAACCACGCCCTGGGTGGCGGCATCAAGACCGTTCCAGGCATCTTTATTGACAATGACCATGTTTTTCGGGAGCCAGGCCTGAACATCGTACCAGTACTTTACATGCTCCCAGATTTTGCGGTCGTAGCCCGTAGAACCCGACGAGATCATGCTCTCGGCTACACCGGTTGCGAACGCCTGCGAAATTTCAGCGGCTTCGATTTTTGTCGGTACTGCACCCATCAGATCAGCCAGACGGGACGTCGCCGCGTTATAAGCGCGAAATTTTACGCCGTCCATATCAGCCGCGCTGCTAACCGGCTTGGTGTTGTATAACCCCTGGGGAGGCCAGGGCACAGCGTACAGGAGCTTGAGACCTTTTTCGTCCAGAACCTGTTCCATGGAGGGTTTGGATGCTTTGTACAGTTTCATCGCATCGTCAAAACTGGTTGCCAGAAAAGGCAGGGCATCAATCTCGAATATAGGGTCTTCGTTGCCGAGCGCGGATACCAGGCGTTCGCCAATTGGAGCCTGACCGGTTCGAATCGCCCGAAAGATCTCCCCGCCCTTGTATAACGATCCCCCGGGATGAGTAACGACTTCCAGTGCGCCACCGGTTGCTTCAGTCACCGCGGCAGCGAAATTTGCTGCGTTTTGTGAGTGATAGTTGGTTGCAGAATAGGCCAGCGAACACATTCAAATCTATTTAGCTCTAGCTCACTAAACCTATCAGCCATTTATAAATATCAAGATACAAATCAAGGAGAGTCTATACATATACACAAACAAATCCACACTTTCACTCCC
>JBCCGE010000031.1:0-36044 GCA_039029455.1 Pseudomonadota bacterium | reverse complement strand
CTGTTGTTGCCTAATGAAACGAGATCAAACAAACAATAAGAGATACTTTGATCTCAGAGTCACAGGTTCTGTGAGCATCGGGTTTCTGCACCAATTTTTCAAAATTGGAGTTTCAGAACATCTTTAATGTGATGCATGCTTGATTTATAAAACGCAGAAAAGCAAGAAACCAACGATCGATCTTGAACAAGCAGCGTGACTAAACTATCCGTGATTGGGGTAAAAATCCAATGAGTGATACGCTGGTGTCAGTCTACCTCCTGAGTGCTGTCTCAGGAACTGATAATCATATAATTCCGAGTTGCGGAGCGTTTACGATTGTTTTTAGTTGCTACAGACCTTTAAAAACTGATATTCGGATCAGCTATTTCTACTTAGACCAATGCGCTGCCTGATCCCATCTACAAGCCCAGTTGGGACGGAAGCCACAATACTATTGCCGGGAACATAATCAGTACTGCAATTGTAATTGCGTCTGCCACAAAAAACGGACTGGTACCACGAAACACATCCTGAACCGATATGTCGGGTCTCACGCCCGCAACTACGAAGCAATTCAATCCTATTGGCGGGGTAATTAAACAGAGCTCAGCCATTTTGACAACGATTATCCCAAACCAGATTGCGCAGCCAATTTCCGACATGCCGAATACGCTATCGGCTGCAGCGACGCCTTCGCCGCCATTTAGAGCGATTACCGCCGGGTATACCACCGGCAAAGTCAATAAAAGCATCCCTATCGCGTCCATGAACATTCCAAGAATTGCATACGCCAATAGAATGAGTACAAGGGTCAGCATGGGACTTTGATCGAGTCCGGTAATCCAGTCAGAAAATGCGCTGGGTAGATCAGCAAACCCCAAAAACCTTACGTAGATTAAAACGCCCCATATTATTGTGAAGATCATCACAGATAGCTTGGCCGTTTCAATGAGCGCGCTTTTTAGCTGCGGCCAGCGCATGCCCTTGGCAATTGCGATACAAAAAACCACAAAGGCGCCCAGTGCACCGCCTTCAGTGGGTGTGCCCCAGGCATCACCGCCAAAAGGGTTATAGATAAAGAAGATGATAATGGCGACAACAAGAAATATCGGCATGGCTGGCGGTAGCGATTTGAATCGCTCATACCAGCTAAATCCGCTTACCGGGGGTCCAAAGCTCTGGAACGTCACGGCGAGCAATACAATAAGTCCACCGTAGATCAGCGCAGATACTGCTCCCGGCAAAAACCCGGCCAAAAGCAGTCGTCCGACATCCTGCTCAACGATGATGGCGTAAATCACCAAAATAGCGGATGGCGGAATCAACGAAGCTAAAGTGCCGCCAGCTGCGACTACGCCGGCAGCAAAACGTTTGTCATAGCCTGCTTTGAGCATTTCCGGTATGGCAATTCGAGCGAATACGGCTGAGGTTGCCACTGATGCACCGGAAACCGCTGCGAAACCCGCCGTAGCAAAAACCGAAGAAACCGCCAGTCCCCCGGGTAACCATCCCACCCAGCGCTTGGCAGCCTCAAACAAAGCGCGGGTCAATCCGGCGTAATACGCCAGATAGCCGATTAGAATAAATGTTGGAATTAAAGATAAGGCCTGTGATGAAATCTTCGAATGGGGAACCTGACCGGCCGTTTTGGCTGCTACCGTAAATGCCCATGTGAGTTGTTCAGGGTCGTATCCTTTTTTCGACCAGAAAATCCAGATCAATCCGACTACGCCAGCCATCGCGGCAGCAAACGCTACGCGCATTCCAAGCACGACAGCTAACAGCATCCCCGCAGAGACCACAATTCCGATATCGGTAGAAGTCATTTTTAAAAATAACCTGCAGTGCTAAAGAGCGAATTGATTGGGGTCATTCCTGCTGTCGGTCAGATACGGACCTAGCTTCCTTTTCAGCCTGAGCAGCCGCATCTTCCAGAAGCGGCACGGCGACCGGACGTTCTGCATTGGTTGCGAACGCCTTCGCATAGGCGAAAATCTGCAGCAGCAAACGTAACCCCAGCACAGCAAATGCGATGGGAACAATAATCTTTGTTGGCCAAAGAGGCAGAGCAATATCCATACTGGAGTCTCTACTCCATCGCGGCGCGGAAAAATCAAAAGAGCGCTCGAAGTGAAAGTAAGATCCATAGACCAGCGCAAGCACGAGCAACAACATTAAACAAACAGACACCAGTTCCACTAACCACAATGCTCTTCCTTTGAGCATCCCAATAAACATATCCATGCGAATGTGGCCCCCGGTTCTTTGAGCGTAGGCAATACCCATAAAGGCAATGAGGGGCATCGCCTGCTCGATCCAATCGACGTAACCAGGAAGAGGCGCACCAAACAGATTTCGTCCGGTTACACTCCATACGGCCAGCACCATCAGTGAGAAAACAGCTAAGCCACCGAGCAGGATCAGGACGCTCTCAAGTTTGAAAAGCAGCTGATCCAGTCGGCTTAACAGACTTTGGTCTAGCAGAATCGAAGATTCGTTTGCCACAAAGTTATCTCAGCATTCCTACGACTAAATCGTACAGTTCCTGAGCAGGTAACGAACCACTGTTGGCTTCAATCCATTTTTTTGCAGTGGGTGTCGCAACTGTGTCTTTAAACGCGGCAATTTCAGAGTCACTGAATTCAATTACCCTGATATCCTTCTCAGCTAACGTGGCGGTCCACTTTTCCATCGTTTTGCTGTTGTAATTCGCCACGTAATGGTCGAGTGCTTCGTCGACAGAGTCCATCAACGCCTGGCGATGTGCTTCTGGTAAATCATTCAGTGCGTCAGTGTTGACCACAACCGGGCAGTTTACGGTGCCTGGGTTGAGATTTTTTGTCCACCACGTCGCGCTTTCTGAGACCCCAAACGCCATATGGGCATGGGGGGCGAAAGCCACGGCCTTTACTACGCCGGAGTCAAGGGCCTGGCGAACTTCAGTAGCAGACATCGAAGTTGGCACTGCGCCAACCGCTTCCATTGCTTTTCCTATACCGCCCGTTGCACGTACAGTGAGTCCTCCAAAATCAGATAAACTTTGTGGTCTTTCCCCAAGACCGGCGATGTTGTACTGAGGAAGCGGTGAGGGCATTAGCAGCGTTGCATTCCACCGTCCGAGGTCTTTTTGAACTGCGGGATGTGCGTAGACCGCCTTTGATATTTCGACTTCCTTCTCCAGTGATTCGACGCCCAGGAAAGGAAGTTCAAGCACGGTAATAGAGGGGTTTTTATCTCTGTGATAACCTGCACAAAACTGAGCCATCTGGAAGGCGCCAATGGAAATTCCATCCAGATTTTCCTTGTTTTTGGATAATCCTCCGTAAGAGATATTCAAAGTAAACTCACCATTGGTCTTGCTGCTGACCAATTCAGCAAGTTTCTCAACGTGTTCTGTAAAAGCGCGTCGTTTACCCCAAAGCGAAACGTCCCATTGTTCCGCCAGCGCTTCGGCCGATACTCCCAATGAGATCAAAAGTGCTAGGGCTATTTTTGTGGGTTTAGTTATCATGAAAGTACTCCTCTGTAAGAATGGTTTGAGCAAGAGAAATACACTAGCAAAACTATTTTGGCATGCGTTAGGCGGATATTTGCCGATCGGCATACAGACCCACCGGTGAGGTTAGTTTTTCAGGTACTGCTGACGGGTTATCCCGTGTCTGGCAAGTTTTTCGTTCAGTGTTCTGCGAGGGATGTTAAGTAACTCGCAGACTTGTCCTACATGGCCACCACACTCTCGGAGTGCCTGCTGCAATAAAGAGCGCTCAAAATTTGCTACATATTCTCGAAATCTCATTCTGGGCGCCAGCGCGATGCCACTCATTTGTGCGTAATTGTCTGCAGCACTCAGTACTTTTTCTTTCAGTTTAGAGGGGTCAAAGGGTTTCTCAAGGAAGTCGAAAGCCCCTAAATGCATCGCTTTAACAGCGGTAGTGACATCGCCATAGGCCGTTATCAATATAACGGGTAGGGGTGAAGATCTAGAGCGTAGTTCTCGTAAAACCTCGAGGCCATCCAGTTTCGGCATCACAAGGTCACAGATAATCACGCAGTCCAGATTAGCAGACTCATCGTCCAAATGCTCCAGAAGCGATACTCCCGATTCGAATAAACGGACGTCCATTTTTGATTGTCGAAAATATGTTTCCATCGATTCGCGCAAATCCCGATCATCGTCGACAATCAGAACTTTCTGGGGTTGCTTCTCTTCGCTCTGCATTTTTAGTCGGCTCCATCAATGAGGATCGTAAAAAGCGCACCACCCTCTGCACGGTTTTCCGCGCGCATTTCCCCTTTGATTTCTGCGATGATGCTATTGGAAATTGCAAGTCCAAGCCCCATTCCCTGCCCCGATGGTTTGGTGCTCTCAAATGGTTCGAACAGACTGTTAATGACCTCTTCCTTTATTCCGGGTCCGGTATCCGCAACACTAAGTTCCACTCTGTGGTTATCGGTAGGGCGTAATTTAATGTAGACATGTTTTTGGGACTGCTCGCCTGTTTCCTGCATTGCATCAATGGCATTTTTTAGCAAGTTGACCAGCACCTGTTCTATACGGACACGTCCGGCCATCACCCAGACGGGTTCGGGTGGTGTTTCAATAAAGCTCTCAACATTCGACCCTGCAAGAATTGGTTGCATTGCGACCAGGGTTTCTTCTATGGCTTTTTTAAGATCAATGCGTTGTGTTTCATTGTTTCTGCTGCGCGCAAAAACGCGAAGCTGTTGCGTGACGGTGGTCATGCGATCAATCAGCGATGACAGCTTGGACACAGTTGTTTTTGTGTCTCCAATGCTGAATTCGTCGGTGGGGCTTTTTCAAGAACTTAAAGACGTATCAAGAGACTCTTTCAAACTAACGGTGTATGTTCGCATTGCTGCAAGCGGTTGATTTAACTCGTGAGTAATCGATGCTGCCAGCTGACCCATCGCGGCTAACTTACTATTCAGTTTGAGGTCTTTTTGAGCTTGAAGCAGTGCAGACTCTGCTCTTTTGCGTTCTTCAATCTCCTGTTCCAACGACTGGTTCAGCTGTCTCAGCTTAAGAGATTCACCGAGAGATTGTTGAAGAGCAACCCGAGTGCGTACGATTCGAACCGCCAGCAGAGCTGCAATAAGTATCAGTCCTGCAGCGAGTACTCGCGTCCAGAAAGAAATGAGCTGCTGACGGACTTGTTGATAAGGCAGCAGTGAGTGTAGACGCCATCCGGCGACATCAATTTCGACAATGGACTCAAGAAACTTCTCGCCATTTATCATCACCAAACCAATTCCAGCATCTTCTGACTGATGATCGAGTACTGGAAGTGGTTCATCCGCAAACTGTTTCTGCTCTCTCAATTCGTCCAGTTGACCGGGTGTCAAAGGGTAAAGCGTCTTATATCTCCACTCTTCAGTACTGCTTAGATTAATCACACCGTTTTTATCGCTCACGAAAACATGCTCTTCTTCGGATGCCCAGCTGTTTTCCAGGCTGCCTAATTCGAATTTCACAGCAACCACTGCTTTTGCCGAGTTTTTTTCAGGAATAGGGGCTGCAACAAAGTACCCGGGACGCCTTGTGGTTGCTCCGATGCCGTAAAAACGTCCGTAGCCCTGACTCAACGCCTCGCGAAAATAGGGCCTGAAACCATAGTTTTTACCAACGAAACTTCCGGAATCCTGGTAGTTGCTGGAAGCGAGGGTTAATCCATCTCTGGATAGAACATAAATTGCCTCCACGCCGGCTGTCTGTTGCAAATCAAGCAGCATGCTGCTCGTTTGATCCGGTGATTCTTCCAGTGAATAGGTTATTGACGGGTTTTGAGCTATAACTTCTGGCAAGTAGTCGAAGCGTTTTAACTCGGCAACTAAAGACGTCTTAAAAACGGACAGGCGCGCGTGTTGTGATTTTTTACTGTCCTCAAGATAATAACCCTGAACAAAAGAATGGGCCCCGATGATTATTCCAGTCAGGAATACCAATAGCAGAATTCCTGAGATGCCTGGGCGAGAATAAAGAGGTGAACTGCTCATGCGCTTGGATGATATCAGCAAAAAGATAACGTTTAATTCTGATACTGCCTAAGGATGATTCCGGGTTCTAAGTCGCCATTCAGGCTTTTGGTTTCTCTTTAGTTGTTGAAAATCGCAGTTCTCCGAACATAGTTTAAAAGTCGCATGAACGGTGCAGTATCTAAAGACCAATATGCGGATTCAGCGTGTCGGATTTTCAAATGCCAAAACTATATTCATCGACTTTCTGGCGAGTTGCGTCCCGAGGTATATAATGGCAGGCATCCGGTCTGCGTGCGACCGGATATGTACGAAGCTGAAAAAGTAAAATACCGTTTTAGGAGTCGCGAAATGACTGCGATATATTTATTGAATTCCAGAGTATTCACCGACCATGGCTGACCTGAAACCAATTGACCCAAGCGATCGAAATCTCGCCAACATTCACAGTGCTGACTTCAAACCATTCCTGACCGAAGATGGGGGGACGGATGGAGAGGTTTTGCAGGTAAACGGTGGACGCACCGGGTACGGATTCCATATTTATCGAATGCAACCCGGTCAAACGACAGTGCCACACGAACATATTGGTGACGAAGAGTTTTTCCTGATTGAAGGTGATCTGGTGGATCACGACGGTCACGAGTATTTGCCTGGTGATATTGTGTGGCTTCGATCAGGTACCAAACATTGTTCGTACTCTAAAAACGGATGCCTTCTGGTGGTTTATCTTCGTAATGCTGAGGGGTTTTAGGCGTATCGTTAAACGTACTCTTTCCCCTATCCGCTTCCTTGCAGGATTTAGGATGGGTCAATTGGGCGGCTCATGCTGCTTATAAGCTTAGAATACACTCACTATAATTTTTTGCGGAGTGCTGTATCTTTCGAAGTTACCCTGTGCCACCAGATACAACGTCTGAGCGCATTTGGCTTGGCCAATACAGGGGCAGCTCCAAAAATTCGCAGTATGATTTCATTACCGCATTGATCTGCAGGTCAGATTGTCCCGAAAGATCGCATGACTTGATCTCGTCTGTCGAAAGAAAAATACTGATCAAATGGTAAGTGATAAAACAAGCGCAGCGACGCACGATTCGGACCCGGTTGAAACACAGGAGTGGATTGATGCGCTTGACTCTATCGCCGAACGAAGAGGGCCTGATCGCGCGCAGTTTGTGCTGATGCAGGTCTACGATCGCGCTCGCGAACTCGGCGCGACAACATCTACTGCGCCGGTATCGGCGTATCGAAACACGATATCCGTTCAGGATCAGCCCGCTTACCCCGGAGATCTGGAGTTGGAGGGAAAGATCAACAGCATACTTCGATGGAACGCTCTTGCAATGGTAGTGCGCGCCAACAAAGCCTATGGCGAACTGGGCGGACATATCGCAACCTATGCTTCGGCGGCAGATATGCTCGAAGTGGGATTTAATCATTTCTTCAGAGTGAGAACTGACGAGTTCGCAGGGGACGTGATCTGTCCGCAATCCGCGTGTGCGCCCGCTATTTACGCCCGGTCCTATCTCGAAGGGCGACTAAGTGAGACTCAACTGAAGAATTACCGGCTGGAAGTGGACGGTCAGGGGCTGCCGTCATATCCTCATCCGTGGCTCATGGGCGATTATTGGGAGATCCCCGGCGCGTCCATGGGACTGTCCACAATGACGGTCATCAGCCAGGCGCGCTTTATGAGGTATCTGCATGCGCGCCAGCTTGCCGACACTCGGGACCGGCATGTCTGGGGATTTTTTGGCGATGGTGAAATGGATGAACCCGAATCCACCGGCGGTTTGAGCCTGGCCGCGCGGGAGAACCTGGATAACCTGACGTTTGTGGTGAACTGTAATCTGCAGCGACTTGACGGTCCGGTTCGCGGGAACGGCCAGATCATTCAGGAACTGGAGGCTCAGTTTGTAGGTGCCGGATGGAATGTCATTAAGGTTCTCTGGGGTTCTGAATGGGATGCGCTTTTTGCGGCTGACAAAGACAACACGTTGTTGAAGCGTTTGTCAGAAACTGTTGACGGGCAGTATCAAAACCTGGGTGCAAAAAACGGGGCCTACAATCGGACACATTTTTTTGAAGCAGACCCGGCGACCGCGGCACTGGTAGCGCATATGTCTGATGCGGAAATCGACGCTCTGCGTCGCGGCGGCCATGACGTGAAAAAAATCTACGCCGCCTTTGCAGCGGCCAAAGCCCACAAGGGGCAGCCGACCGTCATATTGATAAAGACCAAAAAGGGTTTTGGAATGGGAGGTGCCGGTGAAAGTCGAATGACCGCGCATCAGGCGAAAAAGCTCGACGTGGACGCATTACACGCGTTCCGCGATCGCTTCGAGCTTCCTCTAAGCGATCAGCAGGTCGAAAACCTGGAGTTCTATTGCCCGCCAAACGACAGTCCTGAGATCACTTACCTCAAAGATCGTCGGGCAGCGCTGGGAGGCCCGTTTCCCAGGCGCCATACTCAGGCAACGTCCGCTGTTCCCGCACGTCCGGGTCTGGAAAAATTCGGAAAGTTTGCGCTGGAAACAGACGGTAAGGTCATGTCGACCACAATGGCCTTCGTGCGCATGCTGGGCTCTTTGATAAAGGACAAGTCGTTTGGTCCGCGAGTCGTGCCCATTGTTGCCGATGAAGCCCGAACGTTCGGTATGGACAGTCTGTTTCGTCAGATCGGCATCTATTCACCGGAAGGGCAGTTGTATGAGCCGGAGGATGCGGGCTCGATGCTTTTCTATAAGGAGTCTCAAAGCGGACAGCTGATACAGGAAGGTATCAACGAAGCCAGCGCAATCAGTACCTGGACCAGCGCGGCCACAGCCTATTCGATGCACGACATCGAGATGCTGCCGTGTTTCATCTTTTATTCGATGTTTGGCTTCCAGCGAATCGGCGATCAGATCTGGGCCGCCGCCGATCAGCGATCACGAGGGTTTTTGCTTGGAGCTACCGCCGGGCGGACTACGTTGTCCGGTGAAGGTCTGCAACATCAGGATGGATCGAGCCATCTTCTGGCCAGCGCTGTTCCCAACTGCCGTGCTTATGATCCCAGTTTCGCATACGAGGTTGCGATCATTGTGGATTTCGGACTCAGGCGAATGATAGACGAACGGCGCGATGAGTTCTTCTATATCACGCTGATGAATGAAAATTACGCGAATCCCTCAAAGCCGGATAACCTGAAGCAGGAAGATGTCATTCGCGGTATGTACAAGTTCTCAAGCATCGGGAAAAAGACCGCGCCACGCGTTCGACTCGTGGGTTCCGGAACAATAATGAACGAGGTGATCGCGGCAGGCGATATCCTGAACGAAAAGTTTGGGGTCGGCGCGGACGTTTACAGTGCGACCAGTTTTACCGAACTTGCCAGGGAAGCCGTCGGACTGGAGCGGCAAAACCGGCTTTCCGCGACAAAGTCACCAAAGATGAGTCATGTTGAAACATTGCTGGAGGGCAAAAGTCCGGTTGTTATCGCAACCGACTATGTTCGTGCAGTGCCGCAACAAATTGCACCATTCGTAAAGGCGAGATTGTCGATACTTGGTACCGACGGATTTGGGCGTTCAGCCAATCGACAGGCACTGCGTCGATTCTTCGAGGTCGATCGCGCGCATATTTGTATCGCTGCGATTGAAACTCTGGTGCGGGAGGGAAGCCTTGAATACAAAATGCTGGACAAGGTGATAAGGGAGTTTAAAGTTGATCCGGGCACGCCTGCGCCCTGGACCGTTTAAGCACATAAATGACAGATTCAGCTGAAATCCGTGTTCCCGATCTTGGGGACTTTACCGATGTTCCTGTGATTGAGATTCCAGTATCTGTCGGTGATGTCGTGGAAGATGGTGATTCAATCATTGTTGTCGAAAGTGACAAAGCGACGATGGATATTCCCGCCGATCGTTCCTGCAGGATTATCAGCATTGAAGTCAGCGAGGGTGACACAGTCCGTAAAGGTTCGCTCATTGCCACCGTTGAAGCCGCTGAAGAACCTGCTCTCAACGATACAGATGTAAAAGCTGCAATCGAGTCTGTTCCGGACCCGGAACCTGAGGTAGACGAAAGTGAGGTGGAAGCCGAGAAGAGCACGGTGGTATCGCAGCGTGTGACGCAGGCAAGCACAGTCTATGCATCACCTTCGATCCGACGGTTTGCTCGGGTATTAGGCGTGGACATTGAGCGGGTAACCGCGACCGGGCCGGCAGAACGTATCCTGCGCGAAGATGTAGAGGCTTACGTCAAACAGGCGCTATCTGGTAATTCTGTGCAGCAGGCCACGGCTTCCCTTTCGGCTGCAGCTGAGCTGCCGCCCTGGCCTCAGGTCGATCATGAAAAATTTGGTTCAGTTGAGCGTATAAAGCTCAGTCGAATCGCGAAAATTTCCGGGCCGTCACTGGCTCGGAACGCCATGATCATTCCTCATGTGACAAACTTCGAGAAAGCAGATGTCACTGAGCTTGAGAGTTTCCGAAAAAAAGTGAACGCGGAAGCCGGACCTGATGATGCGAAGATCACGATGCTGTCTTTTGTCGTCAAGGCGGTTGTTTCTGCCCTGCAGGAATTCCCGAAATTTAATTCCTCTCTTGAAGGCGATGAACTCGTCATCAAACAGTATTGGAATATTGGAGTGGCGACCGACACCGCCGAAGGTTTGCTCGTTCCCGTCATTAAAGATGCCGATTTGAAAGGCCTGAAAGATATTGCGGCGGAAGTGAGGAAACTGGCTGACGCCGCCCGGTCTGGAAAATTGAAAAGTGACGATATGCAGGGTGCGACGTTTACAATTTCGTCTTTGGGAGGTCTAGGCGGAACACACTTTACCGCCATCATTAATGCACCGGAAGTTGCATTGCTGGGAATTCCTCGCTCCGAGATGCAGCCGGTTTGGGACGGAACCGAGTTTCAACCCAGACTGATTCAACCTCTCGGTCTGACCTTTGATCATCGCGTGATCGATGGGGCAGCATCAGCTCAGTTTCTGGGTCATCTGGTGAGAACTCTGAGCGATTTTCGGCGTTGGATGCTTTAGTGCCGGTCTGTCTGATCGCCGCTTGCTGGTGAGCTACCCCGGAATCCACCATTCGCGACCACGTGGGGTGGTCACATATTCAGGCCAGCGAAAATTGATTGGAGGTTCGTAGTCGCACAAAGGAGCTTGCCACGCCGTGCCGCCGATACCCCCTCCGGTTCGCGCCTCGAACTCACGGGTTGCGCGGTCCAGTAAATCCGGGTTGGTAAGCAGATCCAGCACGGTACAGCCGATCACCTTGGAGGCGCAGGAAATCATCGGCTCTATGGTTTCGCGAATACCACCCAGTGCATTCATTGCCCATGACGGGTACTTGTAGCCGGGTTCCGGTGCCGCCAGTGTCGGTCGTGCAATGTAAAGTCGAACCGTGGGCGCATGCCAGCAAAACTCGGTGTAGTCGTCGGACGTAAAATGCTCCTGCCAGTCCGGCAGTTCCCGACGCAACTCGGCCTCTGCGTTCTGTGGGCTGATCAACTCTTCGGTTGCGGCAAGATACGGTTTTTCCATAGGTTCGAGCCCAAGACTGGCCTGAATTTCCCGAGCCTTATCGAGTGCACTGCCGGTGTTGAATTTCGGTGCGCCGATCCACTCCAGATTATCGTAAGCTGCCTGCGCCAAAGCGTGATTGGCCAGACCGTGGCGAGACTTGCTCACCCAGTCCCGACGCCAGGAGCAGTGACTAATGGATGCCGCCGCCGCAGCATTGCGGTCAAGCACGGCGCTGATTTGTTCTGCCATCTCAATCGTTGGCACGCGCATCAGGTATTGAATTTGAGAAATCTGTGCCGGTAGGTTGTCCGCAGTTGCCTGACCTGCAGTAAGGATGCATTCGTTCATAGACCAACCGCAACCTGCGGCGACCATATGTTCCTTGAGTGACTTTGATGTCTGATACATTTGAACTAATGCATCGTTTGCCCCCGGTGCACGGGCCGAAGCATGCGAGGCTGCGATAGGACTGTCGTATTCTCCGGACTGGTTGAGCCAGGTCTGCGGTGATTCGCATTCGAAGCTGTACACCATGGCATACGCCACTCCGCAATGGGTATTCCATCGTGTGGTATTGCACAGCGGCAACATATAAAACGGGTGGAAACTGATCGCTGCATCCAGATCGTCGTAGTATCCGCGGGCAGCATGAATCGGCTTGGACCCGCGCACCTTTTCGGCAGGCTCCCCAAAAAATCTGAGGCGACCTCCGATATTGTGCCTCTTCATCATCGCTTTGGCGGCGAGGAAACCCCCAAGAGAGGATATGCCGAGCGCAGAGTGAGGGTCGGTGTGACCGCCGGCGTGCTGGGTCAGACCGGCACGGGGACTCTGGCAGGTGTCGGCTGCCTGACAGTTTCCAGGCACGGCATCATACTCAGCGTAACCACCTATAGTCGGACCGTCGCCGTTGCGCCATTCGGCGCAAAATGCCGTCGGCATACCGGCGCTGCCTGTTTCCACTTCAAACCCCTGCAAACGCAACTGATCAACATACCAGTCGCACGACTGATACTCGCGCCATGCCGTTTCGCCGTAGTCGAAAATGGTCTGACTCCAATCACTCAGCTCGTCGACATTGAGTTCGATCCATTCAAGTAACTCGGTTTTCGACATGTTAAATCAACCTGTTCGTTGGAGGCATGTAGGTTAGCACTTTGTGTTGTGTCGTTATGCTTCTTGCTGTATGCAAGGATGGATATTTTTAGTCAAGCACTTTGAATCACGCACCACACTGAACGAATCACTACACGATGTTTGAGTATTGAGCCCCAATCTCCGTTTTCAAGGGAATTTCCAAAATCTGATAACACTGCTGATCACGCTCTAAAAGTGCAGGGTATCAACAAAAACTCAAAGTGAATCAAAAGCATTAGACATCATATCGAGCGCCATGTCTGCGTGGTCAATGTTGAATACAAGTGGCGGCCGAATTTTTAGAACATTGGCTTCGACACCAACGGTAGATACCAGCATGCCTTCTTCGCGTAGTAATTCTATAAGGTGAGACGCCGTATCAGGTGCATGTTCTCTTGTGACAGGGTCTTTGACGATATCGACGCCAATGAACAGGCCCTTGCCGCGGATATCGCCAATGATGCTGTGTTGCGCTTGCAGCTTTCTAAGCCCCTCTCGAAAGTGCATACCTGTTTGATACACACTGTGCAGGATATTCTCCCTGTGGATTACATTCAATACGGCTTTGCCGGCCGCGGTCGAGACCGGGTTGCCGCCAAAGGTATTGAAGTAATCAGTAATCTTCCCAAATTCATCAATAACCTCTCGTCGAACTACCGTTGCAGCGAGGGGATGACCACACCCTAACGGTTTGCCCATGGTGACAATATCGGGCACAAGGCCTGCATTCTGATAGGACCAGATGTTTTCGCCTTGTCTGCAAAGACCGGACTGTACTTCATCAACGATAACAAGGCCGCCGGCTGCGCGAGTTTTGTTCGCCATACTTTGAAAGTATTCGGCTTCAGGTGTGAACAGACCCGGGTTTTCAAAAGCGCCCTCGATAAACTGCATCCCGGGCTGGTGACCTTTCTCTGACAGTCTTTCGACAGCCCAGTCGACCGCGTTAGCGTCAACTACTCCTCGATAGCTGTCCGGGGCCGCGATCTCAGCAATGAAATCCGGACAGGGATGAGTTCGACCTTCAGAGGGCGACAGCTCGCTGACCAGAGTGGAGTTTCCGTGATAAACGTTTTCAGTAATGATAACGCCTTTGCGTCCCGTAACCGTGGAGGCGATACGATAGGCCAGATCGTTGGCTTCTGTTCCTGTGCAAACCAGCAATGCAACATAGTCGTCTTCCGGCATGGTTGCGGTTAGCATTTCTGCGTACTCGACTACATTTTCATGAAGATATCGAGTGTGGGTATTCAGAGTTCGTGCCTGTTCACACAGTGCATCGGTGACTTCAGGATTGCAGTGACCAACTGAGGGCACGTTGTTGTAACAGTCTAAATAGCGCTTTCCATCGCTGTCGAACAACCAGACTCCCTCTCCCCGCACGATGTGTAAGGGAGAGTCGTAAAAATGGGTATAGGTCGGGCCGAGCGCTTTGTTCCGACGATCGATTAGATTGTGCTTCTGATGCGTCATTGGTATTGCCGGTTTCATTTTCGGCTTTTAAAGTCAGACGTCAGCGTGTCGCATCACATGATCAGAGAATTCATTTTGATCAAATTCAAGGAACCGCTTGGCATTTTCCAGTGCTCCGCTAAAATCTTCCTGGCGAATTTTTTCCGGATCACTGGCATGGTGTTGTGCTCGATAATTGAGTAGTTGTACGGTCAATATCTGACTCACGCAAAGCGCATCGTAGAGCAGGCTCATCATATCTTCTGTGAAATAAATATGCGCTTTGTATCCATCAAGCATGGCAGATGCTGTGCCCAATATGTCGAGATTGTGACGCAGAGTGCTCGCCAGAGCTACAGAAACATCCATGAGTACAGGGCGACAAATTAAATCACCGAAGTCGATCACGCCTTTCACCTGATTCGGTTTCCCGGGCACGCAAATCACATTCCCGGGATGAGCGTCGTGGTGGATGACTTGATGGGGAAGGGCCAGCAGTCTCGACATGGTGTCCATTTCCAGGCGTTGCAGATGCTTTTCCGCGATGGTCTTGATGCTGTCGGGCAGGTGGTTATTTCGCAGCTCGTCAGAAAATATCAGACCGTTTAATCCATCCCACGGCATGAAATCAGTTGCGGCGGGATGAAGAAAACCTTGAAGTGCCGCGCACATTCGGCCCGCGATGCTGCCTATTCCATTAACAGCGTCTAAATCCAGATGGTCATAGTCGCCCATTGGATCACCTTCTACATAGGTGACCAGTCGCACCCAGTGCGTTTTTCCCGAATCATCAGTGATCGTTCCGGCCTGCTCGCCCGTTCTGTTTTTTACTTGCCTTGGTACATACAAATCCGGGGCTTTCCTTTCAAGGTGGAGCAACGTCTGGACCTGAAAATCAACCGTGTCTTTGCGTTCATCGGGCCCTGCAATCTTCAGCACATACTTTGATCCGTCATTCGTTATCACCAGAGTATTCTGATCCCGTTCACCCGCGAGATGTTTCAACTGGCCGCTGATGCCGTATTGATCCTTCAAAACAAAATGCAGGGTGTCTTCGCCGAATTCAGGGGGATTGAATCTGAGCAGATCCGCACTAAATTCCGTGTCAGATAAAGAATTCAATTTTGCAATCAAGGTATTGGTGTCATAGCAAAAATTTTTGATTCCACACGACTCAGGGCAGACAATTTATTCGCTTATCGTGAACTCAACTCACATGTTGTCGATGCAAATGGCTGCGCCATCGCCACCGTCTGCATCGGGAATCTTTATCTATCAGTCGTATACGTTGCTGAAACCGAACAGGTCAGCCTGACTGCACAATTTGCTGCGGGCTGATTTATCCATTAGTCGGTCAACAGATTCCCGAACCCTTGCTCAGCTAAGGAGATGTTTGGAAATGAAGGCACAAATCTCCTGCAGAGATTGCTGCGCTTCCGGGACTTCGGGATACCATTCGAACACATGCCACATGTCTTCCCATACCCGGAGTTCGGCTGTGATTCCTGCCGCCCGCATTTCTTGGGCAAGACGGGCCGATTGGCTCAAGAGCAAATCTCTGGTTCCGCTGGTGATCAATGTCGGTGGGAATTCCGCGGGAAAGTCACGGAACAGCGGAGATAGGCCGGGCTCGCTTAACGCACCACTGCCTCCATACAAGCGGGCCGCGTTATCAACCCAGGCTTTTTGCAGGGTGGGGTCCCGACCGTCATTGGAACATTCGGCGTCTCCGGAATGGGTCAAATCGACCCAGGGTGACAGCAGAACACACACTTCTGGCCGCCGAATCCCGTAATCGAATGCGTGTAAAACAGTTTGCAGCGCAAGGTTTCCCCCAGCCGACTCTCCCACTACAACGACCTGCTTGAACTCGTTTTGATCGATCACGGCGTGATATATCTGCTTTGCCTGCTCGATTGCGGTGGGGTAAGGATTCTCAGGTGCCAGAGAATAACAGGGTGAAAGCACCTGAACTCCTAATTTGCTGGCAAGACTGGCGCTTATCGGCAGGTCCTCCTGGACACTGCCTGTGATGAAACCACCGCCAAAAAAGTACAGCAGCAAAGTATCAGGAAATTCAATACTGCCGGCAGGATTGATCTGCAGACAACGCACACCCGCGACATCAACAAGCTGCGTGTCACCTGCAATCCTGGATTCAGCCCACTCGATTTGTTTTTGACAGTCCCGACGAATGTCAGCTCGAACGCGATCAATATTTTGTGCCGTCAATTCCTGGTGTGGATTGCATGGCAGATTCTGTTGCAGAAAATTCTGCGCTTCCCTGCTTATGTTGTCTCGGGCTGACATTTTATCTGTGTTGTTTTAGGCGTCCGCAAAGAATGCGGAGCAGAATCATCTCATCATCCACTAGCGGCAGTTGTTCGATGGTTTGAACCCGGTATCCTGCGGTGCTCGCAAGTCTCTTACCCAGACCTGTCGGTTTGGGTGAAGCCCCCCGCCTCGACTCGCCGGCACCGCGGAATAACGCGCGCGATGCAACAAGCGGGTATCTGCAAGCCCACAATTTGGATGTTCGCCACCGTTGTCAGCAACGACTTTGTCCCAAGCCGCCTTCCGCGCCTTGTAGGTGGCCTCATCTTTAAGTGCGGTGCAGTTGAGTTCGTTGGTGTTCAAATCGGCGATAATTTCATCGCCTTCTTCTACCAGTGCAATGGGTCCGCCCAGTGCTGCTTCCGGTCCCACATGCCCAATAACCAGCCCAACGGACCCACCGGAGAAGCGCGCATCGGTCATCAGCGCCACGACGATATCGCGTTCACGGCACAACGCCGTTATACGTGAGGTTGGATCCAGCATTTCCGGCATTCCGGGGGCTCCCGTGGGGCCACCATAGCGCACGATGATCATATCGTTGTTTTCAAAACTACCCGGGTTTTCATCGAGTTCTTTGAGCAGTCCAACCTCACCTTCGAAGACGCGCGCACGGCCTTTGAACAGATTGTCCTCCAATCCGCCTTCTACCCCTGCGAGTTTCAATATAGCTGAGAAATCAGGTGAGAGATTACCGCCCAGCAGGCGCAATCCACCGGTGGGTTTATAAGGCGTTTTCACCGGAAATATTACTTCACCGTCAGGCCCTGGTGGATTCAGGTCGCCGATTTGTTCGGCGAGCGTTCGACCTGTACAGGTCATCATATCGCCATTTAACAAACCGGCTTCCAGCAACTCCCTCACGATAACCTGAACACCGCCCACTCGGTCGATGTCGAGCATAGAGTATTTGCCGTAGGGGCGTGCATTGGTCAGCACGGGCACAATGTCGCGAGAGAGCTCGTTAAATTCTTCCGGCGTCATCACATCACGCCAGAAATGTTCAAAACCCGCGGCGCGCGCAATTTCCGGAGTATGCAGGACCGCGTTGGTGGAACCGCCAACCGCCATCGCCACAATCAGGGCGTTGCGGATCGAATCACGTTGAACGATGTCGCGCGGCTTCAAACCGCTGGCTATCATTTGCGCCAGAATGTCGACAAGCTCTTCCGCAAATTCATTTAGCCGACGTGGGTCGTCAGAAGGAGGTGCCACCATGTGCAGTGGCTGCATACCGACCACGCCGATAAACGTTTGCATGGTGTTGTACGTGAACATGCCGCCACAGCTGCCCATCCCGGGACAGGCATGGGCCGAAATTCGGTTTCGCAGTTCAATATCCGGATGGCCGGCCAGCTGATACGCGCTGATAATGTCCAGCGGATCACCGGTAGCGGGGTCCTTCCCCGGGCGAATTGTGCCGTCTGACATGATGATCGCCGGCTCATTGTGTTCGAGCACTGCGGCCAGCGTGCCTACTGGCGGCTTGTCGCAGGCGACCACTGCAATTACACCGGCGAGCCCGGTGGCTTCGAGATGTTCACACAGAGCGTCATGGGTAACTTCGCGGCCGAGCAATGAATAGCGCATTTCCCGGGTTCCGTTCCGTATGCCGTCCGAGGTTGCAATCGTAAATTCCGGCTGCACCAGTCGATATTTCAACTGATCTTCAGATTGCCCGATGCGACTCTTCAAATGCTCGTGAATCGCCTCAACCTTGTCTCGCACACCCAGATAACACTGACTGTCTCCCTTTGTACCAACTACACCGACTGAAGGCTCATGAATCAGTTCGGGATCGGTTCCCAGCACTCTGGCGATACCTATGGTTTGGGCAGAGCGGCCTGGATGGCGATCAATCAGGACGACATGGGATTTGGACATTAACAATACCTCTGTGACTAACGGTATATTCTTGTGATTTAAGGGAGCGCGGATGCTGTCAGAATAACGGTGAAACGTCCAGTTTTATCGGATAAACAATTGCTATTCGAAATTGTGGGATGTTGATTTGGAGTATACCGGGAACACCGATTTTATCCGAAATTGGAGCTCTGCGAGTGACACTGCTTACCGCCTGATTGTGTTCTTTAGCGAGTGCGTGTCAATGGGCGTGTCCGATCATCTGAAGCGATCCGGCGTGGGCCGAAGAAATGTAAATGATGGGTCTGTTACGGCGGGCAGCTAAGGCAGAGTATCGTTGCTAGTTAATCGCGCGCTCACTTATCCGCAAACTCTGTGGATCAGATGATTCATCTCCGGTGCGATTATGAGAAATCTGGCTGACGTTATCTTCAAGTGAACGCCCATAACCAACTGGCTGCCCAAAGATAAATGCAACGTGCCGTGTGGCAGTAAAAATTTCCATGCTACGCTATTCCCATACATAGAGCAGGGGGCGCGAAGTGCAAGGTTATAGAGTTATTAGTTGTAAGGTCTGGTCGGGACATTTTCTTTCTGTGGCTCTGATACTGATATCGGCTGCTTTCACCAAGCCGTTATTTGCCGCCGGTGAGTTTCGCGTGCATTCCACCGTTACGCTGACATTAGAAGGGCCTACGGCGGATTTTATTGATGTGATTGATGTGAAGGAAACAGACGCATCTGACATTGATCCCGAGGAATTTCCGAGTTTCGTCTCGCACAGTCACTCGGTTGATTATGATGAGGGAAGTAAGACTCTGACTGTTGTTAATAATATAGATGGTCGAGGTATTTATACGTTAGATGTCCCTGATTCAGACGCGGCCTTTACCGGAGGCGCCTCTCGTTTGGTGGTTACGCTCGGAATCGTTAACTGGACCGGGTACGGCTGGTATGTAGACGTTAGAGTGCAGGGAGAGATTCAGGTCAGCGGGAGGTTAGACGATGAAGCCGAATTCGTAGAGACCTTTTTCCAGATTGAATTTGCGGGTAATCGTCTAGATGGGCTAACCGATGATCCACTGGTTGATGCTTATCGCACTAATTCGAACTCACCTGGAAGGGGGCTTGGTTATGATTTTGTCACTACAACCAGGATTCTGAATGTTGATGAGGTGCACTCAGTTTTGATTCCGCCTTCCGTCGATGTGGACGGTGGAGAAATCAACATTACTATCTATGATCTGGGTTTATTTGTTCAAACGGGTGGAGTCATTGTCTCGGCCATTGTCGACGGTTCTGATTTTATAGTCCTGGATACGGAGTCGGTTATGGCGTCGACAATGACGCCGGAAATTCTTTCAGAAAGTGATGTTTATGTCCCTCCTATTTTTATCGATGCCTATTTTGAAAAAATGGAAAGAGGTAAGCTGGTGTGTTACGGAGATGGGGACCACCTGGAGACGGTGCTGCTGGGAAACGAAAACTTTGACGTGAGTGATATTGATATTGAAAGCATTGAGATCTCAGGCTTGGCGGTAAAAAAAGTTAACGGCAAGCCACAGTGTCTGAGCGCAGATATTGGAGATTTATCTTTCAATTCTGAGCAAAGTTCAAAACAGGATGGATTCGATGATCTTGTCTGTCAATTCGAAATAAAGCCCCACCTGTTTTCAGACTTGAGTGATATTGCATTGCTCAGCGGAACGTTGGTCGACGGCCAAAGATTCCAGAGCGATTTTTTCGCAAATGCCAATGGAAAAACAGAATTGTGTTTTGGAAAATACTAGCGAACTACGTTTGCCTGTCGTGTTCTGTTAAAAGATCAAAAGACGATATTAGAAATTCTGCCTTTCGACCTTAAACCGTGGCTTTAACCGCTTGTCTTTACAGATTCACTGAGGATTTGTGGATTCGAACTTAGGCGTGAGCGTGCGATTGTGCCTTTAAGTTTGTGTTTGAACTTTCTTTTTGTTTGCTCTGAAGATGATGATGAGACCGCTGGCAACAATCACTGTGCCTCCAATGACGGAGGTTGTCGGTGGGATTTCATTCCAGAAAATTATGCCGGCTGCAACGGCGAACAGCAGAATCAGATACTCGAACGGTGCAATCAGGCTGGCCTCGCCAAATCGCAGCGAAAACGCAAACAGGTACTGTTGAACCGCCGCCAGTAGACCAACGGCTGCTAACAGCAGCCAGTGAATCCATGACATGACCTCGTGCCAGCCGACGTAAAGAGTAACAATGATGAATACTAATGCGCCGAGGCTGTTATAGATAAAACTGGTTAGACCGGGATGCTCGGTGTCGCTGAGTTTTCTCAACCAGAGGACAACCATGGCGCCCCCCAGCGCGGATCCAAGCGCCAGAAGTCCGCCGAGGTTGAAAACCTGTGTTCCGGGCTGGGCAATAATCATCACGCCAGCAAATCCGATCAAAACCGCGCTCCAACGTGCGATGCCAATTTTTTCGCCGAGCAGGGGAATGGATAAAATTGTGATGAATATCGGTGATGAATAGGCAATCATGGTGGCTTCGGCGATAGGGATCATCGACAGTGCGAAATACAGCATTGACAAGCTGCAGATACCCGATACCGATCGAATGGCATGATCCTGATATCGCTCAGTTTTCATTACCTCAAGTCCGTGCATAGTGATTGTGAAAAGAAACAACGGAACTGCGGCCAGTGCAAAGCGGAACAAAAGAATCTGGGTGACCGGGTAGTGATCAGACAAGTGTTTGACCAGACCGCTGATCAACACCATGATCATCAGGTTTGAAACATAAAGCCCGATGGCCAGATAGGGGCTGTCGATACGGCCTTGGGTGGTCATAAGGAAGACACAGAGTGTGTGTTGGGTACAAGGCTTCGCAAGAAGAACGGCTCTCCGGAGATGGCTATGTTTGCTCAGTGGTGGCTAAAGCCACAAAAGGTGCACAAAAATTTCGTGCAGTTTCGTTTTTTATTTCAGTCTGCTCTATGTTGCCACACCTGCAATGCATCAGTGCGTGGGCATACAGCGGAATCCTGGAACTGTTAGAAGCTATCTCCTAAATGCATCTTGACTTGAATTACGGCGTTGCAAGCACTGTTCCGATGCTCATTTACCTATATAAACTGCGCTTTTCACGGTACTTGCGCCTTGTTCTCCAAGCCAATCTACTATTTATGAGGTGACTTCTGGAAACTCTTTTTATCCCCGAGTCTTTCTATCTCGCAAGCTGATAAGGGATATAAAGCGCCAGATCCTGCCAGTACCACAGCAGGCACGCGGTAAGCAGCATAATGACTGCGAAAGGCATTGCGCCTTTTGCCACGTCCTGCAGCGTTGATTTCCCGACCGCCTGAATGACAAATAAATTCATTCCAACCGGTGGAGTTATCAGGGCCGTTTCGATCAGAATGACAAAAAATATTCCAAACCATATAGGATCGATGCCGATGTTTAGTACCGCAGGTAACAAGACCGGAACCATTATTAACAGCATGGAGAGACTTTCGAGGAAAAATCCCATCAGCAGCAAAACCCCGCCAATTGCCAAAATGAAAAGGGTTGGCGTGGATATGTTTTCTGCCAGAACCTGGCTAATCGATTGTGGAATCAGATAAAGGGTAATCGCGTAAGAAAACACTTTTGCGGCCGCCACAATGATCAGAACCATGACGCTGGTTTTTAATGCAGCTTCTACTGCCTCTTTTAACTTCGGCCAGGTCATTCGTTTCATGGCGAATGTCATGATCAATGCCAGCACAAAACCAAGTCCGGCACTTTCAGAAGGCGTTGCAATGCCGGTATAGATCGAGCCAACGATGCAAATGGCCAGTAGTACGGTCGGTAATGCCAGTAGAGTTGTTTTGCCGCGCTCTTTCCAACTGGCCGCTTCGATTGGTTGATAACCGCCAGAGAATTTTGAATAAAAAATCCCGTAGATGATAAATGTGGAGGCCAGAAAGAGACCGGGCCCGATGCCTGCCAGGAACAGGGTCGGAATCGATGTTTCCGAGATCACACCATAGATGATCAATGGTATCGAGGGGGGGATCAAAATCCCAAGCGTACCGCCCGCTGCCAGCATGCCCAGCACAAACGGTCTGTTATATCCGCGCTGGGTCATTTCCGGAATGGCCACTGTGCCGATCGTTGCCGCGGTTGCGACGGATGATCCGGATATGGCTGAAAACAGGGTGCACGACAAAACGGTAGCAACACCGAGTCCACCCGGCCAATGCCCCACCCAGCTTTGAACCGCGGAATACAGATCCCGTCCGACCCCGCCTTTGAGCAGGATGTTGGACATCAGCAGGAACATCGGTACAGCCAACAGTTCGAAACTATCCATTGAGCCGTGCAATCGCTGCGGAACCGCGACCAGCGGGAAGCCTTTCAGTGCGAGCAGAATGACGCCTAAACCACCCAAGGCGAAAGCGACAGGGGTGCGAAGCAACAGCAAGGCCAGCAGAGCGGTAAGGATCAGTACCGATTCCATTAACCGGATCCGCTCACTGTATCGTAAGAGTTATTCTCAACAATCCATATTCGCGTCAGCTGCGCGAGTCCCTGCAGTAAAAGCATTGCACCGCCCACCCAAACCGGCGCATGAGTGAACCACTTGGGCGGAGCCAGATAGGTATCAGTGGTGTGACCCGCCAAAGTGGATTTAAGCCAGATTTCGAAACTGTAGTAGACGGCTACCGACATAAATATGAACAGGACGATGATCGAAAAGGATTCAGCCAGGCGCCGGTTCAGAGTCTGGGGGTCTCGCAGAAAGACATCGATAGTGATCATCTCACGGTGTTTGAGCACGTAGGGAGTTGCCAGGAACACCACCCAAACCTGAAGCACTCGACTGATCTCGTCAACCCATACGGTTGGCGAGTTAAAAACATACCGCATCACCACTTCAAAAGTGATGAAAAAACCAATCGCAAACAAACACCATGAGCACAGCTTTCCCAAAAATTCGGAAACTGTGTCGACCACTCGGATGAGTGTATTGATGGCGCCAACCATTTTTTTACCGGCGATTACTCGTATGGTCAGAAAGAAAAAGCGGCACAGTAGCGCGCCGCTTTTCTGAATCGTAAAAGTCGGGCTTACATCGCAGACTTTACTGCGGAAACCACGGCTGCGCCGGTATCACCGGTTTCTTTCACAAAGCGATCAACAACCCCTGCTGTCGCGTCCCGCCATGCAGCGCGCTGATCTTCACTCAGCTCAACTACCGTCATCTTCGATTTCATTTCTTCGACATTAGCGGCTTCCTGCGCATAAATTTCATCGCGAAGTTTCTGCTCAACCTCCAGTGATGCCGCGTCGATGATTGCTTTGTGTTCTGCGGAGAGACCTTGATAAAAGTCATTGTTCATAACAGCGATAAACTCAATGGCACTGTCAAATGTCAGTGTCATGTGATCCATGACTTCGAATAAATTTCGAGATTTAACGGCCGATGCACCGGTCATGCCGACGTCAACTGCGCCCTGTTGATACGCCAGAAACTGCTTTGACCCGGACATCAGGGTTGGGGCTCCACCAAGAGCTTCAACAGTCCAGCCATGTACCTTACCGTATGTTCTTACTTTTTTACCTTTAAGGTCGTCGGGCGTGACGATCGCCGAGCCATTGTTTAGGTATATGTTCCGGCCGAAAGCCTGCCACCAGAGCACCCGATTGTTGGTTTCTTTTAATATGGCACTGTCCAGTGTTGCGCGCATATCGGATCCGGGAGCAACCGATGCGCGAATGTGTGCTTCGTCAGAAAACACAAATGGTATCGAGACAACATCAACAGCGGGCACAGACCCTGCGAATCGACCAAGGAAAGCGGAACCTGCTTCCACTGCGCCAGAACCAACTGCGCCCGGCACTTCCTTATCCTTAAAGAGTTGTGCCGAGGGAAAGAGTTGCACCTTAAGCTCGCCCCCTGACTTTTCGTCAACGATAGCTGCGAAGTCGTTCCAGTTTTGCCCCAGCGAATGCGTCTCCGGCAATTGAAGTGTGACCCTGATTGTGGTCTCGGCGAATGCCGCGAAGCTGAAAAACACTGAGCACGCGAGAAGTACTCTGAGAATGATTAGTTTCATTGTTTTCTCCGGATAGAAAGTTAGATTACAAAACATGGGGCCAGTTCTTTTGTCCAGGGTATCTGCTTCTGCAACTGTTGCAGGGTCTGAGCTGATCTTTTTGATTAATGACAAAATCGATCACGTTCAGATTTGCGGACACCTTTTGCAAATCTCCAAGCAGACTCTGAGCGGTTATCAAACAGTAAAAAAAGAGGCTCTGGTGCTTCTGCTCCAGTCCTTCATTGCCTTTTATACCATTTTTATTCCAGAGGTGACGGAGCGTTTGGATCGTTATTTACTGAATTGACTCGGGTCAGAGCAGATAGTGCAGTTTTGTGAAGCTTAGCGTGCCAAAGTCCACAACAGCCCAGCCCCCTTGCAACAACTGTATTTGTGCATGGTTAGGTTGTGACCCCGATGAATTAATCGTTGAAATAATGAAGAATCCGACACTACCGGACTTTTGCCAGATAGTGCCGGAACCTCAGATAGGCTGAAGAATTGTGGAACCGCCCTCTCTCAGGCGACTTCTATTTATGGGTTGGAGCCAGTATCTTTTACTGATACGGAAATTTCGGTCGTCTTTACCGCGTTTACCCAAATTTGCATTAATGACAGAGTCTTCTGACGACCGAAAGTTTTCATAGGTTGTTGCTTATTTAGAAACCTCTGCAAAGGTCATGACCGACCCAGTTGAGTCTAAAATGTCCAATATCTTGTCAGAAAACTTCGCAATAGAACGACTATGGCGTGCGTTTTCTGTCTCGATCTTGAACATTTTAGCTCTCAATCCGGGTTCGCCCAGACTTATGCAGCGGCTGCCTTAATATCGAAGCGATCCAGATTCATGACCTTCGTCCATGCGGATACGAAGTCCGCGGCAAAACGATCTTGTGCATCGGTACTTCCATAAACTTCAGCGATCGCGCGAAGTTGGGAGTTAGAACCAAAGACCAGGTCCACACGTGTGCCGGTCCATTTTGATTCACCACTGACACGATCACGACCTTCAAACAACAGTTCGTCATCATCGATGGCGCTCCAGGTCGTGTTTATATCGAGAAGGTTGACGAAGAAATCATTGCTAAGAACTCCAGGGCGTTCGGTTAGTACGCCGTGCGTGCTTCCTTCACGTGTCACTCCAAGGGCTCGCAAACCACCGACCATTACCGTCATCTCAGGGGCGGTGAGTGTCAGGAGTTGCGCCTGATTGACAAGCAGCTCCTCTGAAGAAACCGCAAACTGCGTTCGTTGATAGTTGCGAAAACCACAGGCGTCTGGTTCAAGAACCTCAAACGAATCGACATCGGTTAGTTCCTGAGTGGCATCCGTGCGTCCCGGTGTGAACGGCACGTCGACTTTGCTGCCGGCCTCTGTTGAGGCTTGTTCTATCGCGGCACCGCCACCCAGGACAATCAAATCGGCAACAGATACGTGTTTACCGCTTTGCTTGCTATTGAAGTCCCCCTGAATCTCTTCTAACACCTCAAGCACGCGATTGAGCTGTTCGGGTTCGTTCGCACTCCACTCTCTCTGAGGAGAGAGGCGTATCCGAGCCCCATTGGCGCCACCACGCATATCAGAACCGCGAAAAGTGCAGGCTGAGGCCAGGGCGGTTGAAATCAGCTCACGGCCGGTTAAATCAGATTCCAGTATCTGCGATTTCAGATCACGGATGTCATCATCATCAATCAACTTACCATTTCTTTGGGGAACAGGGTCTTGCCAGATAAGGTCTTCTGTGGGGACCTCTTTGCCCAAATAACGACTTTTTGGCCCCATATCCCGGTGCGTTAACTTAAACCACGCTCTGGCGAAAGCATCCGCAAACTCCTCAGGGTTTTCATGAAATCGACGCGAAATTTTTTCGTACTCCGGATCCATCTTCATCGCCATATCAGCGGTGGTCATCATCAAGGACAAGCGTTTCTCCGACCCGTCGACTTCCGGAGCATGATCTTTTTCCGCTAAGTCCTTTGGTTTCCACTGGTTGGCTCCGGCAGGACTTTTAGTAAGCTCCCATTCGTACCCTAGAAGCACATCGAAATAGGAACCATCCCAGGTGGTTGGCGTTGGCGTCCACGCGCCCTCTACACCGCTCGTGATGGTATCAACCCCCTTACCGCTAGCGTGATCGCTTATCCATCCGAGCCCTTGCGATTGAATGGATGCGCCTTCGGGCTCTGCCCCCACCATTGCAGGATCGCCTGCACCATGTCCTTTCCCAAAGGTATGTCCGCCGGCAACGAGGGCTACGGTTTCTTCATCATTCATGGCCATCCGACCAAACGTTTCTCGGATATCACGTCCGGAAGCCACCGGGTCCGGATTTCCATTTGGGCCCTCCGGGTTTACGTAGATCAAACCCATCTGGACTGCCCCCAGCGGGTTTTCCAGATCGCGATCGCCACTATATCGATCATCGCCAAGCCAGGTATCCTCAGACCCCCAATAAATGTCTTCTTCAGGCTCCCAAATATCGGCACGCCCGCCGGCAAATCCAAAGGTCTTAAAGCCCATGGACTCCAGCGCACAGTTCCCGGTCAGAATCATCAAATCAGCCCATGAAATCTTCTGGCCATATTTCTGTTTTATTGGCCATAAGAGCCGCCTGGCTTTGTCAAGATTCCCATTGTCCGGCCAGCTGTTCAGAGGGGCGAAGCGTTGCGAGCCGCTACCGGCTCCACCTCGACCATCAGCAATCCGATAAGTGCCGGCACTGTGCCACGCCATTCGTATGAAGAACGGACCATAGTGACCATAGTCTGCGGGCCACCAATCCTGTGAGTCCGTCATCAACGCGTACAGATCTTCTTTCACCGAGTCAAGATCAAGCGACTCAAACGCCTGGGCGTAGTCAAACGCCGAATCCATCGGATTGGACTTTGAAGAATGCTGATGCAGTATGTGAAGTGGTAACCGATTCGGCCACCAGTCGTTATTTGAAGTACCGCCTCCGGCTGTGTGGTGCTGAACAGCACTGGAAAAAGGACATTTCGGGGCTTCGGGCATTTTTATCTCCTGTGTGAACTGGGTTATCTAAAATGTGAACTAGGTTAACTAACATGTGAACCGGGTTATCTAAAATACTGGGTTGTGGAATCTCTGTAAAAATCATGATCACTGAAATCATCAGCTATGCAAACTTACACGTCAACGCGTTCCCTGCGATGTCCGGATCCAGCGTTTCAAAACTCGAATACTCAGTAAAGAACAAAACAATCTGAAACAAAAATTTTTAATCGAGATGAAATACATTCTGGCCTGGAAGGAAACGTTACCGGTGATCAAGCGTCATTATCCAAAACGGGGGGATGACCATCAGCCAATAGGGCTGGAATCCATGCTTCGCATCTACTTCATGCAACAGCGGTACCGACTTAGTGAACCTGTGGTGGAGTAGAGTCTGTATGACATAAAATCGATTCGCCTGATTGCGAGTCCTGGGTTGGACAATACTCCGGGTGAATCGATGATATTGCGTCTCTGTCATTATAATAGGAGCGACACAATCTGAGTACGGACATGGGTTGGATTGCTCCCCGTTTAAGTTGGATTTAAAAAAACCTGTCCGACCTGTTCGGGCAGGAGTGATTAGAGTAACTCATCTGATAATGAAATTAATTTGAACTATTTTAAGATTATGTTCTAAAATATTGAACTACTGCTCATTACCCACGATCCATAGAATGTGATCTCGCTGAAACAGATCAATTACGCGCTCGCTGCCGAGCGCACACTGCATTTTAAGAAAGCAGCTGAATACTGTTCGGTGTCTCAGTCGGCACTCAGCACGGCGCTGTCCGAACTGGAAAAATCTCTGGGGTTTCAGATTTTCGAGCGCAATAACAAGCAGGTACTGGTGACTCCTCCGGGCCGGCAGTTCCTCTCTAAGGCGCGCGAGGTCAAGCTGCTAATGGATGAAATCGAGAAGCTGGGCAGTGCCGTGCAAGGTGAACTGAGTGCAACGCTTTCTGTGGGCATTATTCCAACAATCTGTCCCTATCTTCTGCCGATCGTCCTGCCCAGACTGCAGCGTGAATATCCTGCCCTTGAACTAAAGATTTCGGAAGAGCAAACCCATGTCCTGCTCGAACAGGTGCGAAGCGGAGATCTGGATACGGCGATCATTGCGCTTCCATATCACTGCGGTAATTTACTGACATTCAGCTTTTGGGAAGAGAAGTTTCTGTGGATTACACAAAAGCAGGACACGCGGGCAAAACGCTCGAGCATCAGCAGCGATGAAATTGATCCAGGTCAATTGATGTTGTTGCAGGACGGCCACTGTTTGAAAGAACATGCGCTCTCAGCCTGCCAGCTTTCCGAGAAGTCGGTTCAACACCTCGGCGCCACCGGTCTGAATACACTAGTGCAATTGGTTGCCAGCGGGATGGGTACGACCTTTGCCCCAAAAATGGCGATGTCGCAGCTGGTGCTGAGCAACCCGGCTCTCGCCTGTGTTCCCTTATCTGAACCCGGTCCGCATCGGGAGATTGCGTTCGCGGTCCGCCCCAACTATCCTGGTGTGCGAAATATCCAATTGCTTATGGAACTGTTTGCGAGCGAATTAGCTCGTCACCAGTGACAAACACTTGATTAAAGCGTCGGGAATCTGATCTTAGAGGTCGATTCTTAGGTGCGGATATCGACCAAACTCTCCGACAATCGATTGGCGCTGTTTACCTAGTTGATGTTAAACACATATCGAATAAGTCCAGAAAATCCTCTCTGTCCAGTGAGTCGAACCGGCGACAGTACGACTGCAGCGTGTTGCAACGAGACGGTCCGAGAACGCTCTGCGCAAGCAACAGGAATTTTTCGTCAATTGCCTCTTCGGACAATGGGTCGTCTACGTCTCCTTTGGGTGTGCACGGTTCGCCCTGAATTCGACCCCCGTCTTTCAAAACAAACGTCACCTGCGCCCATCGCTTCTGAACACTTCGCTCCGTCAGCTCCGGATCGTCAATCAGCTCGGTTGCTCGACTGATTCGAAGAATGTCTGCATCGTGCAAAATTTCCGGTGCCAGCTCCGGCGCTCCCATCTGGCCGCGCACGATCATGGTCGCGACCGGAAACGCTATGGAGTAACTGAGTTCATCAAGATTTCCGGGCTCGTGCCCTGCTAAACGCGTTGCGTAGTGAAACGTGTGAATTTCAACGCGCTCTATATCAGTGTGCGACAGTGTGTTATCAATCATCAGACGATGCGCACTGTCCATTGCGGAATGCGCCCAGCGACAACAGGGATAGCGCTTGTAGTGTGTGTGTTCCAGAGTTAACCAACGTTCTCCCAGATCGCTCCAGTAGGGCGTTGCATCTTCGCTTTCACAGGTTAGTGCCGGCGCACCGGTAAATCCCTCAAGAGCAAGGTACGCCGCAGTGACACCAGAGGGTGCGCCCCAGCCTACTCCGTCCCGAAGATTGGTCGGAAAGTCGATGCAGCGCATCATCTGACTTCTGGGACCGTGATACTCGGCAATCCCTGCCGCATGACGAATCTGTTCATCGGAACCCTCCAGCATTCGCGTAACGGCAACCGCAACACCCACGGCCGTCCAGGCGCCGGAGGTGTGGTAGTCGGTGCAGGTTGCGTGCTGCACCTGACCGGCTCGATAGCTTACCTCATAGGCAACTGCGAGCCAGACCGCAAGATCCTGACCAGAAATACGCCGATCCGATTGCAGAATGGAGTCGGCGACGGCCAGAACCGCCGGAAATACCGCGGAGCCGGCGTGCCCTTTGTTTGGTGTGTTGCCGTCGTGGGCATCGATGCTGTCAACGGTGAACGCCCCCGCCATCGCCGCACCTGCGGGACTGACGTTGCGACCATCCATCAGCATTCTAGAACTGCTTCCTGCCGCTGCTCCGAACAGCGTCAGGCTTGCGCGCCGGGCGCGTTCTGACATTTCTGTTGTTGATCCGAGCGCGGCTACACCCATTGTGTCCATAAAGCTGCGACGAAGAAGTACCAGCAGCTCTTCAGGAAGACTTTTGTAACTTAGTGTGTTGGCAAAATTGCTAAAGTTAATTTTGGGCATAACGAGAGTCGATTGAATCAGATCGGAAAAGTCTGAAATCTATAGGTAAAGTGTATAAAAATTCCCGGTGAATTGAAGTGGGCGCCAAAGAGTGAGGCTGAACACAATTGTATCGTTAGGCCGAGATGTGTTTTGAGTCTTTTCCTGATAATACCGGATAGGTGCTTGTCTCGGGCTTTGCTACACTCTCTTTACTGTCAGCTCTTTGATTGCGTACTCAGGCCGTCTTGAATACCGACCACATTCACTCTGAAAACAGTCCGCCACATGCGGATGTTGCTGTCATTGGTGGTGGTATGGTTGGCAGTGCGACGGCGCTCGGGCTGGCTCAGCGCGGATTAAACGTGGTGCTGGTCGAACAGCGAGAACCTCGCGCTTTTGATCCACTGCAGCCGCCTGATCTTCGCGTATCGGCCATCAATCTGGCATCCAAAGAAACGATATCCGGACTCGGCGCCTGGGAACCACTGGAGTCGATGCGTTATCACAAATACCGGCATTTAAAAGTCTGGGAAGACAGTGGAGTGTGTGCGTTCAGCGCCGAAGACATCGGACTGCCTGAGCTTGGTTATTTTATTGAAAACAGGCTTGTTCAGCTCGCCATGTTTGAGCGCTCGAAAAAGTTATCCAACCTTGAGCTGTTGTTTGGTGAGGTTATTTCGTCGATTGATCTGAACAGTACGACCCGTGTTCGATTCGACAGTGGCAAAGAGCTCTGCTGTGACTGGTTGATCGCGGCCGACGGGGTTCGTTCTGAGCTGCGAGATACCGCTGGAATACGCAGCTGCGGATGGAACTATGCTCAACAGGTTCTCGGAATCACGGTGAAGATGCATTCTGATGTTGGCGACACCACGTGGCAGCAGTTCACACCGGAAGGACCTATGGCGCTGTTGCCGATGTATGATAATCACGCGTCACTGATCTGGTACAACTCGGCACCAGAAGTCGCGAGACTCAAGGCGCTTGACGACGCCGCGCTGCATTCGGCTGTTGTGAATGCATTCCCCGATAGCCTGCAAAGCTTTTCGATTGTTGGGCGCGCCAGCTTTCCAATCCAGAGAATGCATGCAAACCGCTACTATCGAAATAATGTGTTATTGATTGGCGATGCGGCGCACTGCATCAATCCGCTGGCCGGGCAAGGGGTCAATCTTGGCTTCAAGGATGTCTCCATATTACTCGAGCTTGTTGATCGGGCTGACCCGAAGACTGCCCTTGATCGGCAAAAAGTATTTGCCGAATACGAGCGCCGACGTCGATACGATAATCTGATGATGATGTCGGCAATGGATGGTTTTTACCTGACCTTCTCAAACCGGATTTGGCCGTTACATCAAGCCCGCACAATGGGTTTAAGTCTGGCCAACCGTGTTCAGCCCTTGAAAAATCAGGTGCTCAAATACGCCGTCGGGTGTTAGAAGTCATCTCATAAATAGTAGATTGGCTTGGAGTACAAGGCGCAAGTACCGTGAGAAGCGCAGTTTACATGGGTAAATGAGCATCGGAACGGTGCTTGAAATACCGACATTCAAGTCAAGATGCATTTATGAGATAGCTTCTAGTTAGGGGCGAACTCTGACCCGGTATCTATTCACCTCTGGGGAAACGCTGACCTTCCTCCACGACATTTAAATCCATGTGATTGCGCATATAGCGTTCTGAGGCGCGAAACAGGGGTTGGTAATCCCAGGGAAAGTAGGCGCCGTTGCGAAGCGCGTCGTAAACGACCCAGCGTCGGGCCTGACTCTGACGCACTTCAGCATCGAAACGTTCAAGATCCCAATGCTGATCCGCTTCAGTCTGCATCACACGCAAAATTTCGGCATGACTCTGTTTGCCTGCGAGATTATTTAGTTCATCAGGATCTGTTTCGAGATCGAACAGTTGATCCGGATCGAGAACGCAGCGATTGTATTTGTAGCGGGGACCGCGGATCGAGACGAGTGGTGCATACGATGCCTCGGCAGCATACTCCATCACTACATTGGTACTGCGCTTTGCTCCCGAAGCTATTGGAACCAGACTTTCCCCGGCGGTCCAGGGCATAACCTCACTCAGATCGACGCCGGCCAGATCGGCCAGTGTCGGTGTTACGTCGATAGTCGATACCGGAGTTTCGATCCGACCGGGTTCGATCGTTGGGCCGGACAGCAGTAGCGGAACCCGCGAAGAACCTTCGTAAAACGACATTTTGAACCAAAGTCCGCGTTCGCCCAGCATGTCTCCATGATCCGATACAAACAGCACTACGGCTTCCTGGCGGGTAGCGTCGAGTGTCTGCAGTATCTCCCCGACTTTTTCATCGAGATAGGAGATGTTGGCGAAATAAGCCCGCCGGGAGCGCTGAATGTGCGTGTCTTCGATCTCATAGCTTCGCCAGTCATTGGCATCGAAAATTCTTTGGGAGTGAGCGTCGTGATCGTTGTAATCAAGAGCGCCGACAGTCGGCAGCAGGTGTTCGCAGTCCGCATACAAATCCCAGTATTTGCGACGCGCCACATAGGGGTCGTGCGGGTGTGTAAAACTCACTGTTAAACACCAGGGCCGCTGGTCAGCGCCGCGCGCAAGATCCTGTATCTTTCGCACAGCCTGAAAGGCAACTTCGTCGTCATACTCGAGCTGGTTTGTGATTTCCGCAACGCCTGCGCCGGTTACTGAACCCATATTGTGGTACCACCACTCGATTCGCTCTCCGGGTTTGCGGTAATCGGGTGTCCAGCCAAAATCCGCCGGATAGATATCTGTGGTCAGGCGCTCTTCAAATCCGTGCAACTGATCGGGACCCACGAAATGCATTTTGCCGCTAAGGCAGGTGTGATATCCCGCACGCCTGAGATGGTGGGCATAGGTTGGAATATCGGATGCGAACTCGGCGGCATTGTCATAGACCCGGGTCATTGAAGGCAGTTGACCGGACATGAAGCTTGCGCGTCCTGGCGCGCACAACGGCGATGCTGTATAGGTGTTGGCAAAGCGTGCGGAGCGTTTCGCGAGAGTTTTAAGATTGGGCGCGTGCAGCCACTCGGCCGGCCCATCCGGAAACAGGGTGCCGTTAAGCTGATCCACCATCAGGATCAGAAAATTAGGTGTGTTCATGGTTAGTAAATGCGATCGTTGTGTTGACACGGGGATGGGCCGAGATTGCCTGAGTCAGGGGCGCTCTGTAAACCGGGCGGATGCGTTGACGAATCAAAGTTCACTGCCCCGTTGAAAATCCCGTGTTCGCGCTGTTTGTGTAAAAAGCCGGCAGGCAGCTCTCCATCAGTGCCCTCCGTGGGCCGCACTTGCTGCGCTTGAGTCGGGACTACGTTGTCTTTGTGTATCGATGACGTGCGAATACGCTTGAGATGTTCCCGCTATTTCAACGTTTTGAAATCACATCTCCGCGAGGTTTCTAAACCTGATGCGCCCAAGAAATAGGGTCCTTGATTGCTGCGCGAAGCACAGCAATTTTTTGCGTTATCCGTTCGATTATTTGTGGCTTTAGCCCTCCGAGCTGTTTACCGAAAGTTGACGCGTCGAATAAATAATGAAAATTAATGCTAAATAGTAATGATTCTTATTCTGTTTTATGAAAGAATATGCGTTGCCCCGGGCACGAAGGCAGTCGCTTCATTTGAATACCAGAACGGACCGGCACGCAGACAGCATGGGCAACCCCGTAGTACACATAGCCAACAGTCTTTGATTGCGGCGGGTGGCCTGGTTGAGAGCATCATGATCACAAATTCACTGTAAGGAGTTTACCCAGATGGCAGCAACAGAAAGTGGTGGTATCAGCGATACCGAAGTCAGAAAGCTCGGCCGTTTCGTGTCGCAGGCAAACCACAAAGTAATGACTCACGAGGCTCGGGAAGAGCTGAAAAAGCGCATTCTGGACACCATTGGAGTGGCGATCGGCGCACTGGAAGGTGAGCCAATCAGAATGATTCGTGAACACGATGAAGACTTTGGTGGCAAGCCGCTGTGTACGTTCATTGGTGGCGGGAAATCATCTCCGGATCGCGTTGGTTTTTATAACGGTGCGTTGTCGCGTTATCTCGATTTTATGGACAGCTATCTGGCTAAAGGTGAAACCTGTCATCAGTCTGATAACTTTGGCGCAGTTCTGGCTGCGGCAGAGTATGCCGATTCTTCCGGTGATGACGTGCTGTCCGCTATG
Organism: Pseudomonadota bacterium; assembly: GCA_039029455.1. Classification (GTDB taxonomy): domain Bacteria; phylum Pseudomonadota; class Gammaproteobacteria; order Arenicellales; family Poriferihabitantaceae; genus JBCCGE01. Next base: position 1,479 of record JBCCGE010000031.1, on the reverse strand, counting down.
GCCGTTGCGTATCAGGTACAGGGTCGTCTCTGCGATGAGGCGCCCGTGCGGGCGAAAGGTTTTGATCATACTGTGCAAGGTGCGTATGCATCTGCGGCTGGCGTAGCGCGCGCGCTGGGTCTGGACGCTGAAAAAACAGCGATGGCCATTGCGATTTCAGGCACCTGCAATAACGCCTTGCGGGTTACTCGAACAGGAGCCATTAGTCATTGGAAAGGTCTGGCTTACCCCAATACAGGATTTGTAGGCAGCCACTCGGCGTTTCTTGCATTTCGTGGTATCACAGGTCCAGAGGAAGTGTTTGAAGGTAATAAAGGCCTGAAAGAAGCAATTTCTGGTGAGTTTGCTATCGATTGGGAAAACGAAGATCTGGAGAACGTGCGCAAATCGATCATCAAAAAATACAATGCTGAGATTCACTCACAATCGTCGATTGAAGGTGCATTGGAATTACAGGCCGAAAAAGGTTTCAGCTGGGATCAGATCCAACACATTAACATCGAGATTTTTGATGTTGCGTTTCACATCATTGGCGGCGGTGAAGAGGGCGACAAAACCATAATTCGCACCAAGGAAGAGGCCGATCACTCATTGCAGTATATGGTCGGCGTAGCTCTAATCGACGGCAATGTGCTGCCGGCACAATATGAAAACGATCGTTTCCTGAATGACGATATTCAACAATTAATTCAGCGCTTTACTGTTGTGCCAAAACAGGAATACACCGACCGCTTTCCCAATGAAGTCTGCACCCGACTCACCTTTACGTTGCAAGACGGTACAGTTCATGAAGTTATGAAAACCGATTACGAGGGGTTTAATACTCGTCCCATGTCGTGGCAGACGGTTGAGGAAAAATTTATCGATCTAGCGACTCCGTTCACATCCAAAAAAGTGCGCGAACGCATTGTTGCAGTCGTGAAAAACCTTGAAGATTCGTCCGCACGTGAGCTGGCGCACATTCTTGGTAATTTAACCGAGTAATTTTTTAGTGGTCTGTTTTAAGTCGGACCTGCTTTTTTAATATGTTTGTTGAGGATATGCCATGCTAGATATTGATCCAAATAAAGAACGTAAACAATCAGAAGTCTGGGAGAACCGTTCCTTTCCTTACGTTCCAATGAATGATCGCGACCCCAAACCGCGCGAAAAGTCCATTACGGAAATACGCGGCCCTTATTACGCCAGCGTAACCCCCACCTACACTAGAGAACTGCTGGAAGGTATGGGTGAGCATATAGATGGCTACAAGTATGCGGGCGGTTCGTTCTCGCTGATGCCGGCCGAATACGTGAAGAAAATAAATCGAATCTGTCACGAGCACGGCGTATACGTGTCAACCGGGGGCTGGATTGAAAATCTGCTGTCGCGCGCGCCAACTCACATTGACGCCTATATAGAGGAATGCAAAAAACTTGAATTTGACATGATTGAGCTTTCTACTGGCTTTATTCAACTGCCAGTACCTGACTTGTTGCG
>JBCCGE010000030.1:0-36424 GCA_039029455.1 Pseudomonadota bacterium | reverse complement strand
GATATAATCCAGCTTCTCCCGAGTCGTGGAAACCGTGTAGATGTGGCGATCAAATCGCTCGAACGCAGTGAAAAAAGAAGCGCCCGGGAAATAGCTGTCAATGATTCCAACAGAATCGTTAGGATCCAGGCAGGCAACCAGTTTATTCTTGGTTTCGCTGATGGCCTTCAAATGTCGAGGCGCCACATACCCAGCGACGCCAATTAATCCAAACCGCTTCATATTGTTTAGTTCAGTATTGATACCGTAGTCAGATGAGTCTTCATATAGTCACAATCATTGGCGCCAGACCACAGTTCATAAAGGCTGCGGTCGTCTCCAGAGCGGTTGGCAAGTATAACTCCAAAATCAGAGAGACAATAATCCATACGGGCCAGCACTACGACGACAATATGTCGTCTCTTTTCTTTCATCAACTGGACATTCCTGAACCGAATTTCAATCTCGGTATTGGCAGCGGCAGCCATGGGCAGATGACGGGCCAGATGATCATCGCGCTTGAAAAGGCGATGATTGATCTGAACCCGGATGTCGTTCTAGTCTACGGAGACACCAACTCCACACTGGCTGGTGCACTGGCCGCTTCAAAACACCATTTCCCTGTTGCTCACGTCGAAGCAGGCTTGCGGTCATATAACAAACGTATGCCAGAGGAACAAAACCGAGTCTTAACCGACCACCTGTCGTCTTTCCTGTTCTGTCCGACGGCAACAGCGAAACAGAATCTGGCAAAAGAGAGTATTGTTGACGGCGTCGATGTCTGCGGCGATGTGATGCTGGACGCCTCGCTCTACTATCGTCGCAACCTCGGAGAGAAAAGCTCGATACGGACAGACCTGAATGTGGACGACCAACGATACGCTTTGGTGACCTGCCACCGTGAGGAGAACACCAACTCTTCATCAAGATTCGAAAACATTATGGCAGCGATAGCCAGAATTTCGGCGTCAATGACTGTCGTCTTTCCTGCGCATCCGAGGATTTCCAAGTCGGTGCATTCGGCACTGAAAGCACACGGAAACCACAATGTTATCTTGACGGACCCAGTGGGTTATTTTGAAATGATGGATTTACAGCTGCATGCGGACGCTGTGCTCACAGATTCAGGAGGCGTCCAAAAGGAAGCGTATTTTCTTAGAGTACCGTGTCTCACTATGAGAGATGAAACCGAGTGGATAGAAACTCTGGACTCCGGAGCCAACACACTGGTTGGCGCCAACACCGACACCATCATCGGACAGTTTAGAAAAGTCGTGGATAATCCTCTGGATGTTGAGTGCAATTCGCACGCTTTCGGGCGAGGTGATGCAGCTGAGCGAATTCTTGACGTCCTGCTCGACAAACACTAATGGCGCCTGTGAACGTCCTGCTGGTTTCTTATAACTTTCCGCCGGTGGGCGGTATGGGAGTGCAAAGGGCGCTTAAGCTCACAAAGTATCTACCTCGACATGGCGTCAATCCCGTTGTTCTGACCAATGCCCTCAGTCTGGGACAGCTGCAGGACCCGGCGCTTCTGAACGATATTGATCCTTCGACGGTGATCCACAGAGTCGGCGGGGAAAAGCTTGGCCCACTGTATGCGGAAAAAGGGCAGCCGTTTAGTCGCTACTTTCTCGGCCTGACCAATCTGCAAAACATCATTAAAAATGGCGAAATTCACGCTGTTTGGTTTGACTCCATCGTCAATAAGCTGCAACACCTTGTCGAGCACCATCACATAGATTGCGTTCTTACTACACTACCCAAACATACTTCGAGTCTGATAGGACATCATCTGAAGACAACCATGGGTATCCCCTGGATTGCTGATTTGCGTGATTCAGTCGTTGGTGCTCCCGATCGACAACCCTCAATTGTTGATCGGCTAAGAAGTTTCGGACTGCTTGAGATTGAAAAAAAAATAGACAAGCACGCGGACTGTGTTGTCACGGTATCTGAACCAATCAGAGATAGTTTTTTATCCAGACATAAAAACAAACGGTCTAATCGTTTTAAAGTTATCGAAAATGGGTACGATCCAGAAGAATTCACCAATCTGGCGGAAAAAAGCCAAACCAATCCTAAACTTACATTCACATACGCCGGTTCATTTTGGGGAGAGCGTAAGCCCGACGTGCTTATCAGGGGGTTCCAGATTGCTGCTGAGAATAACTGGATATCTCGAGATGCGGTCAAGATTCAGATCGCTGGTGCTTATGGTAGCGAAACACGAGAAAAATTCGCCAGACTTGGCAAAACTCTGGAAGTTGTTCAGTTCGGCGCTATCGAACGACGCTCGGCCCTTGAACTATTGGCGCAATCCGATTGGTTACTTCTGGTTACGGCAAACACGAACCGAGGTACTGTCAGCGAAGTGCTAACCGGAAAGATTTTTGAACATATGGCTCTGAAGAAGCCTACTCTCGCCCTCTGTCCTGCTAGCGGCCCCCTACCGGAGCTCATTGAGAACGGTAATCTCGGCATAGCGACATCAGCCAGTAGTGCCGAAACTGTTGCCTCGCATATTGCTAAAGCTTATCAAAATTGGATATCTGAAAAGAAAAGCTGGCGATTCAATCGAGATGTCACCGATCAATACGATCGAAAGGTACAGGTCGAACGATACGCAGACCTTATTCACGCTGTCTGCCGGTCCTGCCTGAAAGAAAAAACCGAAGTTTAACCAACTTCGAATTCAATCGCATTGTTTAAGAGTCGGACTGTGACCTGATCTCCGGCAGAAATTTCACCCCCCAGAATTGCCTCTGCAAGTTTGTTCTCAATTCGATTCTGAATCACCCTGAGCAGTGGACGGGCACCGTAGACAACGTCGTAACCTTCGGTGGCAAGAAACGAAATCACCGAAGTCTCGAATTCGAAATCGACATCCCGTTGCTTGAGTTTTTTCCCTACAGATTCGAGCTTGATTTCAACAATTTTTTCCAGTTGTTTTTCAGACAACGGGTTAAACACACTCACATCATCAATTCGGTTAATGAACTCAGGTCTAAAGAACTGCGAGACCTGATCCAGCACCGCAGTTTTGATTTCCTGATAGTCAGCTGTTCCGGCTTCAAACTTTGCCTGAATTTCCTGAGACCCGAGATTCGAGGTCATCACGATTACTGTGTTACTGAAATCGACCGTTCTCCCCTGACTGTCAGTCAGACGGCCGTCATCAAGCACCTGAAGCAATAGATTAAACACGTCAGGGTGTGCCTTCTCGACTTCATCCATCAGTATTACGGAATACGGTCGACGTCGAACAGCCTCGGTGAGGTAACCCCCCTCTTCATAACCGACGTATCCGGGAGGCGCTCCAATCAGTCTGGCAACCGCATGTTTCTCCATGAATTCCGACATATCGATTCGAACCATTGATTCCTTACTGTCGAACAGGAATTCCGCCAGCGCCTTGGTCAACTCGGTTTTCCCCACCCCGGTAGGTCCGAGAAAGAGGAAAGACCCCATTGGGCGGCCAGCCTCGGAAAGACCAGCTCTCGCACGACGAATTGCGTTCGAGACGGACTCTATCGGTGCCTCCTGACCAATAACGCGCGCCTGTAAGAACGACTCCATTCTGAGGAGTTTGTCTCGTTCGCCTTCCATCATTTTTGACACCGGTATCCCGGTCCAGCGGCTGATGACCTGAGCAATCTCATCTTCGGTTACGTTGCTGCGAAGCAATGTGGGTGTTTTCTCGCCGGTTTCAGCTGCTGCCGTTAACTGCTTCTCAAGTTCGGGAATACGTCCGTACTGCAACTCGGACATTCGACCGAGATCCCCCGCTCGACGTGCAGTTTCAAACTCGACTCTGACCCGATCCAGTTCCTCTTTAATGTGCTGACTTCCCTGCACCTGTGCCTTCTCTGAATTCCAGACCTCTTCGAGATCTGCGTATTCCTTTTCAAGATCGCTAATGTCACCTTCGAGATCTGCCAGTCGACGCGTCGATGCCTCATCGTTTTCCTTTTTGAGTGCTTCACGTTCAATCTTCAGCTGAATCAGTTTTCGATCCAGTCTGTCCATAGCCTCTGGCTTTGAATCAATTTCCATGCGGATCCGGCTTGCAGCCTCATCAATCAGATCAATGGCCTTGTCCGGAAGATTTCTGTCTGTGATGTAGCGCTGGGACAGCGTTGCTGCAGCAACTATAGCCGGATCGGTAATGTCGACCCCATGATGAACTTCGTAGCGTTCTTTCAGCCCGCGCAGTATCGCAATTGTGTCCGAGACAGTAGGTTCATCGACCAGTACTTTCTGAAACCGGCGCTCCAGCGCAGCATCCTTTTCAATGTATTGACGGTATTCGTCCAGCGTCGTGGCACCGACACAGTGAAGCTCTCCGCGAGCCAGTGCAGGCTTCAACATATTTCCGGCATCCATTGCGCCTTCAGCTTTTCCAGCGCCAACCATAGTGTGAAGCTCGTCGATAAAGAGGATGATCTGACCTTCCTGTTTGGCCAGGTCGTTCAGTACAGCTTTGAGTCTCTCTTCAAATTCACCCCGGTATTTGGCACCGGCCAGCAAAGCTCCCAAATCGAGAGAGAGAACGCGTTTATTCCTGACCCCATCCGGCACTTCTCCATCGACTATTCGCTGCGCAAGCCCCTCGATAATCGCGGTCTTTCCCACTCCGGGCTCTCCGATCAGTACCGGATTGTTCTTGGTGCGTCTCTGCAAAACCTGGAGCGCTCTGCGAATTTCATCATCGCGACCAATCACAGGATCGAGCTTGCCCTGCTCCGCTCGCTCGGTAACATCGATCGTGTACTTTTCGAGCGCCTGGCGCTGATCCTCCGCATTCGCGTCGTTTACCGACTGACCTCCGCGGATTGCATCAATAGCAGACTCCAGTCGTTTTTTTTCGGCACCCGCCTGCCTGAGGGCATCGCCCAGTATCCCCTTGTCGTTCACAGCGGCAAGCACAAATATCTCGCTGGCTATGAACTGATCTCCCCGATCGCTGGCTGTCTTCTCCGCGACATTCAGCAAACGAGAGAGATCACTTGAGATATGTACATCACCGTGATTGCCTTCCACGCTGGCTAACTTTTCAAGCTGCATACCCAGTTTCGAACGCAGACCATTCACGTTAACGCCGCTCTGCGTCAATACATGCCGTACAGTGCCCCCATCCTGATCGAGCAATGCCATCATCAGATGCAGCGGCTCTATAAACTGATGTCCACGGGTAACCGCGAGACTCTGTGCCTCAGCCAGTGCCTGTTGAAATTTCGCCGTCAGCTTTTCCATTCTCATGGAGTTCCCCAAGAAACATATAACCACGGGTAATTTGGGGTTTTTACGGCTTCTTTCAAGCCGCGAGAGAATTGACTAGGCCGGTATTGCGGTCAGATCGTGGTGAGTGGCGCCGGTGATTTCCACTTCAATCACCGTTCCCGGTGGCAATGATTCATCAAGATGATCAACTTCGACGATTCCATCCACCTCCGGCGCATCTCCACGAGTGCGAGCAATGGCAACTCCATCCTCGTATCCGTCAATGATCACCGGCATGTATTGACCTACTTTTGCACATAACCGGTCCGCAGATACTTTTTCCTGCGCTTCCATGAATCGCGACAAGCGCTCTTGCCGAACTTCCTCCGGAACATCGTTCTCAAAATTATTTGCCGGCGCTCCATCGACGTTTGAGTATGCAAAACAACCGGCGCGGTCGATTTGCGCTTCTTCAATGAAAGCCAGAAGGTGCAGAAAGTCATCCTCAGTTTCACCGGGGAAGCCAACAATGAACGTGCTTCTTATCGTCAGCTCCGGGCAGATTTCGCGCCAGTTCCGTATCCGTTTAAGAACTTTTTCACTGTGAGCCGGACGTTTCATCGCTTTCAAAATTCCAGGGCTGGAATGCTGAAACGGAATATCCAGATACGGTAGAATCTTTTCCTCGGCCATCAAAGGTACGAGTTTGTCGACATGAGGGTAGGGATACACGTAATGCAACCGAACCCAGACACCCAGCGTCGACAGCGCCTCACATAAATCCTGTATATGCGTTCTAATCGGACGCATTCCATGAAAACCGGTTTTATACTTTAGATCGACACCATACGCACTGGTGTCCTGTGAAACGACCAGAAGTTCACTTACTCCAGCATTGACTAATGCTTCAGCTTCCGCCATCACATCCGGGGCTGTCCGACTCACAAGATCTCCGCGCATTTGTGGAATGATGCAAAAACTGCAGCGGTGATTGCACCCTTCTGAGATTTTGAGATAGGCATAGTGCCGGGGCGTCAGCTTAAGACCGCCAGGCGGCACCAGATCAACCCGTGGGTCATGAACCGGAGGGAGATGCTCTACAACTGCGGAAATGACGTCATCTGTCGCATGCGGACCGGTAACAGCAAGCAAATCTGAAAACTCAGATTCAATGACCTCGGCCCGAGCACCAAGACAACCGGTGACGATAACCTTGCCGTTCTCGTCCACGGCCTCGCCGATTGCCTCCAGAGACTCCTCGACAGCATCATCAATGAAGCCGCAGGTATTAACGATCACCATATCCGCCGCTTCGTAGTCATTCACCATTTCGTAGCCGCGGACTCTGAGCTCAGAGAGTATTCGCTCTGAGTCAACTGTGGCTTTTGCACAACCGAGACTGACGAACCCGATTCGTCCTGGCACTGAGGCAAGGTAATTCATATCAGCTCAGACTGGAGCGCCATCTGGTGTTTGATCTGACTGCCAAGCTCCTCAACCGAATACCCGGTTGAATCACAAAACGGTATGTTGTTGCGATCGAACAACTCCCTTGCCAGTCTGACGTCCTCCTGGCACTGGGATAAAGAAGCGTAGCGACTGTTTGGTCTGCGTTCGGAACGAATCTGCTGTAACCGGACAGGATCTATAGTCAGTCCAAACACACGTTCCTTATTGGCAACAACATCTGATGGCAGCATACGTCGATCAAAATCGTCTTCTGTCAGGGGATAGTTTGCCGCGTAAAATCCGAAATGCATCGCGAGGTAAAGCGAAGTGGGTGTCTTGCCAGATCGCGAAACCCCAAGGAGGATGACCGTGGCCTGATCATAGTCGCGCGTATGCAGCCCATCGTCGCAGTGCAACGCGTAGTTTATTGCGTTGATTCTTCGATTGTATTTGCCCACATTGGCAATACCGTGAGCCTGCCCTGATTTGTGGGAGGAATGCTGGTCGAGTGCCCGCTCGATGCGATTGATGAACGGCTCAAACAGATTAAACACTTCGGCGCTAATATGTTGCAAGCGCTCACTAAAATCATCCTGAACGAAAGTGGTAAACACCAGTGGCTGCACTCCGGATTCCTGTCCCGCCCTGCAGATATCGTTAACCGCCTGCTCCAGCTTGTCGTGAGTGTTAACGAAAGGAAGACTGACATGTCGAAATTCCACACCCGGAAATTGGGTCAGCAACGTATGAGCCACAGTCTCGGCGGTCAATCCACTGCCATCTGAGACAGTATATACGGGGCGTTCCTGATTCATGGCGTCAATGCAAAATTGTTCGCGCATTATAGACGATGGCTGTCGCCGTATCGTCAGAAATGCAGCTCTTTGATATAATTCAAAGCCCAGACCGCTTTCCGCACCAATCCTTAATCGCAAATTTTGACATTGGCGCCCATCGCTTCGGGCTTCTGTAACAGTGTGCGGGAAAAATACCTCTCCAGTTTCTACACCACTTCACAAATCCGGTATCCGAGGAGTTCAAGTGAGTAATACGATTGCGTGGTTTTCCGAATTATCGATGAATGATGTCCCCAGTGTCGGCGGTAAAAACGCATCGCTGGGAGAGATGATATCCAATCTTTCCTCTGCAGGCATTTCAGTACCAAATGGTTTTGCGACTACGGCGCAGGCCTATCGGGACTTCATTCATCACGATGATCTGAATACAAATATCCAGTCGATGCTGAGCGAGTTGAACGTCGACAACGTTGTTGACCTTAGGGAATGTGGCGCAAAGATTCGTGCTTTGGTTGAGAACCATCCGCTGCCCGAAAAGCTGGAGACCGATATACGGGAAGCCTATGCGCAACTCTGCACAAGTCCTGAATCCACGGTCGCGGTGCGGTCATCCGCCACAGCAGAGGATCTCCCCGATGCGTCTTTCGCCGGACAGCAGGAAACGTTTCTGAACGTTCAGGGTGTTGACGAAGTACTGCACAGGGTCAGACAGGTTTTTGCATCATTGTTTAACGATCGGGCCATTGCCTATCGTGTCCATCAGGGTTTTGCGCACGAGGACGTTGCGCTCTCAGCCGGCATCCAGAGAATGGTGCGATCCGACCGTGGATCCAGCGGTGTGATGTTCACAATCGATACCGAATCGGGATTTTCCGATGCCGTGTTCATCACGGCTTCCTGGGGACTTGGGGAATGCGTTGTTCAGGGATCGGTAAACCCTGACGAGTTCTATGTATACAAGCCGGCTTTAGCGGCAGACCGTCCGTCAATTGTTCGGCGTACGCGCGGTTCCAAGTTGATAAAAATGGTTTACGACGAGAATCCTCAGTCCGATCACAAGGTTAAAACCGTTGACGTACCGATCGAAGAACAAATGCAGTTTGCTCTGACTGACGAAGACATTGTCGAACTGGCTAAAATGGCGGTGACCATCGAACAACACTATTCAAGGCCGATGGATATCGAGTGGGGTAAGGACGGCGCCACCGGTGAACTTTTCATTCTGCAGGCTCGACCAGAAACCGTTGAGAGTCGCTCCAGCGCAAACATGTTGCAACGCTACCAACTGAATGAAACAGGTCGTGTACTAATTACGGGTCGCAGCATTGGTCAGCGCATTGGATCAGGGAAAGTTCGTCTGGTTCCCGGGATCGATCAGCTCGATCAGGTTCGGGACGGCGACGTTCTGGTAACCGACATGACAGACCCGGACTGGGAACCTGTGATGAAACGAGCATCAGCCATTGTGACCAATCGCGGTGGTCGCACCTGCCACGCAGCAATAATTGCTCGCGAGCTGGGCGTGCCTGCGATCGTTGGCTGTGAGACCGCGACAGATGTACTGACCGACGGGCAACCGGTAACGATTTCCTGCGCTGAAGGCGATACAGGGAACGTGTATGAGGGGATTCTGGACTTTACCCTGACCGAAACAAACCTGAATGCAATGCCGGAATTGCCCTTCAAGATAAAGATGAATGTCGGCAACCCGGAACGCGCCTTTGCCCTGTCAAAGATCCCTAACGCAGGTGTCGGTCTGGCGAGGCTGGAGTTTATTATCAACAACATGATCGGAATTCACCCTAAAGCTCTGCTAAACCTGGAGAGCATGGCGCCGGGCGTTCAGCAGACGGTTATGCAACGTATTGGCGGCTATGCGTCCCCCAGACAGTTTTACATCGACAAACTTGTCGAAGGCATCGCGTCTCTTGGTGCAGCCTTCAGTCCGAAACCAGTTGTTGTGCGTCTATCTGATTTCAAATCCAATGAATACGCCAATCTGATTGGCGGAGAGGCGTTTGAACCGGAAGAGGAAAATCCCATGCTTGGATTCCGTGGCGCATCCCGGTACATCTCTGAAGATTTTCGTGAATGCTTTGAGCTGGAGTGCGAAGCACTTCGCCGCGTCCGCGATGACATGGGGCTGACAAATATTGAGATTATGGTGCCTTTTGTCCGCACACTGGGCGAGGCCGATGAGGTCATTGAATTACTCATGCAAAATGGACTCAGACGCGGTCAAAACGATCTGCGAGTCATCATGATGTGTGAAATACCTTCAAACGCATTGCTCGCCGATCAGTTTCTCGAACGTTTTGACGGCTTTTCAATCGGTTCCAATGATCTCACCCAATTCACTCTCGGACTTGATCGGGATTCGGCAATCATTGCCCATCTGTTTGATGAGCGAGATCCCGCAGTCAAAGTGATGCTAAGCCGAGCCATCGAAGCGTGCAGAAAAACTGAAAAGTACGTCGGTATATGCGGTCAGGGTCCTTCAGATCATCCCGATCTCGCATTTTGGCTAATGGAACAGGGAATAAACGCGGTCTCTCTGAATCCGGATACCGTTCTGGAAACCTGGTTGTTTCTGGCAGAGAACCGGCAGGCGTAAAAAAGAAAAACTGATCGGCTGCGGGTCAGGGTCGAACAAAGTATTCAACCCCGTCCTTTCCCAAAACCACGCCTTCGCGGGATATTTGACGAATCACATATCCCTGAACGCTGTCGCCTTCACGAAGCACTTCGGTGCCGGTCATAACGAAACGCTTGGACGCCTCGTCTGAATAGGACACGACAGTAAAATGTATTCCTTTGACATCATCTGCAGGACGTACGCTTTCGATCGGCTGGGATTCACTCGTTGCCGGAGAGTCTTCGACCGTACCACCTGAGATCGAAATCGTATCGCTTACAGACGAAACCGGCTGATTATCTGCAGGTGCTGGAGAATCCACAGGCACTCGCCAGAATATCCACCAGAGTGCCAACAACACCGCCAATACTGTAATAACACCGAGACCTGTCCACAGCATGCCGGATTTAATGCCGGCTTTTTGCGACCGCCGATGGGTTGCCAGCCCTTCCAGCGTGGGCACCTGATCGGTGCGTCGCTGCTCCTCAGCTTTCCTTATTGCATCGAGTATGTAGGACATTGATTCTCAGGACGATTGACGACGAAACGGAACACCTAAACGATATTTCAAATCAAATCCATCCGCATTGGAATCGCCGTCGTTATTTGTCTCGGTGGACTGTGGTTGTGGCGTGATTTCTACCCCCTGCTCCGCCTTTGTGCGCTTATCCTCATCGTGATCTGAATTCATTGCGCTGGTGGTCAAATCGACAGCAGGATCATCGGATACTGTGAGATCCTGAGTCGATTTCATTTCGGTATGGTTTTGAGAATTTTTAAAAAAATCGCCACTCCATAATGAGCCGATTCGGTCGGACCAGGTTTTTGCGGGCGCAGAAAAGTACAGCAGTGACACCGCCAATACAGTCAAACCAACTAATAACGAGTTTCGAAGCCACGGGGCAAAATTCTGTGCGGCCGGACTTTGCTCGATTACTTCCTCACTGGCTCGTCTAACGATCGAGGCACTTACGCGATCCTCACTGCCGGCATAAGCACCCATGAGCGCTCGATCACACAACACGTTAATCAGTCTGGGAATACCTCCGGTAAGCTTGTGGATCGCATGAAAAGCCGATTTCGTAAACAGGGGTCTATCCGCACCGTGATTGTGTAACCTGTGCTCTATGTATTCTCGAGTTTCCTGTCGGTTTAATGGATCCAGCCTGAATCGCCCGACGATTCTCTGAGATAATTGTCGAAGATCATGCCGGGCCAGAGTGCGAACAAGCTCCGGCTGACCGATCAGAATAATTTGCAGCAGTTTGTCCGTAGATGTTTCCAGATTGGTCAGCAATCGAATCTGTTCAAGCACTTCGCGAGACAGATTCTGCGCTTCATCGATCATCAGCACGGTATGCCGGCCGCGAGCATGAGCGTCCAGTAAATGCTGATTCAACAGGTCGACAATCGCGTTCTGAGTATTGCCTTTGTCGTATCCAACCCCAAGCTCGTCACAGATTGCCCGCAACATTTCAATCTCGGTGATTCTCGGATTCAGCAGCAATGCGACATCCACGTTTTCGGGCAGATTCGACAGGATGTACCGACTAACGGTGGTTTTTCCGGTTCCGACTTCGCCTGTCAGCTGCACGAACCCACCGGACTGTTTAACCGCATAGAGAAGATGAGCCACTGCTTCCCGATGGCTGTCACTCATAAAGATACCCTTGTGATCGGGCACAATTGAGAACGGGGGTGCGTCGAGTCCGAAGTAGCTTAGATACATGCTTCGATCGACCTCGTCGAATGGCGCTTGTCCCCGCTTTTAGGAAACTTTAAAAGCTCAACTTTCCATTTATCCGTGAGCGTATCGAGCAGGATGCAGGAGGCTCCACCGTGGGTGCGGATTCGTCCGCTGGCTCCGGGATTCAGAATCCAGGGTGATTCTGATGTATCGACGGCTGCAATATGGGAGTGGCCGAACACCACAGCTTTAACGTCAGGATACTTTGCACGAAAACGAGCGTGATATCCGGGCACGTCCCATACCCGGTGCCCGTGTTCCATTGCGAGGACTCCGGTCGCCAATCGGATCAAAGCCACCTCATGCAGAGGTTGCGTCAGATTGTGACCTTCAAGCAGCGCACCATCGTTATTGCCCGCCACAGCAACAAGCAGTTTTGCTCGATTTTCAAGTTCTTCTATTACTGCAACGTCCATGATGTCACCCGCGTGGAGAACGACATCGTCTGCCGTGATTTGTGCCAGAACACCTGAATCAACAGTGCCGTGGGAATCCGACACAATAACGACTCTGCCGACTTTATCGGATGACAGATCAACAAACTGATATCGATCGATCTTGGAAGCTGCCCTTGAGAAACCCGAAAGCGATGCAACAAAAGAAAATGCCAGTTGGCAATTTTCCATATGTTTGTTACGCATTTTTAATCGCTCTGCGGACATATTTTGCGACTTCAGGAGATTTGGACAGTTACAATAGGCGACAGATGGTAACTGTTACAGTGCATACAGGCAATTTACCCCCCGGTGATTATCCGGCCCCTTTAATGTCAAATTATTCGTCCAGGCAACTCTCTGCACGCTGCAATTCTGTTGAATTTACAACTCCGACACTTTTCGTAGAGTTCGCTTAATCAACATGACTAATCTAGAGATCGTCGTCCTTGCAGCCGGTAAAGGCACTCGCATGAAAAGCACGATTCCTAAAGTGCTTCAAACAGTGGGCGGCAGTCCCATTCTCGAACACATCCTGAATACCTGCGAGGCATTGGGTGCGCACAAAACTCACGTCGTAGTCGGCCATCAGGCGGATCAGGTTGAAAAGACCATTGTCGAATCGACTCGCCATAGACCTGCCTTTTGCCTCCAGTCAGAGCAAAAAGGCACCGGGCATGCAGTGATGCAGGCGTTACCGGGATGTGGGTCGGAATCGCGCATTCTGATCCTGAACGGAGATATCCCTCTTATCGCAGCCGACAGTCTGCAGAAGTTGTTGCAGCTAAATGACGACTTCTCGCTTATGACCTGTTGCGTCTCTGACCCATTTGGTCTTGGTCGAGTTGTGAGAGACGGGCACGGCAAAGTGATCAGGGTTGTCGAAGAGAAAGACGCATCGGTTGAGGAAAAGGAGATCACCGAAATAAATACAAATTTTATGGTTGCAAATTGCAGCGACCTTAAGCGCTGGCTATCAGACCTGAATACAGATAATCAGCAGGGTGAATACTATCTGACAGATGTTATTGAGCGTGCGGTAGAGCAGTACGGGGGTATAGGCACTTCACAACCTGCAAACGAGGAAGAAATTCTGGGCGTCAACAGTCAGCTCGAGCTGGCTCGTCTGGAGCGGTTGTTTCAGCGGAAAACAATCGAGGACCTCATGCATCGAGGACTGCGAGTCGCAGATCCGGATCGCGTCGATATCCGAGGCCATGTGACTTTTGGTTCGGACTGCTTTGTTGACGTTAATTGTGTCCTCGAAGGTAATATTATTCTCGGCGATCGGTGTACGATCCGACCGGGATGCATCCTGACCAATGTAAATCTGGGCAATGACTGCGTCATTGACAGCCACAGTGTATTGGAGCAGGCCGTGGTCGGTGAGCGCTGCAACATTGGTCCCTTTGCACGAATCAGACCCGAGACGGTGCTGTCCGATGACGTCAGGATCGGAAATTTTGTTGAAATCAAAAAGACTGCAATGTCAAAAGGGTCTAAAGCCAACCACCTCAGCTATGTTGGCGACAGCACGGTCGGTCAGGACGTCAATATCGGCGCAGGGGTTATAACCTGCAATTATGACGGGGCCAATAAACACGCGACCCTTATCGGTGATCGGGTATTCGTCGGCTCCAACAGTCAACTGGTCGCCCCTGTGAATATAGGGTCCGGCGCCACCGTCGGCGCGGGATCCACCATAACGGCGAATGTACCGGACAATGCTCTCGCGATATCACGCGGCAAACAGCGACACATCGAGAACTGGCAACGTCCAACTAAATCTAAATGTTAATCTCGTCTATAGACTCAATAATCTGGGGACGCTTATCTGGAGCTGAATTATGTGTGGAATAGTCGGCGCTGTCGCCAAATCCAACGTCATGCCGGTACTCCTTGACGGCTTAAAACGGCTGGAATACCGAGGGTACGACTCCGCCGGAATCGCTGTGATCGACGACAATCAAAAGCTGGCCAGAACGCGAAGTGTCGGTCGAATTATAGAGCTGGAACGCGCCGTTGCCGACAATGCGTCGATGGTGGGTAAAACCGGTATTGCGCATACCCGATGGGCAACCCACGGCCCCCCCACTGAATTCAATGCCCATCCACATATTAGTGGCGGATCGCTGGCGCTGGTGTGCAATGGTATTGTCGAAAACCATGAGACTCTTCGCAACGACCTGATTGCCCAGGGTGTGGAATTTGTCTCCGACACCGACACCGAAGTGATCGTCAATCTGATTCACACCTGTTTGCAACAGAATGACGATTTACTCGAAGCGGTAAAAACCACACTATCAAAACTCGAAGGCGCTTATGCCATTGGTATTGTGAGTGCGGACGAACCGGAGCGGCTCATCGGTGCTCGCAGGGGATCTCCGCTGGTTGTTGGAATCGGCGATGGGGAGTCGTTCATTGCATCCGATATGTCAGCATTAATTTCGGTAACCAGAGACTTTTTTATTTTGGAAGACGGTGACATCGTTGATATTCATGGCGATGAAATCACCATACTTGACCAATCCGGTCGTCAGCAACAGCGCGACCGAAAGGTCAGCAATCTCTCGGCTGATGCTGTTGAGCTGAACGGCTATCGACACTACATGCATAAAGAGATTCACGAACAGACGGTCGCAATCACCAATACCCTTGAAGGCCGAATTACGGGTACCAAGCTTCTCGAAGCCTGTTTTGGTGCAAATGCTGAATCTATTTTCGACGAGACAAAGGCGGTACAGATTATCGCCTGCGGTACAAGTTTCTATGCCGGAATGGTAGCCAAGTACTGGCTTGAGGCTGTAGGTGTTCCCTGCCAGGTTGAAATAGCCAGTGAGTTTCGCTCCAGAGATCACGCAGTACCTGACGACTGCCTGGTTGTAACACTGTCTCAATCGGGAGAGACCATCGACACGCTTTCAGCCCTGAAAGTCGCAAAGGAGCTGGGTTACACCCACTCTCTAACCATCTGCAATGTACCGGAAAGCTCGCTGGTTCGAGAGTCAGAACTGGTGCTGATGACTCACGCCGGTCCGGAAATTGGCGTCGCATCAACCAAAGCGTTTACCACACAGATCACAGCTTTGCGACTTCTCACTATTGCACTGGGACGGCGGTTCAAGCTCACAGAGACTGAAGAGGCCGCAATGATCCGTGAATTGCGGGAATTGCCCGCAAAGGTTGAATCTGTGCTTGGGCTCGAATCGCAAATTCAGGGTATTGCCGAGCAGTTTGCCAACAAACATCACGCTCTGTTTCTCGGACGTGGCGCTCATTTTCCGATTGCACTGGAAGGTGCCCTGAAGCTTAAGGAAATTTCCTATATTCATGCGGAAGCGTATCCTGCGGGCGAATTAAAGCACGGGCCTCTGGCCCTTGTGGACAATGAAATGCCGGTAATTTCAGTCGCGCCCAACGATCGTTTGCTTGGTAAGCTGAAAGCCAACATCGAAGAAGTCAAAGCGCGCGGCGCTCGACTGATCGTTTTTGCGGACACGGACGCTGAAATGGTAACGGAGTCAAACGTGGAGGTGATCAATGTGGCATCGGTCGACAGCTCGATTGCACCGATCATTTTCGTCATTCCACTGCAGCTGCTGGCTTACCACGTCGCATTGATAAAGGGCACCGACGTCGACAAACCGCGAAATCTCGCAAAATCAGTTACTGTCGAATAGAGGGGTTAAAACCTCCTACGGCACAGATCCGATAGATCCACTTTTGGTCTCGTGCATTACCGCTGAACAGTTCGTAAATCCCGGTTCGTTAAACCGGCATAGCCGCTCCCGCAGGCTGAGCAATATTCGGCCGGGCAACCGCCTTAGACCACGGAATGGGGCTAGTTCGTATCGGTTGAAAAAGTAATTTGAAATAAACCCTGATTGCGCGCAGCGTCCATGGCCTTAACAACCGCTTCGTGGGGTGTTTTGCGATCTGCTCTTATCAGAACTACAGGATCCACCATATTTCGCGCGGCGCGCTGAATGGTTTTTCTCAAAGTATCGTGGCTGGTGTTGATCAGTTCTCTGGGAGATTCATCATCGGCGCCCTTAACAGCATACTGTCCCAAATCGTCTATCTGAATCATCAGAAATTTCTCTGACGGATCGACTTTCTCGGACGAAGTGGCTTCAGGCAGCTGCAGCTTGATCTGCGCCTCTTTGGAAAAAGTTGTCGTCACCATAAAGAAAATCAGCAACAAAAACACCACGTCGATCAATGGAGTCAGATTGATGTCGGTATCACTATCGAGGTCTCTGCCACGAAATCTCATGCTCCGCTGCTCCTGAACCTATTGATTGCGCTGCAGTATTTTCATGAACTTCAGCGCCTGCTGTTCCATGTCGACGGCAAGCTCATTGACCTTGCCGCGGAAAAATCGATGAAACATAAGACTTGGAATGCCCACTGCAAGTCCTGCTGCCGTGGTTACAAGCGCCTCCGAGATGCCTTCCGCCAGGGCTTGAGGATCGCCCACACCAAAGGTGGTGATTGCTGCAAAAACCTTAATCATACCGATCACCGTTCCGAGCAAACCGAGAAGCGGGGTTACTGCCGCGATAGTGCCAAGTGTTTGCAGGTTCTTTTCAAGATCATGAACAACGTGCCGGCCGGCCTCCTCGATCGCTTCCTTGACAACAACCCGATGCTGATTGGGGTTGCGTAAACCCGCTGCCAGCACCCTTCCAAGCGCTGAGTCTTCCTCTATATCCCCGATTGTCTTGGTATCTATTGAGCCTTTCTTGAGTCGTTTACCAATTTTTTCAATCAACTCCGGCGGGGCAACTTCCTTTTTGCGCAGAGCGATAAAACGCTCAATCACAATATCCAGAGCGATAATTGAACAAATCAAAATAGGCCAGATCAGAAATCCACCGGCTTTCAGCAATTCAAACATGGTGACTAGCGTTGTATTATGTTGATTCCCCTTCTTGGATTCGACCTGCCGGGCGATCCAGACTCTTTCCGGGATTTTACCGATTTCCATGGTAAAAACGAATTCGAAATCCGTTTCACCGCTCTAAACCGACGTAAAATATATATTTGCAGGCAAAATGATGGATATCTACGAGAAAATCTACGATACCGTCCTGCGAATCCCCAAAGGTCGGGTTGCCAGCTATGGCCGAATTGCCCGCATGGTCGGATGCGGTCCTCGCCAGGTCGGCTATGCGATGGGTACGATTCCCGACGGACTCGAGGTGCCGTGGCATCGTGTTGTCAACAGTCAGGGAAAAGTCAGCCCTCGCGGTGACGGCGGTAGCGACAACGAGCAACGACGCAGACTGCTTGCTGAAGGTGTTATTTTCAACAACAACGGTAAAATTGATTTTGAACGCTTCGGATGGCACATCAGTGAATTGCCTGAAGATTTATCAGACTGGGAGGAAATCATTGTTGAGGACTAAATGCCTGGCGATATTCTCGCTTGCAATCGCACTCTCATCTGCTCTTTCGACCTCGAATTCAGCCGCTGAATCTCTTCAACTCATCGTCACCGGTGAAGATCGCGCCATCGTTTTACTTGGGACAGAGAGAATCATCCTGACTCCCTCGGCAGACAGACACCCACGAGTAACGCTCATTGAGGCCACCAGCGACGCGGCTATTGTCGAAGTTGATGGTAAGCGGGTGACGCTGTCACCCGGAAACGATACCGCAGCCGTATTTGCAGAACAGTACGAACCCGCGGAAACTGGCGACGAAACACTTACGTTGTGGGCCGACAGCACGGGCTTTTTCTACGCAAACGGTCGGGTTAATAATCGACCGATTCGGTTTCTGGTAGACACCGGTGCTAATACAGTCACCTTTAGCTCCAGACAGGCTGACGGACTGGGGCTCGATTATGAGAAAGGGGAAAGCGGGTATGCTTCGACAGCCTCTGGAGTGACCCCGATGAAAACCTTCAAAGTCAACGAAATATCGATCGAACACATTAAGCTCTACAACGTTCGTGTCACAGTAATTCCGGGCGCGTTTCCGGATATCCCGCTGCTTGGCGGCACATTTCTAAATAAGCTCAACATGGTTCGTGAGGGCAACAAAATGGAATTAACGAAGCGCGGTTACTAGAAGTCATCTCATAAATAGTAGATTGGCTTGGAGTACAAGGCGCAGGTACCGTGAGAAGCGCAATTTACATGGGTAAATGAGCATCGGAACGGTGCTTGCAACGCCGTAATTCAAGTCAAGATGCATTTATGAGATAGCTTCTAGTCCGAATATTTCGAGGAGGTCCAGATTACAGGGACAATCAAGCTAAGCAGTTTGAGTGATCGGCAGTATGCAACAGGTTAGTATGTCTCAGACTGGAAGGTCAGTCCGGATTTTCCAAAAAGCAACCAACCAGGATATAAGCTCTTGATTTAAAAATAGATGTTGTCACAATCGATCCGCCTTTATCTGCTACACGAGCCAGTCCTTGCACTTAACAACCCTCGGGTTCTGACACTATGACACACATTGCAATCAGCGTCGGAGAACCGGCCGGAATCGGTCCGGATGTAACGCTTGGCGCGCTTGAGAATCAGGTTTCCCAGGATTTACTTCTGGTGGCTGACGCCGACATGCTGGAGACCCGGGCCCGGATGCTGAATATGGCTATGGACTTCAACCGAATTTCGAATCCGGCTCAGTTTCCAGACCAGGTTCAGGAAAAAAAAATAAATGTATTACACACCCCGCTCAGCCGTGAGTCTGAGCCCGGTCAACTCGACCCGTCCAATAGTGGCTACGTTCTGGAGTGTATCCATCGGTGTGTGTCGCTGTGTCAGGAAGGAAAGGCCGATGCTATGGTGACCGCACCGGTTCACAAAGGCATCATTAACGATGCCGGTCACGCCTTTAGTGGTCATACCGAATTAATCGCTGCGTTGTGTAATGTCGCGAAACCCGTGATGATGCTGGCAAGTGAACGTATGAAAGTCTGTCTCGCCACGACTCATCTGCCAATTGTTAAAGTGAGTCAGGCACTCAATCAGGACATGCTGATTGAGACGATCAGGATCATCAACGATGATCTGAAGCGACTCTACAATATTGAGCGACCAACGATCGGAGTCTGCGGACTCAACCCTCACGCCGGCGAAGGCGGGCATCTGGGTGACGAGGAAATAACCATTATTGAACCTGCAATCAATGCATTGCGATCGGAGGGCAAAGATATCGTTGGACCGCTACCTGCGGACACCGCATTTGCCCCCCATCAGCTGCGTCAACTCGATGCCGTGCTGGCCATGTTTCATGATCAGGGGCTGCCTGTGATTAAACACAACGATTTTGGTGACACAGTCAACATTACCCTTGGACTGCCGATCATCCGAACCTCAGTGGACCACGGCACGGCTGTAGACCTGGCAGCAACCGGACGGGCCAACAGCCAAAGCATGAGCGCGGCAATCGATAAGGCCAGACAATTTGTGCGGAACATCGCAAAGTAATGGCGCACAAAGCTCGCAAGCGATTTGGGCAACACTTTTTGACAGACACAAATGTACTGTCACGAATCTCGGATGAAATTGATCGACGCAGTGAAGGCTGTGGGGTCATAGAGATCGGCCCTGGTCTGGGTGCACTGACAGAATTTCTTCTGACGAACACACAGACCGCAGCAGCAATCGAACTCGACAGAGATCTGGTCGCTCACTTGCGTGAGAAATACTGCAGGGATCAGATCAACATCATTGCCGCCGATGTTTTGGCGGTTGACTTTCAGCAGCTTAAACAGGAACTTGGCTCAGAGAATCTGCTGGTCTGCGGAAATCTGCCGTACAACATTTCCACGCCGCTTTTGTTTCATCTGCTCGATCACATTGACGCCATTAAACACATGGTTTTCATGGTGCAAAAGGAAGTGGCTGACAGACTCACCGCGAGTACGGGCAGCAAACAGTGGGGACGACTTTCCGTAATGTCACAGCGTATTCTGGATTGCCAACAGCTGTTCGACGTCCCTCCTGACGCGTTCAATCCGCCACCCAAAGTAATATCAACCGTGGTTCACCTGACGCCGAAAACGAAAACACAACCTCTGGAAGATTATTCGTGTCTGCAAGAAGTGGTTAAGCAGGCGTTCTCGCAGCGTCGCAAAACAATTCGAAATTCTCTAAAAGCGCTCTTTCAAAATGAAGATTTTGAAAGCTGCGGAGTCGACGCTACGGATCGCCCGGAGAATATTGGCGTCGCAGAGTTTGTGAGGATGTCTAATCATCTTGCGAGATCCCGGCAAGCGCACTCTTGATCCATTGTTCTGCTCTTGCATTGACCTCTCGCGGCTTCAATCCAGCCGGATCAATCACCGGTCCGATCACGACATTCACGGTACCCGGCTTTTTGATAAAACCCTGTTTGGGCCAATAGTAGCCCGCGTTGTGGGCAACCGGCACAATACTCGCCCCGGTTTTCACCGCCATCATTGCACCCCCAACCTGAAAGTCTCCGGGTTCATCAGCCGGCATTCGGGTGCCCTCTGGAAATACAACCAGCCAACGACCCTCATCCAGTCTCTCCTGGCTGTCCGTAATTAGTTTTTCCAGCGCACGTCTTTTTTCACTGCGGTTAATTGCGATCGGTCGATTAACCGCAAGTCCCCATCCGAAAAAGGGAATCATCAAAAGTTCTTTTTTCAAGATATACGACTGAGCCGGAAATATCAGCTGGAACGCCAGAGTTTCCCAGGCAGACTGATGATTGGAAATAATAATCGAAGGCGACTGCGGAATATGCTCCTGTCCGGTGACATGGAAGTCGATTCCACAACACCAGCGCAGTGTCCAGATGTTAAAGCGCGCCCAGATCGCTATTAGATTGGCTCGCGGAACCGATGGCAAAAGCAGGCATATTGGGATCAACAAGCTGACAAGAAAAGCAGAAACAATCTGCCCAACCAAAAACAAAGTTGATCCGGGAATATATTTAATCACAGTGTCGCCGTATCCCCTGACAACAATACCTTAACGAAGGTGCTGAGGTCATCGAATGTTGGTGTGTCGTGCGGTACGTCCTCTATTTCGCCCTGAGATCTGGCCATCTGGGTCCGCATGCCCTTGCCGGTTCGAACAGCAATGGCTGTCGCTCCGGCTCGAGTAGCCGCCTGTAAATCCCTTACCGAGTCGCCCACTGCATATACTCCTGCCAGATCGACCCGCAATCGTTTCGACAGATCATGAAACATTCCCGGCAACGGTTTGCGGCACATGCAATCGTCATCGGCACCGTGGGGGCAGAAGAAAATTGCTGAAATTTCGCCGCCCAGGGAATGCAGCTGATCCAGCAGCTTCTGGTGAATCTGGTTCAGGGTGTTTATTGAAAGCAGTCCTCTGGCTATTCCGGATTGATTGGTCACAATCACAACCTGGTAATCTTCTCGGGTCAGATCGGCAATCGCTTCCAGACTTCCGTCGATCGGAATCCACTCATCCGGTGTTTTAATAAAGGCGTCCGAGTCGTGGTTGATCACGCCATCGCGATCCAGAATGATCAACTTCATGTTGAACCGGATCCATCGGGCACATCAAATTGGGAGACCCGGATCCTGCCATCAATCATTTTGCTGTGACGGGATTCCAGCATCTTCATTTTCTTCCAGAAAGATGACTCCAGATCAAAATTTGCCGATATGGCATTTCCAATCAGCAAAATCAGCAGATCAGCACACTCTTCTGAAAGTTCTTCGACGGGTCGACCTTTAGTGACACATTCCGCAATCTCGCCAAGCTCTTCGGTCATCAGCGCAAGGCGGTAAACCATATCCTCACCGCCGGTCTCATTAAAGCGGTGTTTGTCGTGGAATGCCTGCACGGCGGCAAGCATGCTGTCGAAGCTCTCGCTCACGTCGACTCCAGTCGAATGGAGGAAATGTCAGCAACACGCAGAAACTGCTCGCGTATCGAAGACAACAGACCCAGCCGGTTCAGACGCACCGCATCATCATCGACCAAAACCATTACTTCATCGAAAAACGTGTCGATAGGTGTCCGCAGAGTGGCCAAAGATTTCAATCCCGCCGAATAATCAGAGGAAGCAAATGAGGTCTCGATGTCAGGGAGCACCGTGTTGAATGCCCTGGCCAACGCCTGTTCAGCAGGCTCAGACAGCTTTTCCGCATTATAAGTCGCTGTTGCGTCTTCGCTCTTCGCCAGCAAATTGGCAATGCGCTTATTGGCTGCGGCCAGTGCTGAGGCTGAATCCGGCGCTGCCTGATAGAAATCTACCAGAGCCCGAATGCGCCGATCGATATCAAACGGACTGGAAGACTGGCGTATCAAAACCGCGTTAACCTGCTCGGAAGACGCGACCTCATGGTAATAACTCTTCAACCGTTCGGTCACATATTCGTAAACGCGCTGATTGACAGTTAGATCGAGTTTGCTTGCACCATACTGCGCGTCTGCGAATTGCTCCTGAGCCACTCGAACCAACTCATGCAGATCGATATCCAACCGGTTCTCGATCAGGATTCGATTCACCCCAAGTGCGGCCCGACGCAGTCCGTACGGGTCCTTGTCTCCGGTCGGTATCTCCCCGGCAGCAAAGATGCCCACTAAACTGTCCACGCGATCGGCAAGCGCAATGCACAAAGACACTTTGCCGACGGGCAGTTCATCACCGGCGAAACGTGGCCAGTAGTGTGTTTCAATGGCCTGACTGACCTCGGACTTCTCATTCTGTTTTTCAGCGTAGTAACGTCCGATCACGCCTTGCAACTCCGGGAACTCACCCACCATGTCGGTCACCAGATCAGCCTTACACAGCAGTGAAGCCCGCGCTACCTGCTCTTTGTCTGCGCCCACCTTGTCGGCCAGCCAGTCCGCAAGAAACGCAATACGTTTTGCCTTTTGCGCAACTGATCCCAGTTTCTTGTGGAACAACAGTCCGTCCAGATTCGCACCATGCTCCGCCAGTGACTTTTTCAGATCCGCGTGCCAAAAGAACTCTCCATCGGACAGACGCGCTCGCAGAACGCGTTCGTTGCCGGCGCGCACTCGGTTTTCATCCGTGCTCTCGATATTGCTGACGGTGATAAACGCGGGCATCAGCTGGCCCTGTGGATCCGTCAGGTGAAAGTATTTCTGATGATCCTGCATCGACGAAATCAGCACTTCGGACGGCACCGAAAGAAACTTCTGATCAAACTTTCCGAGGATGGCTCTCGGCCATTCCACCAGACCAGTGACAAGCTTCAACAGATCGTCATTGACGACTGCAATAGCGTCCACCGACGTTGCCAGCGACTCGACCTGCTGACTGATCAGGTTACGGCGGGTTTCAAAATCCGGTTCTACGCGTCCGGACTCACGAAGGACCTGCTCGTAATTCGATGCGTCATCGATACTCAAAGGTCCACCAGAATGAAATCGATGGCCTTGTGTCTCCCGCCCTGCTGTGAGTCCCAGTACAGTGACATCGAGTACATCCTCGCCATGCAGCGCAACCAACCAGTGGACAGGTCGGACGAACTCAACATCGCGACTTCCCCATCTCATGCGCTTGGGAATCGGCAGGCGCTTGACGGCATCCGCCAGAACGTCGTTGAGAACGAAGGTGAGAGCCTGGCCCGAAACCGTCTGTTCAAAAACAATCCACTCCCCTTTTTCAGTCGATACCCGCTGCAGAGCGTCAGGTTCCACCCCACAGGACCGCGCAAATCCCTGCAGAGCTTTTGTGGGATTTCCGTCTCCGTCAAACGCGGCTGCCACAGCCGGTCCCCGGCGCTGCTGCACACGGTCGGTCTGATGGGTGACTACCTGCGGAATACGCAAAGCAAGACGGCGGGGTGTTGCAAACACTTCAGGCAATACGGATGACGGCACCATTTCGGCGGCATTCAGGCGCGCGCATGTCTCGTCCGCAAATGCCTGCGCCAGATTCAACAGTGCTTTCGGCGGCAGCTCTTCGGTGCCCAATTCCACCAAAAGCGTTTTTGCATCGTTACTCGATGTCACGAAACAGCCTCGTTTTGCGATGCACCACGGGGAAATCCAAGTTTCTCTCTGCTGTCGTAGTAGCAATGGGCGACTCCTCTCGCCAGCGCCCGTACGCGACCGATATACCGGGCCCGTTCAGTCACGCCGATTGCATGCCGGGCATCCAGCAAATTGAACGTATGTGAGGCGGTCAGAACCTGTTCATAGGCGGGCAGCGAGAGCTCCGCGTCCAGAAGTTTTCGGCACATGGACTCGGCCTCTTCAAACTGCGTGAACAGAAAATCCACATGGGCCAGCTCGAAATTGTAGGTCGATTGCTCAACCTCATTCTGATGATAAATATCCCGGTAGGTATAACGCCCCGTCGGACCGTCCGACCACACCAGATCAAAAATACTGTCTACACCCTGTAGATACATCGCAATGCGTTCGAGACCATAAGTGATCTCCCCGGTGACGGGTTTACAGTCCAGCCCACCGACCTGTTGAAAATATGTGAACTGAGATACTTCCATGCCATTGAGCCATATTTCCCATCCCAGCCCCCAGGCTCCAAGCGTGGGCGATTCCCAGTCGTCTTCAACAAACCGGATATCGTCCTGCAGTGGATCGAGTCCGAGCGACTTCAGCGAGTCCAGATACAAATCCTGAAAGTTATCAGGCGATGGTTTGAGTATGACCTGGAACTGGAAATAGTGCTGCAGCCGATTGGGATTATCTCCATAGCGACCATCGGTCGGTCGTCGTGACGGTTGAACGTAGGCCGCCTGCAGGGGTTCCGGGCCGACCGCGGCCAAAAATGTTGCCGGATGAAATGTTCCCGCGCCAACCTCCATATCGTAGGGCTGCATAACAACGCAGCCCTTATTTGCCCAGTACTGTTGCAGGTTAATTATAAGCTGTTGAAAAGTAATCATATTTTCAATCTAAAAGCACTGCCACACGATGATCAAATGGAGTCTTTTGCGGTTTTCCCGTGATCAACCTGAAGCCCTCTGATGTCATTCATAAGTTGATCAATCGCACGGAGTCTATCGCCTTTCAATACAATGCGCACCAGTGGTCGCCCGCGCTGTGCCAGCACATCAAAATCGCCGTCAGCCTGTGCCTGAAATAACGACTCAAATGTATAGGACATTTCCGGAACGGGTGTATTTCCATGGGACTGTTCGATCAGCTGGAGATAATTTCCGACCGGCGCACCGCCCTTGTGCAACTGCCCGGTCGAATGCAGATAACGTGGTCCCATGCCAATAGTCACTGCCCGGTCCGTTTTGCGCACCAGTTCAACCTGCAGCCGGTTCAATGCCATTTCAATTTCGCGAGATTCGGCAACGTACGCCAGCACGGCGAGATAGTGCTCTTTCGCACCAGCGCTTAAGAAGACCTCGAGTGCCGACTGCTGACCGATCTCTGCGGAGACCACAACATCGTATGCATCGCTGGTCAGAATAGTGCGAGTATTCAGTGTTTTCCCCTGCAGCAAAAACTCTTTCGTGCTCTCCTTGGCTTCCGCGACATTGGGCTCATCGAACGGATTGATCTTCATCAGTGCGGCTGCAACGGCTGTCGCGAACTCCCATTTAAAAAATTCCGCGCCGATATCCCGACAAATTTCTCCATCCACACTGCTGGACGGATCGAGCACATCGATAAATATCGAGCTTTCGCGATCACTGGGAATAACGTCCTCGGAACAACACACAATCGGCAGCAGACCCTTGCCTTGCTTTCCCGTACTTTCTGCTACAAGCTGTTCAATCCAAAGCCCCATGGAAGCTAACCCCAAATCCATCTTCAAATACAAATTGGGGGTTTTCGTATCCCACGCAGCGGCAATACGCAGCCCCAGCGCGAGGGCCGGGTTGGCGTCCTGATCGGTCAGTTTGCACTGTGCTCTGAACGTATTGGCCCGATCTGCTATGGACTGCACATCAATACCTGCCATCGCAGCAGGCACCAGCCCAAAGTAACTGATCGCTGAATATCGTCCGCCGATGTCCTTCGGATTAACGAATACTCGGGCGAATTCTTTCTCCTCTGCATGGCGGTGCAGCCAGCTGTTGTGATCTGTTATAGCAACGAAGCGCCTGGATGGCTGTTCCACAATTTCCGCGACTTTTTGATAGAAAAAACGGTAGAGACTGTCGGTTTCGATTGTCGTACCGGATTTGCTGGAAACAACAAAAAACGATTTTTGAAGCGCTTCCTGATCAAACTGAGAAACAGCAACCGGAGAGGTCGTGTCCACAACGACAAGGGTTTTACTCAGATCGGAAGCACAGACATCGGCCAAAACCCTCGGCGCAAGACTTGACCCTCCCATTCCGAGCAGCACTATGGTGTCACACCCGCTAAGTTCCTCGTCAGATCGAGCCCATTGCTGCAGCTCCGCGGCAATTTCGGCGCTCCAATTCGGGCTGTCGAGCCAGCCCAGTCGATTGTTGATTGCGGATTGAACGCTACTGTCGAGGCTCCAAAGACTGGCGTCTTTTCGCCATATGCGCTCACATAGTACTCCCGCATCAATATCTGAATTCACGATAACAACCTGTTGCTAAAGCATCTGTATTTGGTCGAAAAGTGATTCGAATCGCGATTCGACCTCTGGCTGACTTCGCCAGTTTTTTAAAAATCTCTTTACGTCACGGCGCAACGCTTTTTTCAAGGTTCCGCGATCCGCATGACGCTGCGCCGCATCAAAATCGATCAACACCAGCTCAAGCAGGCCATCACTTTGATCCACAAGCACATTCGTCGCTTTCATATCACCGTGACTCAGATTGTCCTGTTGCATCGTGGTGAAAATATCATTGACCGCCAACAAAACAGCATTCAGATCGGAATCAGCACTCTCATCAACAAGGTAATTCAGCAGAGTCGGGTAATTCAGATATTCGGTCACAAACCATGACTGCCCGGCAAAAGGCCCATAATTTTGTTCAACAACCGCGAGTGGTCTTGGCGCAAGCAAGCCGGATCGAAGAAAAGCCGCAGTAGAAATCAATGAATTTCGAGCTCTTGAGATCTGAAAGTTCCGGCGCACCGCGTGCCAGATATTTTTTGTGTTGTAACGTTTTACAATTGCCGAGACTTCACTGACTCGGGTTCTGTAGACCGAAGTTGTCTTGTCATTCTTGACGACATCTTCAGCCGACAACGTGTCGATCTGAATCGAACAAGCCGCAAGCACGTCCTCTTCAGACACTTCCGGATCGAGGAAGCGGCAGGTCAAAGATGCACTTATCATGCGCGCTGGATACTCGTAGCAGGCGCCTGCGCACCTCTCAATGCACGTCGTTTTTCCGCCTCGTAGAGATTCTCTCCACGGTAACGTACCCTCTTCCAGAACAATCGGTCCTGGGTAATGGTTTCACGAAGAGAAACTGAGCGATAGATTCGCATGAACCGGAACAAGTCCCGTTTGTTCAGACCAATGTCCTTACTTGAAAAATACAAGCCGGCAATATCTTTTACCGCCCAACGTGACGGGGTTCTTTTTCGCAACTGCATTCTGTGCAAATCAATCACAAAAAGATTGCACTTGTCAGTATCAAGCTCGCCATTGGTGAAGCCGCGTTTCAGCAGGAAATGACAGAGATAAAAATCGCGGTGATTGGCCCCACTGTTGTGAATATCTCTGGCGATTTCTGCAGTTCTCTGTATGAGCCAGCGCTTAAATCGAATTTCAGCCTCGGTTTGAGGAGCGCGAACTTTCCATTCGTCCGACAATTCTTCAAGACTTATTGTGTCGCTGATTTCGTCAGTCAGTATGAAGGATCTGCGGCGCGCAGGGCTGCCTCCCCAGGTACCGTATGCTGCCGCATTGAGTGTATTGATTCCTAGGCGGTTCAGGTGATGAATACCGTGCCACTCATTCATCGCCCCAAGCACCGGCATGCGGAAATACGCAAGGTTTTTCAGGATCTCGTGCCATCCCACACCGGTATGGGTTTTAAGGTAATAGTACTTTTCATTAAGTTTAAATCGAACCGTTCGACGACCGGGCGCCTTTCGTACTTCTTCTCCTGTGATCGCCATCACGCGGTCAAAACTTGGTGCCTCTCCAAATGCGGAACGAACATCTTCACGCATATAGATATTGGCGTCATCCACTTCTGTGGTTTCACGAACTACCGGAGTTTCGCGCTTGTCAGTAACCCACTGCTCAATAAGATCTGCGACCGTTTGCGGCATTCGATACAAACTATCGTCCCGACCGTATGCGAGTCCGTTTCGCCGCCACTCTTCGCGTTCGGGAGCGGTGAGCATGTACGAGAGTTTCTCGTCAAGTTGCTGTTGTTGAAACGGCGATCTGAGGACAATTCCGGCATCAGCATTCGTAATATGAGGCGCATAACCACAGACGTCGGTGGCCAAAACCGGCAATCCTGCAGTCACGGCCTCCAGTAACACAGTACCTGTGTTCTCGCTGTAAGCCGGATGAATCAGCACATCGCCCGCAGTCATGATATCCACTACATCCTCGCGTCCACCGAGGAAGTGCACGTTGTCACGCAACCCAAGTTTCTGGATCAGTCGCTGAAACACATGTTCATTGTCCTGACCGATTACATAAAGCCGCGCTCTTTTCCGCAAATCATGGGGCAGTGAATCGACTGCCTTTATCGCCCGATCCAGACCCTTGGTCTTGAAACCCGAACCAATAAACAGGATCAGATACTGGTCTCTGGAAATACCGAGCGACTCCCTCTTTTGGTCTCTGCATACCGGAGCCGTGCCGTTTAGCTTCCTGCTGACGTCAAGTGTCGGCGGCAGCAGCACGAAACGGCTTTCTGGTGTGCCATAGTGCTGCTGATACACGCCTTTTTCCCGCTCGGACAAAGACAGTATCTTGGTCGAGGAACGCACATCGAAAACCGCACGCTCGAAGGAATAAAAATTGTGGTATCGGGGTGTCAGGCGATAGAGCGGTCCATAGCGCGGCACCGCGCGCGCGATATAGCAGTAGTCAGCACCGTAGTAAATATCGAGGCCGGGCATCTTGTTAAACCCGATAATTGCATCAAACGTTTCATCTCGGGTCCGCTGTCTGAACTGATTGTAGAACGACGAATTTTGCGAATGATTTGCCAGCGGCAACACGCTGAGCAGGTTTATCCTGATCCCCTCAGGTCGTTCTCCTTCCCAGTCTGATACAAATATATGCACGTCATGTCCTCGGACATGGCACTCCTGAACCACGCGAAGAAAATCTCGGGCAAGCCCCGAGTATGGAAAGTACTTGAATAGACAAAAGGCCAGTTTCATGCGTACCAACCCGTAGCTAGTTCATATTCTGCAGCGCGACTTCCCAGTCGTAGGCACTACGACAAATCGCCGCCAGATTGTCTCGAGTGGGCATCCAGCCCAGACGCTCTCTGATCAGAGAATTACTTGCCACCAGTTGCGGAGGATCTCCCGCGCGACGGTCGCCCATAACCACGTCTATGGGGGCGTCGATGGTGTCTCTGAATGTATCGATCACCTGTTTCACGCTGTATCCATTACCGTATCCGCAGTTTGCGATCAGATTCGTACCGCCGTTATTCAGATACGCCAGCGCGTCCACATGTGCCCGGGCGAGGTCTTCGACATGTATATAGTCGCGAATGCATGTTCCGTCCTCGGTCGGGTAATCGTCGCCGAATATGGTCAGTTTATCCCTTAACCCACACGCCGCCTGACAGGCCACTTTTATCAGATGGGTCGCAGCAGGGGTCGCCTGCCCCAGTAGCCCCGAGTCGGAAGCTCCGGCCACATTAAAATAGCGCAGCGCAACGTACCGAAACTGACCGTCGGATGCCGCGGCCATGTCGTGCAATGTCCACTCGGTAATCAGCTTGGTGCGACCATAGGGGTTAATCGGAAGGGGTACAGTGGTCTCATCGACCACTCTGGATTCCGGTATCCCGTACACAGCAGCGCTTGATGAAAACACAAACTGGCTCACATCCGCCATGCGGCAGGCTTCCAGCAAACGAAGCGATCCCACCACGTTGTTGTCGTAGTATTTCGCCGGATTGGTGACAGACTCATTGACCTCAATATGACCCGCGAAATGAATCACCGTATCAATCCGATGTCTTGAGAGGTGTGAGACCAGGGCATCACGATCCCGAATGTCGCCCTCAATGTGTTCCGCCTGCTCAGGTACAGCCCAGCGGTGACCCGAATACAAATTATCAAGCACGACCAGATGGTCGCAACTGTCCACAAGTTGGGCTGAGGTATGGGAGCCGATGTATCCGGCACCACCGGTTACCAGAACTCGGTTCATTAGGCTTTCTATGAGTTACTGGCGCGGATTATACCACTGACTTTTTTTTGGTCCCCAAACGGAGCGCTCTCCAGAGAGACAAAAAAAAGCCCGCATATGCGGGCCGTCAAGGTGATAAATTTTTCGTTCAGGGAACAGCTGGTGCTGCCGCCACAACCGCTGACAAGGCGATGGTCTGACTGACCTCTGTATCATTCACCTCGCAGTTATAAATTACTACAAACTGGGTATCGACCAGTGGTTCTGTGCAACTAAAAATAGGCTGCACAGCCTCGCCGTCCCAGTTGACCTGGACACCGGATTCAGAGGTCGCCGTTGCCGGAAACGATTCCGGATTGTAGGTAACGCCATCGTTAGGCCCGAGCGGTGTGGCGGTGATTGACAGAATATTCACCGGTATTTCGGCACTTGAACTGACAATCTCAAAGGCAATCGGACAGGTCAGACCCGATCCCGGCGTCGCGGTCGGACTGATAAACGCCAGCGGCGGACACACGCTGGCCGCCGCATGGGCGGGCAGCAGAACCGAGTCCACGACCGGGTGCTTCCAGACCGACGGTATGGATACCGCGCTAATGCCTGTCAGCAGCGTCAGCTTTGCCAGCGCACCGCGTCGAGCGCGGCCGCCATCACTGAATGAACTTTCTGAATGGTTTTTGTTTTTTCTCAACGTTCTGTCTCCAATTTTCTACTTTCAATCTGCAATCAGGATTTTCCGGATACAGTATTTACTGAATAGTGAGTTCAGGGTTACCCAGCAATGTCCAGCCCAGCAACACATCCAGATGATCCGGATGATCCTCTGCATACGCCTGCTTCGATACCAGTATCGCCTCGCCCAGAGTGTCCCCCTGCGACAACCGATCAAACACCATCTCCGCCAGCGCTCGCTCCGCATCCGCATCCGTCAGCGTACTCGCGCCCATCACAGCAACCGCACCGCGATCGCCCTCCAGCATAAAACGATGCCCCATCGAATCCTCATTCGGACTCACATAATACGTATTCCAGCAGCCCCACTGCGTCACCACCGTCGGCTTACCCGCATTCGATAAACTCGCCGCATCATCTCCATTAAACATGCCGTCAAACGTCCACTGATTCGTCGAGGAATGACCAAAAAATGCCGTCAGACTCGTGCCCGCATTAATCGAACTCAACACCTGAGAGCGCGCCGCACTCACCCCCAAATCATCAACATACGCCGTACTCGTACTCCAGCCTCCAAAATAACCCTCAATAATCCCCTCAGCATCATCATCAAAATCATACTGCTGTATCGAATCAAACCCATCCGCAACAAACAACGCATTATTCAAATACGTCCGATTCTGATACTGCGCCCGCTTCGACAAGATCGTCGACAACTCCGATACACTCCGAACCGGTAAGCGCGCAACCTGGATATCCGGTACATCGTCATTGTCCAGATCACCGTACTTACCGTCCACCGGCGAGAAGTTGATCGTGTCGTCCGTCGCCCGATACAGTGACGGGATAAAACTCTCCGCATCCTCATTCAGATAACGGCGATAGTCGTACACATCTCCACCCACCAGCAACACGATCTCAGTACCACGTCCACCGGCAAACTCAGGACGCGCAATCGACTTGATGTACGTATGTATCGCATCCGCGCCAAACTGGTAGTTCCCATACTGTGCATAGATCTGCTCAACATCCACCAACGCCGCGCCCGCATAGCTCGACGACAGCTCCTGAACCAGATTCTCCAGCAGATTACCCGACGTCCCTATAAAGTCCGGATGCGCTATCACCACATACTCCGCTGCGCCCGTACCTATATCCGGATACGGATACGCCGACGGCAGATACTTAAGGTCCGGTGAATGCGTGCCCCCAACCGTGCTCACATGATACGTCGCATCCGTACCTGAACCCGCAAACATCACCGCACAGCCCGGAACCCCAACCCCACAGCTGCCCGCCGTCAGAACGTTCGACATCACGTGCACACCCGAATCGTCCGAACGAACAACCATAACCTCATCACTCTCAAATCCCTTAACCACAAACTTCGACTGATCCGAGCTAAACGTCAGCCGTGAGCCCTCATACGCCTGGAAGCGACGCGGATACCGAACACTGATCTCATCCAGATTCACAACCTCAACGCTGTGTCCCTGATCCAGCGGCACCTCAACCTTCACCGTATTATTGCCGTTGTTCACCCCAGCAATGTCCGTCACCAGCTCCTCAGAGCGAATACCGTTAAACGTCTTACTCACCACCGACTGACCGTTAAACTCAACCTTCACATGGTGATCCGGACCCGGACCCGCCATGTCCGTACCGCCCCATACCTTCACCGACAAACGAGCACCGCTGCCACCGCCAAAACTCGACAGCGAAACATAGTTATCCAGCTCCATATCAACCGTCTCACTCACCGGCTCATTGATCGCAACCATACGCTTCGCATACCAAGGATCCTCTGTATCCGGAGAGATAAACGAGTAGTTGCTCTGCGGCTCATACACCGTCGTCGACATATACGCCGACGCCGACGGACCCGATGGAATATCCCGTACATCATCAGCCATCCGCAACGCCGTCTCCGTGTCCAGACGCAGCGTATAAATGTTCGTGCCCGTATACAGCGTATCAACGCCCTCGCCAACAAACACGATCTCACTGCCAGGGCCAAACAACTGAGCGTCCGCATCCGAACCCGTCACATACACCGGTACCGCTTCGCCCTGATTCATCACCCCAAAACGATCGATCGGCTCGCCCAGCAAATCAACACCCATCCCGTCGATATCCGCATAGCTCACCGAGTGCAGACCCGACTCCGTCACTCCAAAGTTCAGCACGTCCTCCGCATCCGGATCCACCGCATGCGCAACCGGCAACACCGCATTCAACACCGTGCCCGCCATCAGACCCAACCAGCTTCGTTTCATCAACCCACCTCTTAACGATTCTTCTGTATCAGACACCACGCCATACCCAGCAACACCGGCAAACACCTCCCCGTCAATCCTCCTGATCAACGAAGAGGTCTCATCTCCAGTTCGCTGCTGACGCAACGCTCGCTTCTGACGACGACGCTCGTTCTGCTCTTCCATACCACGACGTTTCTTCAGCGTACGCTGATCCTGAACATCAACCGATCCACCCGTCGACTTCGCCGCATTCACGCCATCACGCTCAGCACGGATGCCTTCCCAGTCCGTCGACTTACGCTCGCCAACCTCTCCATACGAACGGTTCAGTCCAAACGGTCCGTGCAGTGTCTCCTTACCGTACAGATCCATATCCGACAGCGCATAGCGATCCGCGCGAATCGTCGTCTCCATACTGTACGTCTGAACACTCGTCGACTCGCCCACCGCAACTATCAGAGCGTCGTTAACGCGCACCCACTCCCCATCCGATACCTCCGCATAGAGCGTAAAGCCTACGTTGCCAACCTCCGTCTGCGTCGTCCACGTGATCGTCACAACACCGCCAGACTCTACCGCCTCAAAACTGCCCAGCGTAATCGGGTTCGTCACCACCGGCTGATAACCAAAGTCACTGGTCACATCCGTCACCGGATTCGGATCCTCTCCGTTCGAGTCCAGATCAACCTCATAACCCGTGTCATCCTGTGAGTTCAGATCATCACCCGGATTCGGTCCATCCGTGTGCTCAAAACCAGCCAGAATGTTGTCGTCATCCGTCACCTCGACAAAGTAAATACCGTCCGGCAGGTTCGTGAACTCGTAATCTCCGTTCTCGTCCGTCTCCGTCGTCTGGATAATGTCGCCGTCCTCGTCCTTCAGAACAATCGTCACGCCCTCAAAGCGGCCCGACTCAACCAGCTCACCGTCACCATCCGTATCACTCCATACCGTACCTTCAATCGTATTGTTCGCATCCGATACATAACCGAAGTCCTGATCCAGATTCTCAGGCGACGCCGTCGTCAGCACCAGCGGTGTGGTCACACCACTGACACTGTCGTCCACAGCCGTCTGACCCGTGCCCGGATCGTCCGGATCAACGTGGTTGATCCAACCGTCACCGCCGTTCGGCAGCGTCGTCGTCACAACCTCAACACGGTACGGTACTCCGTCATCCGATACATCAAGACCCGTAAACAGGTAATTACCGTTCTCGTCCGTCGTCTCAACATCGATCAGCTGATCGTCTCCGGTGTTCATCACTCCATCCGGACCGGCACCGTACAACCGTACCGTCACACCCTCGATGCCTTCACCCGAATCAATCACACCATCGTTGTTCTCATCAAAGAACACCGTGTCACCGATAGAACCCGGACCCGACGTATTGCTCGGCGTCGAATAACCAAAGTCCTGCTCCAGATCTTCAGCCGGATTAGGATCGCCAACACCCAGATCCGTAACCACCGATCGGTTCGGCGTCGTCAACGCATCCGGTGACGTACCCGCCGGATTCTCCGGATCCTGCGTCTGCTCCGTATCCGCCAACACATTGTTCTGATCCGTCACCACAACCGTATACGTACCGTCCGGCAAGCCCGTAAACAGGTAGTTACCGTTCGAATCCGTTATCGTCGTCGCGATCGGCTCATCCGAACTGTTCAGCAACGTCACCGTCACGCCTGGAATTCCCGGATCCGTACCGTCGTCCACACCGTCTCCGTCGAAGCCATCACTGTTCGTGTCCGCAAAAATACGATCACCTATCGTGTTGTTCTCCTCCGCCGGCGGACTGTAACCAAAGTCCGCATCCAGATTACTCTCAACCTGTCCCGTCGATGGGTCCGTCGCAAGAATCACCGTCGTCTGGTTGTCCGTCACGCCCGGAATCTCATCCTCTTCATCCCGCTGATCCGGATCACCCAAATCGTGGTTGTTGTAGTCGCCAGGTGTATCTCCCGTGCCTATCGTCGGCGTCAGATCCGCCGGATCCAGACCCGTACCTGTCGGCGGAACAACAACCGGATCCACAATCACCACATAAACACCCTGCGGCAGATTCGGGAACAGGTACTTGCCCTGATCGTCCGTCGTCGTCATCGCTGAGAAATCCGGCTGACCGTCTCCGTCTGTATCACCGATCAGATACATCGGCACACCCGGAATGCCCGGCTCGCCCGGATCCTGGATGCCGTCCTCATTCGCATCTACCCAGACCGTGTCTCCAATAGAACCCGGCGGCGGTGCATAACCAAAGTCCGCCGTATCGTGCTCTTCGCTCGGACTCAGCTGGATCGCTCCAGAGTCATTCGGCGTCGTCGGACTCGTGCTCGCGCCATCGTCCTCATCAAACGTCTGGATCAGTCCCGGCGGCAGCGTCGAATCGTCTACCGTCACGACATAACCCTCACTCGGATCATCGCTCTCAAACGGGATCAGGTTCGGGAACAGATACTCTCCGTTCGGACCCGTCACCGTCGTGATCGGATTACCCGGACCATTACCCAGATCAAAATTGGAGCCCAACGGCGGCGTCAGCGTCACGACTACGTTCGGAATGCCGTCTTCGTTCGCATCCTGGACGCCGTCCATGTCAAGGTCCTGCCACACGTAGTTACCAATACTCGCCAACGGCTGATAACCAAAGTCGTTGGTCGAATCGATACTGCCCTGTGGTGGGAAGCCCGGCTCGCCGGTCGGATCGTCGCCGCCCTTATCCTGGTCGTCTTCGTCCGTCACATTACCGCCAACCGTCGTCGTGTCCGTATCGCCTTCCGGATGGTTGTCATAGATGCCGTCCAGATAATCCGGCTCCGTCGCAGGATTCACAACCACTTCAAACGTCGGCTCGTCCGTCCCGTCTGAGGTATCGCCGTTGAAGTCCTCATCCAGCAGCAGATTACCGAAGTTGTACACACCGCCCGGATCCGTCACCGTCGTCAGCACCGTCTCCGTGCCGTCCGGATACGTGATCGTCAGCTGCACTTCGACACCACCGATACCCGGCTCTGATTCCGGATCGTAGAAGCCGTCTCCAT
>JBCCGE010000029.1:0-37397 GCA_039029455.1 Pseudomonadota bacterium | reverse complement strand
GTCGCTGAAACATCTTTTCAGTCTCACCTCCATGAGGCGCGAGCTCAAGCCAGTCAGGACTGTCATTGACGATGTCATAGGGTTCACCTTCCCATGCCCCCAGATCCATCTCATCAAAAAGCTCCGAGGTTCTCACCTGCCAGCGGGTGCCCCTGGCGATAATCTCCGCAGACTCCCTGGCTCGCGCGAGTGAGCTGGTATGAACGACGACAGACCGATCCGAATCGACATCCTGTTTAAGGCTTGCGCCCGCCGCAAACATTTGCGCCCGACCGTTCTCATTGAGCTGAGTGTTCTCTCGACCCTGAAATCGATTTTGAATGTTCCAGTCGGTTTCACCGTGTCGGACCAGCAGCCAGCAACAATCCAGCGACATACACTGGTTTGAACGCAACGATACGTCAGTCATCAAAACTGCCAATTACGTCAATAAAACGTTGATTCATCGATGCAGTCTGTGTCGACACCCGAAGCCAGTTATGCAGACCAAACGATGCACACAACCGAACCAGCAGACATTCTTTTAACAGATATTCACGCAACTTCAGCGCGCGATCCGTGCGAACCAGAAAATAATGCATACGGCTATTGTGGATATTGAACCCCAGATTCGTAATCCGCTGCTTGAATTCAGAGGCCTCGAGAGACAACGCGCTCCAGAGCTGTTCGTACTCCGAGAGATTGTCTATTGCTGCAATGCCCGCGGCCTGTGCAACGCCACTAACGCTCCATGGAGTTTTTAGTCGATTCATGCCGCCTATCAATCCGTCGTGTGCGACCATGTAACCGAGTCGAAGACCGGCAAGTGCAAAGTCTTTGGTCATCGATCTGACAACAATCAGGTTGGGGCGATGAATCGACTCGGGTACGATACTTCTCATATCAGACAAAAATCGAATATAGGCCTCATCAACGACGAACAGAGTCTGATCAAATTCATCAATCAAACCGATGAGCGCATCGTAGTCAAACAACTCTCCGGTTGGATTGTTTGGTCTGCAACAGTACAGAACTTTGCAGGGTGCACTTTGAAGACACCTGCGAACCTGAACAAAGGGAATATCAAAATTTGTTTCCGACTCCGCATTGATCTGCATCGGTTCCGCACCCTGACGCCGTGCCGATCGCTCGTATTCTCCGTAAGTTGGCCCCACAATCAGAACGTGATCCCCGCGCTTCAAAACCGCAGAAGCAATCAGATCCAAAAGTTCAGAAGAGCCATTTCCAATCAGCACATTACTCATACCCACACTATCCATATGGGCCACTCGTTCCCTGAGCATCAGGCATTCGCGGTCCGGATACTGATCCAATCGGCTGTTGTTAACCGCATCCAGGACACTCTCAACCGGCCCGTAGGGCAGACTGTTGACGCTGAAATCGTCAATATCTGATGCCTCGAGATTCAACGATCTAAGCTCGTTGAAGTCAATGGCGCCATGATGAGCGAGTTTGAAGTCTTTGAATTCAGGAAGCAGAAAAGACATGCTCAATACGCGCCCATGTAGCGACAAAAACCTCAGGCACCCTGTCGATTCAGTAAAACGCCGAAGCCTGGAACCGGTCGCTCGTAGTCACACAGTGTCATCACATCCCACGCCAGCGCCTGGTTGCTGGTGATGACGGGTTTTCCACAGGCGTGTTCCAGGGGCTCGATAATATCGATACTGCGCAACGCCCCACAGGAAATAAAGATTGCATCAGCTTCCTGCCGGTCCACTAATCTTGCGGCTTTCAACAAATATTCCGGGGTAATCGTTACCATCTCACTGTCCAAAGAAATATTAAAGCCTTCTATTGAACAAACATGAAACCCCGAGTTTTCAAGATAGTTTTTTTCTGCCTGGTTGATTTCGTCCAGATACGGCGTCAGAACCGAGACTCGCTTGATCTGAAGTGAACGCATCGCTCTGATCACTGCGGTAATCAGTGAACTTGCTCGGGCGTTCGGTGCTCCTTCGAGCAGACAGTCAAATACTTTTTGCTCTCCGAGCACAAGACTGCCTGAAGTACAGGCGTAACTGACAACATCCAGACTGCCATCAGGTAACAGACTCCTGGAAGCACGGGTGAGCTCCGGACCTAATGTCGACAGAGTATCATTGGAGATTACGTCCGGGCTCAGGACTCGCGCGAAATGAAGACCGAAATCGCGCGGAATTATTTTATACATGTCGTCGGTGACTGTTTGTTCCGACGCTAGCAGTACAAACCCGATTTTCCCCAGAGGGTGTCGGCCTTCGTCAAATTCGACGTCAAACCTTCGGGATCGGACCGTTGTATTCACACGCGTTCGATCAGATCAAGTGATGACCGGCTTAATCGACGAATACCATCATCGACAACTTCCACAGAATGGCCCCAGCACATTGCAACACCTGCTTCTGAGTCCATCAGAATCATGTGCAAGAAGAACACGTTTCCAACTCGCATAATCGTCGGATTGCCCTCATAAAACATCGGGTAGTCGACCCAGATCGGGTTGTAAATTGCGCCCATGCCGTAGCCGCAGGCATTGAGTCTGGCGTGCGACAGGCCGCGATCATCGAATACTCTGGCGTGCGCATCGAATACATCACCCATGGGTTTGCCTGGTTTGATCGCGGTTTCACAGGCGTGCAGCGCCTCAACCACAGTTTCGTGCATCCTGCGCTGGATATCGAACGGTTCACCGATTATGACCGTTCTCATCATGGCAGCATGATAACGACGGTATGCGCCTGCCCATTCAATTGTCAGCTGATCCCGCTTGTCCAGATGACGTCGACCCGACTGGTAGCGACAAAGCAGGGCCGACTCACCCGAGCCGATTACAAATTCGTTGCCCGCATAGTCGCCTCCGCCAGAAAAAACCGCTCCCTGCATCGCCGCAAGAATGTCGCCTTCGAAGCCTCCCGCTGTCATATGTAGCAATCCCGCTTCAAGTGCGTCGTCACTGAGTTCGGCCGCTTTTCGATGATACTCAAGTTCCCGGGGGCTTTTGGTCCTTCGGATTACAGCCACCAGATCGGATGATTCATGGAGCTCAATATAACCTTCGAGGGTTGCCGCAAGCTTTTGCCCGTTGTAGGCCGTTAAACCGACCGTCCGCGTTTCGATTCCCATCACGCTGTTTGCAAGGCCAAGGTCACCGAGCAAATTCTTCAGGTCGTTGAACGGGTCTGTGCCTTCAATATCCTTCCAGATGTGAATCTGTTCGTCGGATAACGTCGAGGTCTGTTGCGCCTGACGTAAATCAGGAGCACGTGTAAGAAGATGAATATCACCTTTCTGAGTCACCACCATGCACTGGAAGAGTGCAAAGCCAAAGGTGTCGTAACCCGTCAGATAAAAATGACTTTCGGGGGCAAACAGCAGAATTCCGTCAAGTCCGCGCCGGGAAATAGCACCACGAATCGCTCTAAGGCGGCTGTCAAACTCATCAGGGGCAAAGTGTAGCGGCATTCTTTAGTCACAGTTGGCTGCGCGTGGACGATCCGAATAGTCAGGACTCTACCCGGACTAATGTGCGAGGAGTTGAATCCTATCCAATAGGAACAGCGGAATCCACAGGAATCGTCGGAGTGAGCGTCTCAAACGAACAGGCGTAGGTCAGTACTTCGCCTCGGACCCCGGACATATTGCTTTGCACCCGGGTTGCGACCATTGTTTCAAGAGCAAAGTTTATCGAGAACGTCCAGCTTTCAGTGGTCATAGGATTGGAGGCCGATGACACAATTATTGCACTTTCTCTGGTTTTCGATCGTACCCGAATCAGGTTGTGTGGTTTTTCATTGGTGATAATTTTGGCTTTGGGACCTTTGTCAGTCACCGGCTTCCAGGAGAAATCAACTTCAGACTTGATCGCGTTCTTATTTTCTCCAAACAGCCAGTTGGCGAACCAGGACCTTATTTTTGTCGCCTTTTGCTCACCATCGTATTCAATCAGTTTGGCTTTTGACGCGGTGTCTTCGCTTATACACGATATATAGGTTGGTTCAAGGATATCGGCCGCGTGGACCTGAGAGACGCATACCAGTGCCAGAACACCTGCCATTTTGCGACTTACAGAAATAGAAATAGACATGATCACTCCGCGCATTGGGAGTGATCATGTTAGCACGATTGCAGCCCCTGCCAGGTCGAAGCCAGGTCGACCCTGCACCACAAGTCGCTGCCAATCAGTTCAGTTGAGCGATAAGCGCGTCAATACTGGCTTTCGCATCACCAAACAGCATGCGCGTGTTTTCCTTGAAGAACAATGGATTTTCGACACCCGCATAGCCACTGGCCATACTGCGCTTAAGCACGATGACATCCTTGGCATTCCAGGCCTCTATAACCGGCATGCCGGCGATTGGACTGCCGGGATCTTCCAGCGCTGCCGGATTCACAATGTCATTAGCACCGATAACCATGACGAGGTCTGTATCGGACAGATCCTCCTGAATTTCATCCATTTCAAGCACAATGTCGTAGGGGACCTTGGCTTCGGCAAGAAGCACGTTCATGTGTCCCGGCATTCGACCCGCGACCGGATGAATGGCAAAACGCACGTTTACGCCTTTCTCCCGAAGTTTACGCGTCAGATCAGACACCGGATGCTGAGCGTGAGCAACGGCCATCCCATAACCCGGCACAATCACCAGCGAATTGATCTGGCTCAGCAGTTCGGCGGTCTCCGCTTCGCTTATCGAAACCACTTCTCCCTGCTCCTCTGAAGAACCAACGGCGCCGCTGTCCTGAGATCCAAACCCTCCGGCAATAACACTGATGAATTTTCGATTCATCGCACGACACATAATATAGCTAAGTATTGCGCCACTCGAACCGACCAGCGCACCCGTGACAATAAGCAGATCGTTGGAGAGCATGAATCCGGTCGCTGCCGCCGCCCACCCGGAGTAACTGTTCAACATTGAAACCACAACCGGCATATCCGCACCACCAATTGCCATGACCATATGGACTCCGAAGATCAGTGCGATCGCAGTCATGATCAACAGCGGCCACAAACCGGCGCCCAGAGAGTCTGCACCGATGAATATTTTCCCAAGCAAAATGCAAATCAGCAACGCAAACAGATTCATCCAGTGTCGGGCAGGCAGCAACAATGGTTTGCTGCCCACAATTCCCTTCAACTTTCCAAATGCGATAACTGAACCGGTAAAGGTCACTGCACCGATCAGGATGCCGAGGTAAATTTCGATGTCATGAATGGTCTTTTCAACCCCGGAAAACACTCCAAGTGTTCCCAACCAGGTTGAAAAGCCTACAAGTACCGCAGCCAGGCCGACAAAACTATGCAATATCGCAACGAGCTCAGGCATCTCTGTCATTTCGACCTGCCTTGCTCGATAGGCACCAATCGCACCGCCGATCAGCATCGGCAGCAGAATCCATGCATATCGATCAATACTGTCCGCGAACAGCGTCGCTACAATGGCAATTGCCATCCCTGCGATGCCATACCAGTTACCGCGACGAGCGGTTTCCTGGTTACTCAGTCCACCGAGACTCAGAATAAACAGGATGCTGGCTACGATATAAGCCGCTACTATTGCGCCGTTTTCCATACCCGCCCCCTACTGATCGCGCTGAAACATTTTCAGCATACGCTGAGTGACCAGAAAGCCACCCGCGATATTTATCGATGCAATAGCGACCGCGACAACCGCAAGCGCTGAGGCGATGAATCCCGGGGCGCTCACCTGCAGTATCGCGCCAATTACGATTATTCCGCTGATTGCATTGGTAACGCTCATCAGTGGTGTGTGCAGTGCCGGTGTTACGTTCCAAATTACCTGCCAGCCAATAAAACATGCAAGCACAAAAACCGTAAAGT
This sequence comes from Pseudomonadota bacterium, assembly GCA_039029455.1. Classification (GTDB taxonomy): domain Bacteria; phylum Pseudomonadota; class Gammaproteobacteria; order Arenicellales; family Poriferihabitantaceae; genus JBCCGE01. The sequence goes on along the minus strand of JBCCGE010000029.1, from coordinate 31,573 downwards.
GGCTCATAAAAGACGCCGGAGCAACGGAACCCATACCCAAAATGGCCAATACACCAACCGCCATCCCGGCAACGGTAATCCACGGGCTTCGGGGTTTTTCAGGTTCTGATTCGGGCTTGGCTGCGGCAGCAACCGGTTTTGGAGCCGCCGATACCGGCACCGGTGGCGGTGGCGGTGGCCACAATATCTCTCCGTCATTGACGACAGTGCTTCCCCGAACGACAACGTCTTCCATATCCAGAACCATCTGCCCGTCTTTTTCCGGGGTCAGGTCAGTCAGTAAATGACGAACATTAGTGGCGTACAGCTGACTGGACTGAGATGCCATTTTGCTGGGGAAGTCCGTATACCCGACAATTTTTACGCCATTGATATCCTCAACCTCGCCTGGCTCGGTGAGTTCACAGTTTCCGCCCTGTTCAGATGCCAGATCAACGATGACACTTCCGGGCTTCATCGAATGCACCATCTCAGCCGTGATCAGTTTCGGCGCCGGTTTTCCGGGAATCAGCGCCGTTGTTATGATGATGTCAACTTCTTTGGCCTGTTCGGCAAACAGCGCCATCTCTGCCTCGATAAATTCCTTGCTCATGACTTTGGCGTAACCGCCTTCGCCCGAGCCATCTTCCTCGAAATCGAGTTCGAGGAACTCTGCATTCATACTTTCAATTTGTTCCTTAACCTCAGGCCGAGTATCAAATGCCCGCACAATTGCACCGAGACTCACTGCAGTGCCAATCGCGGCAAGACCCGCTACCCCCGCACCGATAATCATCACTTTAGCAGGCGGTACTTTGCCGGCTGCCGTAATCTGACCGGTGAAAAACCGACCGAAATGCTGGCCTGCTTCAATGACGGCGCGGTATCCGGCGACATTCGCCATGGAAGACAGGACATCCATCTTTTGCGCTCGAGATATCCGCGGTATTGCATCCATCGCGATTACGGTACCTCCGATATCTGCAATCCCGGCTATCATCTCGTCGTTCTGAGCCGGTGCAAAAATGCTGATCAGAGTTTTGCCTTTCGATATCAGTGTGGATTCATGCACATTCATCACCGGATGATGCGACGGGCCTCTAACTTTGCAAACGATATCCGCTGATATCCACAGCCGGGATGCGTCTTCGCAGATTTGGGCACCTGCCGATTCATACTCTTCATTGGAGAACCCCGCGCGTTGCCCGGCGTTCTTCTCGATCAGAACCTCATAGCCTAATTTAATTAACCGCGGGGTTTCCTGAGGGGTACAGGCTACTCGTTGTTCACCCTCAAATACTTCTTTGGCAATGCCGATTTTCATAGGATCACGGATATTCGAAAAAATAGAAGCCGGAGTGTAGCCAAGTTTGCGCGTCGAGAAAATTAACCACGCAACTAATTGCCATCAGAAAGTACTATGATAATTATTTTTTGGATTTATTGGCAGACATCTTCAGCTGAATCGCTTCATCCACCACCAGTAGCTGACGGGCCATTCGCACGGACGCAAGATCAATCATCTGCCCCTCCATGTTCAACGCCGCTGTTCCACCCCTGCTTGCTTCATCCATCAAATGCACAATTTTCCGAGCCTGTTCTACCCGCTCCGGAGCCGGGGTCATTGAGCGATTTACGGGTTCTATCTGTGCTGGATGGATAGCCCACTTACCATCAAACCCCAAAGCAACAGCCCGCTGTAAGGATCGATTGAGGCCGGCCTCATCGGTGAAGTCCCCAAAAGCCGAATCGATAGCCCTCAGACCGCAGGTGCGGCAGGCAATAACAATTCGCTGCATCGGGTAATACAAAGGGTCCGCTTCGAATCCCGATTCATCCGTTCCGATTCGAAGCGTATCGAGCCCGATACTGGCGGCAAAGTCTCCGGCGCCAAAGTGGATCGCTTCCAACCTGTTGCTGGAGGCTGCGATGGCGTCCAGATTCGTTATTCCAGCTGCTGTTTCCACCAGGACTTCTATCCCCAGCGGTCGCTCCACGCCCATCCCGGACTCAATCTGCTCCAATAACCGATGCAAAAACCGCACATCATCCTCCGACTCAACCTTAGGCAAAACAAGTCCATGGAACCGGTCGGCTGCGGCCTCGACGATTTCGATGACATCACGGTAGCACGAATGAGTGTCAGGCCCGTTGACCCTGACCAGAATGTGTTTACCGGTGCCATCCCAGTCAAGATCTTTTAGGGTTTGAATCGTGTTTGACCGTGCGACCTCTTTTTGCGAGTACGGAACCGAATCTTCGCAGTCCAGCATGATCGCATCTGCGGCGGATAGCATCGCCTTCGGGAAGAGTTCCGGCTTTACTGCAGGAACCGAGAGCTGGCTTCTTTGCAGACAGAACCGTCTGTTGGTGTTTCGTGAGGGTGACACCATAAGGCTCCTTTTGGTCTGCATCGAGGTCCTTGAGATACCTCGATGCAGATAGCCGACGACCTAGAAAAGGCCCTCAACTTCACCGTTGTCGTTGATCCTGATGCGATTCGCCGCAGGCTCTCGAGGAAGTCCCGGCATCGTCATTATGTCGCCGCAAACAGCCACAATAAAGCCTGCCCCTGCCGAGAGTCGAACTTCACGCACTGGCAGTGTGTGCCCGGTCGGCGCACCTTTCTTGTTTGGATCTGAAGAAAAACTGTACTGAGTTTTTGCGATACAAATGGGTAAGTTTCCAAAACCACCGTCCTGCAGATCCTTGATCTGATTCCGGGTTTTGGCGTCAGCCGAAATTCCGTCTGCGCGATACAGCTTGGTTGCGGTGGTTTCAATTTTTTCCCACAACGGCATATCATCGGGATACAGTACCTGGAACTTCGCCTCTCCACTGTCAGCCAGTCGGGCAACCTCTTCAGCCAGTTCGGTTGTTCCGTTACCGCCATCTGCCCAGTGATTGGCATCGATCGACTTCACACCGAGGCTGTCGGTTACTTCGCGAACAGCGGCCATTTCTGCATCGGTATCCGCGCTGAATCGGTTGATCGCTACCACAACCGGCAATCCATAGGACTGAACATTCTCAATGTGTCGTGCAAGGTTTACACAGCCATCCCGCACAGCCTGAACGTTTTCACTGCCGAGATCGTCTTTGGCCACTCCACCGTGCATCTTGAGCGCTCTTACCGTTGCGACCAGACACACAGCATCTGGCGCCAGTCCTGCACTTCGGCATTTGATGTCAAAGAACTTCTGCGCGCCCAGATCCGCGCCAAATCCGGCTTCAGTGATGACGTAATCGGCCATCTTTAGAGCAGTCCGCGTTGCAATCACAGAGTTACATCCATGTGCAATGTTTGCGAACGGACCGCCGTGAATGAATGCTGGATTGTGCTCAAGAGTCTGGACCAGATTTGGCGACAACGCATCCCGCAACAAAACTGTCATCGGTCCCGGGGCCATCAATTGCTCCGCTCGAACCGGTTTTCGGTCGCGCGTGTATCCAACAATAATTTGTGACAAGCGTTTTTGCAGATCATCAAGATCTTTGGCCAGACAGAAAATCGCCATCACCTCAGACGCCACCGTAATATCAAATCCATCTTCACGGGCATACCCGTTCGACACACCGCCCAATGAGCTGGTGATCTGACGCAAAGAGCGATCGTTCATATCGACGACCCGCCGCCATGCAACACGTCGCGTGTCGATACCGGCTTCATTACCCCAATAGATGTGATTGTCGATCAGAGCAGACAACAGACTGTGCGCAGATGTAATGGCATGAAAATCTCCCGTAAAGTGAAGATTGATATCTTCCATCGGAATGACCTGCGCGTATCCGCCACCCGCAGCACCACCTTTCATACCAAAGCACGGACCCAGTGACGGCTCACGCAGACACACCATCGCGTTCTTACCAATCTTGTTGAGTCCATCGGTCAAACCAACAGACGTGGTGGTTTTACCCTCACCCGCCGGAGTCGGCGTGATGGCTGTAACCAATATCAACTTGCCATCGGGACGATCTTTAAGAGAGTCAATATAGTCAAGGCTGACCTTAGCCTTGGTATGACCGAACGGCATCAGCGCGTCGTTGGGAATGCCCAGTTTGTCAGCGATTTCACCAATCGGTTTGATTGGCGCTTTGCGGGCGATTTCGATATCACTCATGTCAGGAATCTACGTTTTGGTTGTCAATAAACCCGACTGCCGCGCAGCGGGCATTCAGAAAATCAGGAATGGAGGTTTTAGGTGATTCTAGATTATGAAACAGCTTCCAGCTTTGATGCTTCCAGTTTGGCGGCACAAAATTTGAACTCAGGGATCTTGCCAAACGGATCAAGCGCTGCGTTTGTCAGAGTATTGGCCGCAGCTTCAGCATAGCAAAACGGAATAAAAATCATATTATCGGGTACCGCACCGTCAGCCCGCGCCATCATATCCAACGCTCCGCGCCGGGTGGTTACACGCACCATCTGACCCGGTTCAAGATCCATTCTAGCCAGCGTCGCCGGCGAAACGCACACCATGGCTTCAGGTTCAATGGAGTCGAGGACGTTGCTTCTTCGCGTCATGGTGCCAGTATGCCAGTGCTCCAACTGGCGCCCGGTCGTAAGAACCAGAGGGAATTCTCTGTCAGGAACCTCATCCGGGGAAACCAGAGAAGCAGGTACCAGCTTGCCTTTGCCACTAGCTGTCGGAAAACCATTGGTAAACACAATATCGTTACCGGGTCGGTCTTCAGCATCACAGGGATAAGTAACAGCGCTCTCAGCACTCAACCGATCCCAGGTAATGTTGTCGAGAGACGGCATAACAGTTTTCATTTCTGCAAAGACATCGGCGGGATCAGAGTAGTTCCAGTCCAAATCCAGCCTGCGAGCAATTTCCTGTGTAATCCACCAGTCCTGTCTCGCATCACCGGGTAATTCCAGTGCGGCACGCCCCATCTGCACCGTGCGGTTGGTGTTCGTCACCGTTCCGTTTTTCTCCGGCCATCCTGAGGCCGGCAACACAACGTCCGCATAGAACGCGGTTTCGGTTAAAAACAGATCCTGCACGACCAGATGCTCCAGTTTTGCCAGTGCATCGCGTGCATGCTGCACATCAGGATCGGACATGGCCGGATTCTCACCCATGACGTACATACCGGTGATCTCATCGTCATGAATGGCGTGCATGATTTCCACCACCGTGAGTCCACGTTGGGGATCCAGTTTTGTGCCCCACGCATCTTCGAAGCGTGATCGAAGATCATCCGCTTCGACCAGTCGATAATCCGGCAACATCATCGGAATCAGACCGGCATCCGACGCGCCCTGAACATTGTTTTGACCTCGAAGTGGGTGAAGCCCTGTTCCCGGGCGTCCCACCTGCCCGGTAACCAGTGCGAGTGCGATCAGGCAACGGGCATTATCCGTACCGTGCACGTGCTGGGATACACCCATACCCCAGAAAATAATGGAAGCCCGGGAGGTTGCATAGGTTCTTGCAACCGTTCGCAGGGTCTCCGCATCGATGCCACAAACTTCCGACATCTTTTCCGGGGTGAAGTCGACAATATGTTTTTTCAGATTTTCGTAGCCTTCAGTGTGCTCGGCTATGTAGTCTTCATCGACCAAACCCTCATTAACAATGACATTCAGCATTGCGTTCAGCATTGCGACATCAGCACCTGGACTGAATTGCAGCATATGCGTGGCGTGGCGTTTTAGCGCGGTACCACGGGGATCCATAACGATCAATGTGCCACGCTTGGCCGCCTGCTTGAAAAACGAAGCGGCGACCGGATGGTTTTCCACCGGGTTTGCGCCAATTACGATCACACAATCCGCGTCTTCCACCGCATTGAACGGTGCCGACACCGCACCGGAGCCGACACCCTCGAGTAGTGCCGCTACCGATGAGGCATGACACAGTCGGGTGCAGTGATCAACGTTATTAGTGCCAAAACCTGTTCGCACAAGTTTCTGGAACATATATGCTTCTTCGTTCGAGCATTTGGCCGATCCAAACCCTGCCAGAGCTGAAGGACCGCGTTCTTCACGAATAGCACGTAGTTTACCTCCGGCCAGATCCAGAGCTTCTTCCCAGGATGCCTCCCGGAAATGGGTATAAGGATTCGAGGGATCCAGATCAAGACTGCCGTATTTGTCAGCGTCCTTGAGTCGAATCAGTGGCTTGGTCAGACGATGTGGATGCTTGACGTAGTCAAATCCAAAACGACCTTTTACACACAGTCGATTTTTGTTCGACGGGCCTTCCTTACCCTGAACCGCAATGATTTCGTTGTTACGAGTCTGATAGGTAATTTGGCACCCAACCCCGCAGTAGGGACATACACTATGGGTTTCCTCGAGGGGTTCAGTGATACCGACACCGTCTTTATCGACCATCCGGGATTCCATGAGTGCACCGGTGGGACACGCCTGCACGCATTCGCCACAGGCCACGCAGGTACTTTTTCCCATCGGGTCGTCAAAATCGAAAACAATTTTGGCATTGTGGCCGCGATTGGCCATTCCGATCACATCATTGACCTGAACTTCTCGACACGCACGAACGCAGAGGTTGCACTGAATACAGGCGTCGAGCGCGACATGCATGGCGGGATGGCTGACATCCGCCAAATGCATCTCGCGTTGTGGAAAGCGACTGGAGTCTACATTGAGATAATCGGACCAGTGCCAGAGGCGCGAGTCGGGATCGTGGGCGACGTCGCGTTTTGGCTGATCTGTAACCAGCAGTTCCATGACCATGGACTGGGCTTTTTTAGCTCGCTCATTGGCTGTTTTTACCACCATGCCCTCGCTCGGCGTCCGCAAACAGGACGCGGCCAGAGCCCTTTCTCCTTCTATTTCTACAACACAAGCCCGGCAGTTTCCGTCCGCTCGATAGTCAGTAGCCTGGGAATAACACAGATGTGGAATATCAACTGCGTAACGCTTCGCCACCTGCCATATTGTTTCTCCCTCAGCGGCTTTGACCTCGCGACCGTCGAGGTTGAAGGTGACCATTTTCGCGGTCGGATCCAGCTCTGGCGTTACAATCGGCTTATTCATACCAAATCCTCCGGGAAGTACTTCAGAACCGAATTAATCGGATTGCCGGCGGCCTGACCCAGACCACAAATCGACGCATCGGTCATAACCTGACTTAGCTCCTGCAATAGGCTTGTGTCCCATTTCGGTTGCTGCATCAATTTTACCGCTTTTTCTGTACCCACTCTGCACGGAGTGCACTGACCGCAGCTTTCGTCCTCGAAGAACTTCATCAGATTCAATGATACATCCTTCATATTGTCTTGATCACTGAATATCACCACAGCAGCCGATCCAATAAAGCAACCGTATTCCTGAAGGGTGCCAAAATCCAGCGGTACTTCATTCAAAGTTGCCGGAAGGATGCCTCCTGAGGCACCACCGGGGAGATATCCTTTGAATTCGTGGCCGTCCAGCATGCCGCCACAATACTCATCAATGAGCGTCTGGACTGTCGTGCCAGCAGGTGCAAGTTTGACCCCGGGGTCCTTGACACGGCCTGAGACCGAATAGCTTCTCCAGCCCTGACGCCCATTGGTGCCACCTTCGGCGAACCACTCAGCGCCACGCTCCGCGATATCCCGCACCCAAAAAAGTGTTTCGACATTATTCTCGAGTGTTGGTCGTCCAAACAAGCCAACCTCCGCCACATACGGCGGACGATTTCGGGGCAATCCGCGTTTGCCTTCTATCGACTCGATCATTGCGGATTCCTCTCCGCAGATATAGGCACCGGCACCCCGACGAACTTCAATCTCAACGTGATCTGCGAGTCCAGCCTCGACAACGGTTGCAATTTCGCGTTTCAGCATTTTCACAATTGCCGGATATTCGTCCCTGATATAAACATACGATCGTTCTGTTCCAACCACCCAGGCAGCGATCAGCATACCTTCAATGAACCGATGTGGATCGGTCTCCAGATAATGTCTATCCTTGAACGTACCAGGTTCACCCTCATCACCATTTACCGCCATGTATCGAGGGCCGTCATAGTTGCGAACAATCGACCATTTTCGTCCAGTTGGAAACCCGGCGCCTCCCAGGCCCTTCAGCGATGAATGTTCCAGAGTAGAGATGATGTCCTCAGGGGTAATTTCTCCCCGTCTGCATTTTTCCCAAAGCTGGTAGCCGCCCTCAGCTTTGTAGGCTTCAAAGCCAATGTGCATGGTATCGGCAGCGTGCGTATCTCCTGACGTTGCCTTTTGCAGCGCCGTCTTCGAATCGCATTTGGCAACGTGATTGTGACCAACTTCTGCGACCGGAGCCGAATCACAGCGCCCCATGCAGGGTGCACGCACGATCCGAATATCGGAGGGCCTGCTGGTTTCTAGTTCGTCGATAAGTTGCTCAGCCCCTGCCAGTTGACAGGCGATACTGTCGCAGACACGAATTGTCGTTGCAGGTGGCGGATCTTCGTCCTCTTTTACAACGTCAAAGTGGGCATAGAACGTGGCGACTTCGTAAACTTCCGTTTGCGACAGCCGCATGATATGCGCCAGTGCGGCAAGATTCTCCGCAGAGAGGTATCCAAAACTATCCTGGATCAGATGCAGATACTCAATTAAAAGGTCCCGGCGAATGGGTCTGGAATCGAGCAGTTTTTGCACCGTCACCAGAGCCTGAGGATTGACTTGCCGGCCCTTCGGGCGGTGGCGCCCTTTCTTTTTACCGCTACCGGGATGTCCCCGGCGAACCGGAATATCGGACACTATACTCACAGAAATTTCACTCCCCAGACGAGGCTCTTGTCAGGATCACTTCGGGTTTCACGATAGTGTAGCTATTCACTGTCTTCAATGCACCAAAAAAGACCCATTTACCGAAATAAATAGACCTTTTCTGGACCAAAAAGCCGTGTCTAGCCGCTCAAAAACATCACATTGATGTATTTCAGGATTTTATAAGATCATTTATCAGTTCAATTCATGCAAAACGTCATTCTTGTCGCCGATTTGGACGTTGCGGGACAAGTTGGTTGATCTCTGGATCACACGCGTCAAACGCCTGTGAAACAGCGACTCAGACTGCCTGAATTGTTGTCACAAGATGACGTATTTACAGCACCGATTTGAGCGTTGTGCCTAAAGCGGCCGGTGACTTAGCAACTGCGATTCCGGCAGATTTTAACGCCTCGATTTTATCGCCGGCACTGCCTTTACCACCGGCTATGATCGCACCCGCATGTCCCATACGGCGACCGGGTGGAGCGGTAACTCCGGCTATAAAGCCACACATCGGTTTTTTAGTTGAGTTTTGTTTGATGAAGTCTGCAGCCTCTTCCTCGGCTGTTCCACCAATCTCGCCAATCATAATGATCGACTCGGTTTCGTCATCGGCCAAAAACATTTCCAGACAATCGATAAAGTTCGTGCCGTTGACCGGATCCCCACCGATTCCGATACATGTACTCTGCCCGAGCCCGGCTGCTGTTGTTTGGGCCACGGCTTCGTAGGTCAGTGTTCCGGAACGGGACACAATCCCAACTTTTCCCTTGCGATGGATATGCCCCGGCATGATGCCAATTTTGCATGCTTCCGGGGTTATCACTCCTGGACAATTCGGACCCACCAGCCGGCTCGAGGAGTTTTCCAGCTGTCGCTTCACTCGAACCATGTCCAGTACGGGAACACCCTCTGTTATGCACACAATGAGCGGCACTTCAGCATCAATGGATTCCATGATTGCATCGGCTGCAAAAGGAGGCGGCACATAAATCACAGACGCATTTGCACCCGTATTTTTCACACACCCCTCTACGGTATCAAAAACCGGCAGGCCGAGATGCTGCTGCCCGCCCTTGCCAGGGGTTACACCACCTACCACAGTGGTTCCGTAATCAACAGCCTGCTGACTGTGAAACGTCGCCGTAGAACCGGTAAAACCCTGGCAGAGGACACGAGTATTTTTGTCGATCAAGACAGACATCAGGCAGCCTCCTCTACAGCTTTGACAGCTTTTTGCGCGGCATCGTCAAGATTGTCCGCAGACAGAATCGGCAATCCGGACTCGGCCAAAATAGTCTTGCCTTTTTCAACGTTGGTGCCCTCAAGTCTAACCACCAGCGGAACCGTTAGATCGACTTCTTTGGCAGCAGTCACGATACCCTCGGCGATAACGTCGCATTTCATAATACCGCCGAATATATTGACCAGTATGCCTTCAACATTCGGATCAGACAGAATAATCTTGAATGCGGCAGTTACACGTTCCGTGGTTGCACCACCACCCACATCCAGGAAGTTTGCAGGGGAACTTCCATAAAGCTGAATAATGTCCATTGTGGCCATTGCCAGCCCGGCACCATTCACCATGCAACCAATCGACCCATCGAGTTTGATGTAGTTCAGGTCATGCCTGGCGGCTTCAATCTCGGCGGGGTCCTCTTCATCTTCATCGCGCAATTCCTCAACATTGGGATGGCGGTAAAGTGCATTGCTGTCAAAATTCATTTTCGCGTCCAGTGCCATCATCTCTCCTGCACCAGTGACGACCAGTGGATTGATTTCCACCATACTGGCATCCAGTTCCATAAACGCCCGGTACATGGCGGACAGAAATTTTACCGCTGACTTCACCTGTCCGCCTTCAAGACCAAGTCCGAATGCAAGTTTTCTGGCGTGAAACGGCTGCAGACCGATCGCTGGATCAATAACGACTTTGATAATTTTTTCCGGCGATTCCTCGGCGACCTGCTCAATCTCCATTCCGCCTTCTGTTGAGGCAATCACGGTCACACGGCTGGTGGCCCGGTCGACGAGCAAACCCAAATAAAGCTCACGTGCAATGTCGCAGCCATCCTCGATGTACAGTCGCTTCACAAGCTGACCCTCTGGTCCCGTCTGATGGGTGACCAGCTGCATGCCGAGTATCTCACTGGCGGCGGACTGCACGTCTTCAAGCGACTTAACGACTTTGACACCACCGCCCTTACCGCGTCCACCTGCGTGAATCTGGGCTTTAACGACCCACACCGGACCGCCCATTTTTTCCGCCGCAGCGATCGCATCATCAACTGAAAATGCGACCGAGCCGTCAGGTACCGCAACACCGAAATCACGTAACAGTGACTTCGCCTGATACTCATGGATATTCATATTTTAATAATCAAACTTGAAAAAACGTATTGTACCAGCAGATGCGAAGTTATCCTTCAGTCGATCCAGGCGATATGGAGAAGATTTGTTGAGCCGGCCGTTCCGAACGGCATCCCGGCCGCAATGATCACGGCTTCCCCGCTATTGGCAAAACGCTCTCTCACCGCAATGGACTTCGCCGCCTCGATCACGTCGGACACTGCAGCGTTTTCATTGGCGACATCGACCACAACACCATGAACACCCCACGCCAGCGAGAGGTAACGGGCGGTCTCCACTTTCGGTGTCAGGCTTAAAATTGGCGCCTGCGGACGTTCTCTGGCTGCCCTTAAACTGGTACTGCCAGAGGCCGTATAAGTGACGGTTGTGGTGCTAGCCAGTATATGGGTCACTCGTTGCAGAGCGTTGCAGATTGCATCCGCTGTAGTGCTGTCGGGTTCGGGTCGCTGAGCATCGAGAAAATTCGCATAGATTGGATCGTGCTCAACTTCTTCAATGATTCGATTCATTATTTTGACGGAATCCACCGGGTATTCACCTGCCGCCGATTCAGCCGACAGCATCACGGCATCAACGCCGTCATAGATTGCAGTGGCGACGTCAGATGCTTCCGCTCGAGTGGGCACGGGTGCCTGCACCATCGAATCCAGCATATGAGTAGCGATTATCACCGGTTTCCCGGCCTGCCGGCAGGCCCGGATAATGCGTTTCTGTTCTACCGGCACACGCTGCGGAGGCAATTCAACACCGAGATCACCGCGGGCCACCATGATGCCATCTGCGTGTTGCAAGATACCTTCCAGATCGTCAAGTGCAGAAGGTTTTTCCAGTTTTACGACTATTCTGGCCCGATCTCCGACCAGGGCGCGAAGTTCTACAACATCCTGCGCGCGTTGCACGAATGATTGGGCGACCCAGTCGACACCGCACGACAGGCCAAATTCAACATCGCGACGGTCTTTATCGGTGATCACCGAGATCGGCAACAAAACACCCGGAACATTTACACCCTTGTTACTGCTTATCGGCCCACCAACCTCAACAGTTGTATCAGCATGGGTTTCCGATCGGTTTATGACTCGCAATCGAATTCGACCATCGTCAATCATCAGGTGATCCCCTGAGGACAAAGGCTCGAAGATCTCCGGATGCGGCAGACTGACACGATCGGCATCACCGGGATCAGAGTTGAGATCCAGACGGAAAGACTGGTTTTTATGTAAAACTGCCGACCCATCCCTGACCGCCCCAATGCGCAACTTCGGTCCCTGAATATCCATCATGATACCAATAGGCCGCCCACTGCTTGCTTCCAGGTCCCGAATCATTTGAACCCGAGCCGCATGATCGTCATGTGCACCATGACTGAAATTGAGTCGAAACACGTCGACCCCTGCGGCAAACAAATCCGCAATCACATCTTTTGATGAACTTGAGGGACCCAATGTGGCCACAATTTTGGCTTTGCGCTGGCGTCTCATTCAATAAATCCTTTGCAGGTTAATTCGCAACTGACTGAAGTCTCATTACGATCAGATTCTAAATTTTACTGCAGCGCACCGAGTCCTGCCGATTCCAGCAAAGTGCTCCAGCCGTGGCTGACTTGTTCATAACTTTCAATGCAGAGTTCGCGAGTATCATCATCGACTCCGGGTTCATCCAGGAGTTCTGAAAATCGATCAGGATCGCTGCCATAGACATGACAGAGAATCTGATTGGCGCGCTGTATATCCAGACTGTGATCGCCCCAGAATTGTGCCAGAGATTCATCCTGGTGATGCCAGTCCTCAATCGCGAAAAAATCCGCAGCACTGATCGCAATATCTGCGCCATCTGCAATGTGATGCAAAAGAAGAATTGTTGCAAAGCTATCCACTGAGTCCTCTTCCCGACCGACGATAGGTATGTTGTGGACATCGACAACTGCATGTCCAATCTCATGCAGCAAAGTATGGATCAGTACATCACTCACAGACTTCAGCCTTGAATCCGCTTCTTCAGCATATTTCACCTGGTCCATAAGGGTATCGACCTCGGTCACAAATTCGTACGGTATCTGCACAGTACGACTAACAGGATCGTAAAGCGGGCCGTCGCCCACTCCAAAAAGAATTCTTAGCTCGGCGTCTCCAAGGAGATTGCGGTCGACAAAACCAAGCAGCGCATCTATTTCCGGATCAGACTGCAGTGAATCACGGATGACACGCGTCTCTTCAGTTGCCGCGGGATAATAGAGCACGTGGAACTCACCAGCAAAACAAGCCGTGATCGACCACAGTGAGCAGACAACGATGATAACGGCGCGGGTCAGAACAGAGGATGCCGCACCAGCTAATTTTGATTGATTTTGGGAAAACATGATTTTGTTTACGTTAGTATCAGCAGTCTAACTACTTCGCATGAACTCGACATGACTAATTCCAGCATTTCTGTGCGCCCGGTGAGCCAAGATGATTTCGAACAATGGAGCGAACTGTATCGAGGTTACGCCGATTTCTATCAGGTTGAAATGAACGACACCATTCTTGCCAACCTCTGGGACTGGTTAGTGGATAGTAACCATGAGGTTAACGGCTTTCTTGCAGTGAATACTGGCGGACACGCCTGTGGATTCGCCCATGTCCGTCGCATGCCCAGCCCATTGCGTGGCACGTATATCGGTTTTTTGGATGATCTGTTTGTTTCTCCGGATGCGAGGGGGCAAAACGTGGGCAAGGTATTGTTCAATGCACTCGAAGAACATGCGCGCCGAGAGGGTTGGCCAAAAATTCGCTGGATCACCGCAGACGATAACTATCGTGCCCGAGCGCTTTACGATCAGTTATCGGTAAAAACGAAGTGGAACACCTATGAAATGGATATCGAATAACCCGATTTAGCAGGCTGTTGAAAAACTATCTGCGTGGTTTCTGCGGCGTTAAAGATTGGCTCAAAATGCTCATTTACTGCGTGCTTTTTCACCAATGTTTGCCTTGCATAACCTGCCACGATAACGTATTTCAACAGCCTGCTTGACCGACGATCAGAACAGTGCCGGGTTCAGGGGCGAAGCCGCAGTCATGCCACCGTCGACCACATAACACTGGCCGGTAACAAATTCAGACTGATCGGAAGCGAGCCACAGCGCCATTTGTGCGATATCCCGCGGTCTCCCCATTCGACCGGACGGATGACGTTGCAGTGCATCGTCTTTAGCGCGCTCAGGATCAGCGGCCACGGCAAACGCGGCGTCAGCCATTTCTGTCAAAATCCAACCAGGACTTATGGCATTGCACCGAATGCCAGGTCCATGATCAACCGCGATTGAGCGCGTCAGACTGTGAACAAAACCTTTGCTGGCGTTGTAAACAGCAAGGCCGGGATCCGCAACATTTGCAGAGATTGAACCAATATTAATAATCGAACCACCGTCTCGAATCCGCGGAATGCTCTCCCTGCACATCAGAAAAACCCCTTTCATATTGGCCCCGGTGAGCCGATCCCAGTCATCGTCCGTAGTGTCAACAACCGTTTTTTCTATTTGAACACCGGCGTTGTTCACCAGAATATCGAGATGCCCTGATCGCTCTACAACATCTCCGATCGTTGATCGTACAGACTGGACATCGGACACATCACAGGTCGTCCACTGAATCCTAGTGTCGAGATCGTCCGGCCTCGGCCCTCGACCGCATGTAGCCACCGCCGCGCCCGCACTAAGAAACTGCTCCACAATGGCGCGACCGATGCCCTGTCTGCCACCCGTAATCAGTGCAACTTTGTCGTCGAGCCGAGTACCCATATCACCTTGAATCACTATTGACGGTCTTAATCCCGCTCTGTCTGATACTTTGCGGGAATTCGTTCTAGCAGGTTCTGCACGCTTCAAGCGATCTTTTTTGCCGCCCCTCTGAATCAAAATTGTCGCTCGATAACCACTGACTGAATCCATTTCTGATTCGGGGCCATTCGGCATCGACCATCGCAAACCAGGCGGTATCGCGATTGCGATTCTTGTACATCGTTAATTGCCGGAATACGCCTTCAAACGAAAAGCCCAAACGCTCAGCGGCTCGTCTGGAGGGTGCATTCAGGGCATCACATTTCCACTCGTAACGACGATATCCGCACTCCTCAAACACCTGCTTCATCATCAGGTACATCGCCTCAGAAGCAATTCGAGTGCGTTGGCAGAGCGGAGAAAAGTGAATGTGTCCGACTTCAACAACACCATCCGCCGGATTAATACGCAGATAGCTCGCTATTCCGACAGCGCGTCCAGACTGTCGGTCAACCACGGAATAAAAATATGGGTCAGATGACAAACACGTCTGTTGCACCCATTTCCGGAATTGCTCCATCGTTTCGAAGGGACCATAGGGCAAATAAGTCCAGTTTCGAGCGTCTTCGTCGAGCAGAAACGCATGAAACAAATCCTCCCCGTGCACATCCAGGTTGACCTTCTCCAGTCGGCAGTAGTCACCGATCAGCGGTCCTGCCCCCGGAACTTTAGCCGGTTTCCAGTCCGGGACCGGAAACCCTATGGGCTGGCCCAGCGTATTAGTATGGGGACTGTCGATGGAATCTGCCATGGACTTAAATCTTGAGTCAGGATGCAGTTGTGCAGCCTAATGTAACCGACCTAACCCCTGAGGTGATAATCGAACCCACCACCAAATACGACTGCGCTACATCCTTGAACGTTCCGCCGCTGGATCATAGACCGGTTGATCAAGAACGGTTGCGGTTCTGCTTTCACCGAGGATCAGGATGGAAAACTGTTTGCCTGGCTCTGCATACTCGGCATCAACATACGCGAAGCCGAGACTCTTTCCGGTACTGTGACCGTATCCACCTGATGTGGTCACACCAATGGCTTTTTCACCGTCAAGCACGGCTTCTCCACCAGCCACATCATGCTCACTTGCGTCCACATCCAGATACACCAATTTAATTTTCGGGCCGTCTGCCTGCACTTTGAGGGTAGCGTCACGACCCAGAAAATCGTCCTTCCTGGTCGAGAAAAATCGTTCACTGTCGGCTTCGACAAGGGTGATCTCATTGGTAAGTTCGGCTCCCCATCCTTTATACGCTTTCTCCATTCGCAGTGAGTTTACAGCGTAGGCACCGAAGTTCACTATGCCGTGGTCCTGACCGGCTGCCCAAACTGCATCATAAAGCTCAAGCAGGCGATCCATCGGACAGTGGAGCTCCCAGCCGAGCTCACCAACGTAATTAACGCGAAGCGCACGCAGAGGAATTCCGGCAACCTCAATTTCGCGTCCGGTCAGCCATCGGAATCCATCATTTGACAGATCAGCGTCAGTCAGACCGGCCAAAACATCTCGTGACTGAGGTCCGGTGAGAACCAGAACGCCCCAGTCCTCAGTGATCCTGGTGACCGTCACGTCCTCGCCTGGTTCTACTTTATGAATCAGGTTATCGAAGTCGGCGTCCTCAGCTCCCGCGCCCGACAGCGCGTAGTAGCGGCCTTCTCCAAGGCGGGTAATGGTCGATTCACCATTGATACGGCCTGCCTCGGACAGATAGTGCGTAAGGGTGATTCCGCCTTCCCGCAGCGGCATCTTGTTCGCAGTAATCCGATTCAGAAACGCCTCGGCATCAGATCCCACGATGTCGTACTTAGCGAAGCTGGAAAGATCAAGAACGCCGACACGTTCACGCACTCCGCGGCACTCCTCGGCAACAACTTCGAAGGTGTTGAGTCGGCCAAAACCGATATCCTCTGTGCGACCATCGAGTGAAAACCACTTCGGACGTTCCCAGCCGTTAACCTCGGTGTACACACAGCCCTGTTCCAGCAGGCGATCATAAAGCGGCGTCACTCGGGTCTTTCGGGAGGCGGGTCGCTCTTCGCCGGGCAGATGCAGCGCGTACATATGTTCGTAGTCCTGATGGGACTTGGCTTTGGTGTAATCACCCGGCGCGTACTGACTGTATCGTCTTGGATCGAGACCCGCCATGTTGATCTCGGCATCGCCGTAGATCATCCATTGCGCAAGATACTTTCCGCAACCGGCGCCAGCGGCAATGCCAATAGACGCGCCATTGCAGTGCCAGAAATTATGCAGTCCCTCAGCGGGCCCCAGAAAGGGATTGGCATCCGGCGTATGCGGAATTGCGCCGCAAACCACACGCTTGATGCCGAGATCTCCCCAAATCGGCATGCGTTCCATCGTTCGCTCAAGATAAACTGTGAGATTCTCAAAGTCCGGATCAAACAGTTCATTTTCCGAATCCCACTCCGGCCAGCCGCCTCGATGGGTCCAGCATTCTTCCGAATTCGCAGTTTCGTAAATTCCGATCAAGCCGGACTTTTGCTCCTGACGATAGTATGCGGACGGATACGGATCTCTCATCACCGGCATTTCTTCATCTCTGTCCTCGAACTGCCCCACAGCATCGGTCACTATATAGGTGTGCTTCATGTTGGTTATCGGAATGTCGGTGCCCACCATCTGGCTGACCTGCCGCGCATAACAACCCGCTGCGTTCACGACGTGTTCGCACATCACAGTGCCTTGCTCGGTCACAACCTCCCATTCACCGGATTCACGCTGATTAATGTCCAGAACCTGATTTCGGGTCACAATCGATGCACCGAATTGTCGGGCCCCCTTGGCCATGGCATTACACACTCCGGCAGGATCAACGTGTCCATCGTGAGCCGTCCAGGCCCCTGCCAGAACCCCATCGGTGTTTACAAACGGATTCAATTGCTTGATTTTTTCTTTATCAATAATCTCACAATGGAAATCGAGCATCTTACCGACGCCTTCTACATGCCGAAACCAGTCAACTTCCGCCTGAGTGGTTGCAAAACGAATACCACCGGGACCATGCCAACTGACATACTGGCCGGTCATCTCTTCCAGTTTTGGATACAGACGGACTCCGTAATCATGGATCTTCGCCATGTTGTAATCGGCGATAAAATTTGGGCACTGACCGGCTGCGTGCCAGGTCGAGCCGGACGTCAACTCGCCTTTTTCGATCAGCAGGCAGTCCGTCCACCCCTCTTCGGCCAGGTGATATAACAGACTGGCGCCCATCATTCCGCCTCCAACAATGACAACTTTGGCTTGGCTCTGCATGTAAATAGTCTCCAAATAGATCAGGGTTTTATTTCTGCTGCGAACTGTACATTAAAGCGCGAGCGTGCTCAGGGTTTCGAATTGCCTGTTTTTTCTAAAAAGTTGCGCGAATGCGCACAAATCACGGATTATTCCCTGCGGCATCTATTTTCAACGGCCTTCAGGATTCCGCGCAGCATATTGACTTCCTGCGCGTACAAACGAGTTCGAGCGAACAGTCGAGTGAGCTTTCGATTCAACTTTCCGGAACGACCGTCACTAAATTCAATTTGCCGAAGAACGCAGTCAAAGTGCTCAAGAAGCCGACGCACGTCTTCGGCAACAGCCAGAGGCTCTGAAGAGCTACTTTCTACATCGACGTCGCTCATTTGCTTGCGCAATTCATACAAAAGCACTGTTACAGCAGAGCCCAGATTCAGCGACGAAAATTCCGGATTGACCGGAATGCGGACCAAAATCTGGCATCGCTCAAGTTCGTCGTTTGTCAGTCCGCTGCTTTCCCGACCGAACACCAACGCGACCGGACCCACGGAGCCGTCACCCAGTGCGCTCATGCATGTTTCAGGGGACTGCACCGGCCATTGAATCTCCCGATCACGCGCTGTGGAGCCAACTACCGTTCGACATCCCCGCAACGCCTCGTCGAGGGAGTCGTGAACCACGGCTGAATGCAGAATGTGGTCAGCACCTGCAGCACGGGCGACTGCGATCTCGTCTGGAAATCGATGTGGTCTCACGAGATGCAACGAATGGAATCCAAAATTTGCCATCGCGCGGGCTGTGGCTCCAATGTTGCCCGGATGTGTAGGCTCCACGAGCACGACTCGGATATAATCAATTGATTGCATGCGCGTGATTCTGCCCGAGCCGACCGGGTGGTGAAAAGCCCGCTTCGGAATTACTTTGCTCTACAAAAGCTGGCTGTTGATTCCGTGCTGGTCCACCTGCTCCCATCCTTAAAACCCGAAACCTGCCGCCAGATTCTGAACCGCCGCCCGAACGAATATCCATGGATCCTCTACTGAATCTCGCCGTAAAAGCCGCCCGACGTGCCGGTGCACTCCTCGTCCGCTATCAGGACAGACTGGATCAGATAAAAGTAGAAACCAAGGGCCGCAATGATTTTGTCAGCGAAGTTGATCGGATGGCGGAATCTGACATCGTTGACACTATTCACTATTTGTACCCAAACCATCGCATTCTGGCTGAAGAATCGGGTACTTCCCTGTCTCCAACCGAGGACGCGGACGATGAGATCGAGTGGATTATTGATCCTCTGGACGGTACCAACAACTACCTGCACGGGCACGGACACTTTTGTGTATCTATCGCGATCAAAATAAAGGGGCGGCTTGAATATGGCGTCATTTTTGATCCGATCCGGGACGAGCTGTTTACAACAAGCCGCGGGCACGGCGCTCAGCTGAACAACCGACGAATACGGGTTTCCGGTCAGGGACGTTTGTCCCATGCACTGATCGCGACTGAACTGCCAGTGTGGAAGCCCGCCGAACTTGCAAGTGCGGTGAGCGTACTGGGTGCAATCGCCCCAAGAATCAGCGATATCCGAAGCAGTGGATCCGCTGCGCTGAACCTCGCATACGTCGCCTGCGGTCGACTCGACGCATACTGGCAGCCAACTCTGCAGAGTTGGGATATTGCAGCCGGGGCGCTGATGGTGAGAGAAGCCGGCGGTCTGGTGTCTGACTACGCTGGAGATCAGTTGTTTTTGGAATCAGGCAACATCGTCAGCGCAAACCAGAAACTGTTTACTGACGTACTGGCCAGCATAAGATCCCGACTGGACAAGGACTCAGGGTCGGGCGCATAGCACCGGGAATCTCTGCAGTTTAAACTGTGCAAAACGACTCTCAATCTAAGCCCGACGAGTCTACCGAAACCGGTCGAATGAAAACCAGTCACCTGAGTGGAAAAGCCCTGTCCGGTCACACTCCGATGATGCGGCAGTACCTCACCATCAAGTCTGAATATCCGGACACGCTGGTGTTTTACCGCATGGGTGATTTCTATGAGCTTTTTTATGAGGATGCGGAACAAGCGGCGGGTCTGCTCGACATCACATTAACGGCGCGCGGCAAATCTTCCGGCGCGCCAATACCAATGGCGGGCGTGCCATTTCACAGTGTTGATCAGTATCTTGCAAAACTGGTCAAGCTGCGGCAATCCGTCGCAATCTGTGAACAGATTGGGGACCCATCCACCAGCAAAGGGCCGGTTGAAAGAAAAGTCGTCAGAGTGATCACACCGGGCACACTGACCGAAGAAAATTTACTCAATGACCGGCAGCAGAACCTCACTGCGGTTGTCGTTGAGACTGAGGACCGAATCGGCATTGCAACACTGGAAGTCTCCAGCGGACGGTTTGATGGATATGAGCTTGAACATTCCGGTCAGATCGATGACGAGCTTGCCAGATTGAACGCATCGGAGGTTCTCGGCCTGCAGAACAACTCCGCAGCCGTGAATTTTGCCCCATCGAGCTGCCTGCCCGAATGGTACGGCGATGTCGATCGCTGCCAGCACCTGTTGTGCGAGACCTTTGCCACACACGATCTGACCGCTTTTGAATGCGATAAATATCCGGTTGCAACGCGCGCAGCGGGCGCTCTGGTCCAGTATCTCAAAGATCTGCACGGCAGCACCCTGCAGCACATTCGTGGCATCAGGTTTCACCGACAGGATGATCGCATGCTGCTCGATGAAATCACGCGCAAAAATCTGGAGATCGAGCCGGAGTCGAGTGCGTCCGGTGATCACTCGCTGATCTCACTGTTTGACAAATGCGCAACCCCTATGGGCGCGCGCACGCTGCGCAGGGAATTTCTTAATCCGACAAGAGACCACCATAAACTTAATCGACAGTACGACGCCATTGACTGGTTGATGGCGGAATATCGATTCGAGCAATTCAGCGAAAATCTCAAACCGTGCGGTGATATGGAGAGAATTCTGGCGCGGGTCTCACTCGGTTCAGCACGCCCGCGAGACCTGATCCGATTGCGGGATGGGCTGACCGTTCTGCCCGCTCTTCACACGGCACTGCAGGATACAGAAGTGTCTTCACTTCAGGAACTGTCGAAAAAACTCACTCCGCAGGATGCCATTGTTAATTTGCTTCAACAAGCCGTTATTGACGAGCCGCCAAGTGTGATTCGTGAGGGTGGTGTGTTGAGGGACGACTACGATTCCGAGCTCCGGGAATTTCGGTTGCTGCAGCGAGACGCCGGACAGTTTCTGATTGAACTTGAAAACAGGGAGAAAACCCAAACGGGTCTGACCTCACTTAAAGTCAAATTTAATCGCGTTCACGGCTACTATATTGAACTGCCTCGATCCCAAAGCGAGCTGATCCCGGAAAACTACATCCGACGGCAAACGATGAAGAATGCGGAGCGGTTCGTTACGGAAGAATTAAAATCGTTTGAGGAAAAAATCCTGAGCGCAAAATCCAAAGCGCTTGCCCGGGAAAAATGGCTGTATCAGGACTTGCTCGAAAAACTGGCCGAGCCGATTACGGTTCTGCTGGAAGTTGCCAAAGCATTGGCCGTACTTGACTGTCAGCAGAATCTGGCGGAGCGCGCAATATCACTCAGACTGGCCCGCCCTGAACTGCGAGAAGAGGCTCAAATCGAAATTCTCAATGGTCGACATCCGGTCGTCGACAGGGTTCTGGAGGGGCAATTTATTGCCAACAGCACCCGGCTTACACCGGCGCATCGGATGCAGATGATTACCGGGCCAAATATGGGCGGCAAGAGCACCTATATGCGTCAGGTCGCCGTCATAACCATGCTCGCGCATGCCGGAAGTTTTGTGCCCGCTGACAGAGCAATGTTTGGACCGCTCGATCGCATATTTACACGAATCGGTGCCGGGGATGATCTGGCCGGCGGAAGGTCAACTTTCATGGTCGAGATGACCGAAATGGCCCACATTATCCGGAACGCGACCGACAATAGTCTGGTATTGGTTGACGAAATCGGTCGAGGGACAAGTACATTTGACGGACTCGCTCTGGCCTGGGCCTGCGCCACGTCACTGGCCGAATCTGTGCGGGCATTTACCCTTTTTTCGACCCACTACTTTGAACTGACGGGACTCGCTGAAAACCTGTCCGCCGCAAGTAATGTGCATCTGGATGCCCGTGAACATGGTAAAGATATTGTATTTTTGTACAGTGTAAAACCCGGTGCGGCCAGTCAGAGTTACGGCCTGCAGGTCGCCCGGCTCGCCGGTCTGCCCGACGACGTCATCGCGTCAGCCCGGGAAAAACTGCGCCAGCTGGAGACGAGCTACATCGGCCTGGACACACTAAACGCAGACAGAGCACTGCAATCCAGCCTGTTTGGCGACCAAAACCCTCACCATCAGGCCGTTGTTTCTCGGCTCGAACACACGGAACTCGACGAACTCTCACCGAGACAGGCTCTTGATCTCCTCTATGAACTGTCCCAGCTAAGCAAAAAATAGCGGATACTGTCCGGTTGCTGCAAGCCCCCGTTTGCACTTAAACCAATAAATTGGTCGCTCGCAATATGTACCGGAGATTTAGGAAAAATTACAATACAGTGCTTTGCAGAGCCCCATTTGCGATAACTTTTGAATGACCTACGTCGTACTTGAAGGCTGTATTCGATGCAAACACACCGACTGTGTTGAAGTATGTCCGGTCGACTGCTTCCACGAGGGGGTGAATTTTCTGGTGATTGATCCGGAAGAGTGTATTGATTGCAGTCTGTGTGAACCGGAATGTCCGGTCGATGCTATCGTCTCCGAAGACGAAATTCCTGAAGGCCAGGAAGAAATGCTCGAGCTGAATGCTGAATTGAGTCAGATTTGGCCCGTGATCACTGAAATGAAGGACGCTCCTGAAGATGCCGAGGAATGGGCCGAGGTTACCGATAAGTTGCAGTATCTTGATCGGAATCCGGCACCAGAAGATTAGAAATCTCCAGCAGATTGCCGTCGGGATCGCGAACGTAAAGTGAGATCAGATCACCAACAGCACCGGTTCGCCTTACAGGTCCCTGTTCGACGGGGATGTCGTGACGCTCGAACAGTTGCTGCCAGTCACTAATGGCGCTGTCCGACAGAAAACAGATATCCGCGCTGCCGGGAATTGCAGCTCGGGCATTGGGCTTGAATTCTTGCCCTCGCTGATGAATGTTGATTTTCTGTGATCCGAATTGCAGCGAAAAACGCCGATTGTGATTATTGTCACCGAATTCAACCAGCTTCATCCCCAAAATACACGTATAAAAGTCAATGGTGTCCTGCAGATGGTTGACCGTCAATACAAGATGGTCGAGAGACTGTACTTTCATGTTAAAAGGACTTTTTATCGAAAATTGAATTCATTCGGACCCGCTCATAGTCAGACCAAAATAAACGGATACAGCCAAACATCAGTATGCAACCATCAACTCGCAAAACCATATTTCTGAGCGACTATCGTCCACCGGACTATTTTATCCGTCACACCGACCTTGTCGTTGAACTTGATCCGATAAACACCCGGGTTTATGTCACTCACCGGGTCGAGAAAAATCAGGACGATGCAGCCAACACTCTCGTACTTCATGCCGAAAACATGTCGGTTCGTGCGGTAACGCTGAATGCTGGGGAGAGCCTGCCTTTCATACATGAAAATGATTTACTCACGGTTGATGTAGCAGATCGCGAATTCGAGCTGTCCATTGAATGCATTATTCATCCGGAAAAAAACACCTCGCTGAGCGGTCTGTATAAATCCGGTGACATGCTGTGCACCCAGTGCGAGGCTGAAGGTTTTCGGCGGATAGCGCCTTCAGTGGACAGGCCTGACAATCTGGCGACATACCGAACTCGGCTAATTGCAAACAAGTCCGAATATCCGGTGCTTCTCGGCAATGGTAACCTGGAAAAATCCGGGAACGTTGAAGGCGACTCTGAACTCCACTTTGCTGAATGGTATGACCCTTTCCCAAAACCAACCTACCTTTTTGCGCTGGTAGCGGGCAAACTGAACTGCATTCGTGACTCATTCAAAACAAACAGTGGCCGATGCGTCGACCTCAGGTTCTACGCCAGGGGCAAGGATTCCGACCGATGCTGGCATGGCATGGAAGCATTGAAGAATTCGATGCGGTGGGACGAAGAAGTGTATGGACGCGAATACGATCTGGATCTGTTTAACGTCGTGGCCGTCGAAGACTTCAACATGGGCGCTATGGAAAACAAGAGTCTGAACATTTTCAATACGAAATATGTACTTGCAGACCCCGACATCGCAACAGACACTGATTTCGCAAATGTGGAAGCCGTTGTAGCGCATGAGTACTTTCACAACTGGTCCGGCAATCGAGTAACCTGCAGAGACTGGTTTCAACTCAGCCTGAAAGAAGGGTTTACTGTATTCAGGGATCAGGAATTTAGTGCTGATATGGGATCCGCCGGAGTAAAGCGAATCGAAGATGTGAATGGGCTACGCAATCATCAGTTCAAGGAAGACGCCGGACCTATGGCACATTCGATCAGGCCGAATTCCTATCAGGAGATCAATAATTTCTACACTGCAACAGTTTACGAAAAAGGTGCTGAAGTTGTCAGAATGTTGCGCACTCTGGTGGACAATGACCTGTTTCGCAAAGGTACTGACCTTTATTTTGAACGATTCGACGGACAGGCTGTGACTACTGATGATTTCGTCGACTGCATTTCGGAAGCGGCTGACATTGATTTGAGTTTGTTCAGAAGGTGGTACGAACAAGCGGGCACGCCGAGACTGACTGTGGATGCCAGTTACGACAGTGACGGCTCTGCGCTTGACATTCATTTTAGTCAGCGCTGCCCCGATACGCCGGGTCAGAAAAACAAAAAGCCGTTCACTATTCCAATTTCATTGGCTCTTCTAAGTGACGATAATAAATCGGAAGATCGCCTGGTCACGCACAAACAGTTGATTACCCTGCAGGAAGAAAAGCAGACTGTCCGTATAGACAATTTCGACAGCAGACCGATACTCAGCGTACTGCGAAATTTCAGTGCACCTGTGATTCTGGAGTTTGATCAGACCCCACGCGACTTGTCAGTTCTGATGGCGAAGGACGATGATCCGTTCAATCGATGGGATGCGGGTCAGCGCCTGATGCTGGAATTCATCCTGTCAGACATGCAATCTGAAGGCGTATCCCCGGAACTCAAAGAATCTATACTTGTCGCTCTGGAACGCACACTGCGCGAATCAGACGATGAACCGGCTTTAGCCGCTAAGCTACTCACCCCACCCGCCTACGGTTTCATTTGTGAACACGCCAAACCGATCGATCCACATAAAATCCTTCGGTCACGAAAAAAACTTGTCCGAAGCATTGCTGATCATTGCGGTGAATTGCTGATTGAACGTTTTGAAACAACCCAGCAGCGCAACCAGAGGGGGTACAGCGGAGAAGTCGCTGCGAACAGAAGTCTCAGAGACGTATGTCTGCTCCTGTTGAGCCAATGTCGCCATCCCGCCAGTGAAGATCTGATCAATCATCTGAGAAAGCAGGCGACAAATCTCACTGATCGCTGCAGCACAATGACAGCGGCCATCCGCAGCGCGCATCCACAGCAAGCTGACATCATCAGCGAAATGTACGAAAACTGGTCTCATGAGCCTCTTGTTGTAGACAAATGGTTACGTATTCAGGCAATGGAAGCTGATCAAAACCCTACTCAAACCATTCGCGATTTGTCAGAGCACGAGGCATTTAATTACCGAAACCCCAACAAGGTTTACTCACTGCTATTGGCATTCAGTCATGGCAATCCAGGAGGTTTCCATTCTCGGGATGGAAGTGGACAGGACCTGATACGAGAATGGGTTGAAAAGATCGACCCTGTCAATCCTCAGGTCGCCGCTCGTCTGGTGTCCGCGTTCAACAGTTGGAGGCAGTATCAAAAAGACACATCGAATTTTATGAGACAGGAACTGGAAACCCTGAGCCAAATCAGCGACCTCTCATCCGACGTCTCTGAAATAATCAGCAAAGCCTTGTCCGACACATAAATTCCGATTCTGCGAAAGGAAACAGGAAAAAAAGCGCCAGCGGGAAACAGACCGCGTTTGACTGTCCGCACAGATAAAAGGATTCCCGCACAAAAATCGCCTTGTCAATTGATAGGCCGCGGATTCATTTGCTCGATAAGGCTTTCGACGCGATCCAGCGCCCCTTTATTACTCTCTACCAGTTCCAGCCCAGCGGTGCCGTAGCGTGTTCTGAGCAGGGGATCATCAAACCAACGACCAACCACATCACTCAAGTCCTGAGGATCCAGAGCCTGAAGCCCGGCACCCTGCTGCAGCACCATTTCCGAGATTTCAGAAAAGTTAAACATATGCGGGCCAAAAACCACTGGCACACTGGCGGCGCAGGCCTCCAGCACATTGTGCCCTCCGACGGGTACGAGACTGCCGCCGATGAACGCTGCATCTGACGCCGCAATAAGCAGCTGCAATTCACCCATCGTATCTCCGAGGTAAACCTGTGTATCACTGTCAATATCACCCAGACTCTCTGATCTCAGTGCGGTTGTGAATCCCATTCGGGTGCACAGTCTGAAAACTGTTGTAAATCGTTCCGGATGTCTTGGCACCAGCACCAGCAGCGCATTACGGTGTTCCCGCCGAATAGACTCGAATGCTTCAAGAATCAGAGACTCCTCGCCCTGATGGGTGCTGCCGGCTACCCAAACCGGTCGGTCCCATCCAAGGTTTCTCCGAACGGCCTGAGCGGCCTCTCCCACACTGGGAGGAATCGAAATATCAAACTTGATGCTACCGGTGACATGAACTGAAGAAGGGTTCGCACCTAACCGGATCAAGCGTTTCGCATCGGGTTTCGCCTGGACGGCGAACAAGTCAATCTTCTGCAGCGTAGACGCGATCAGCTTTTTGAATCGCCGGTATCCTCTGTGTGAACGTCGAGATAATCTGACATTCGCATACACCATCGGAATCGATTTTTTGTGGCAGGCATGGATGAAATTTGGCCAGATTTCGGTTTCCATCACGATCGCCAAATCAGGCTCGACGGTTTTCAGGAATCGTCGGGCAGCACCGGGATAGTCATAAGGGAGATAGCAGTGACTGACACGATCACCAAACAACTTGCCAACTCTTTCCGATCCGGTCGGAGTCATGGTTGTAATCGTGACTGACGCATTTGGTTTTGCAGACAATAGTCTCTGTACCAGCGGTGCTGCGGCATTGACTTCACCCATTGAAACCGCGTGAACCCAGATTCCTTTTGCCTCCGGCTTTATTGTAAGAAAGCCCATCCGTTGTCGAATGCGATCAAGATACTTTGGATTCTGCAGTCCTTTGAATAGCAATCTGGCAAGAAATACCGGCAGACACAGGTACAGAAATACCCGATAGAGCGTCAGCATTTTACTGCTCCGAACACCGGTCTTTGGCCCTATCATCAAGCCAGTTTCGAGACTGGAGAAAGTAATCAGTGAGACGCGCTTCTGCACTGTCAGGTGCTGCTCGCCAGTCATATCTCCAGTTTACAGTCGGTGGTAACGACATCAGGATTGATTCCGTTCTGCCTCCGGATTGCAACCCAAAAAGTGTGCCCCGATCCTGGACCAGATTGAATTCGACGTAGCGACCCCTTCTGTAGTTTTGAAAGTCTATCTGTTGTTGGGAATACTCCGTGTTCTTGCGGCGTTCAATTATGGGTAGATAGGCCGGTAAGAAGTGATCGCCCACCCGCTGCATAAAGCCAAACGCATTGCGAAAACCATCGGCACGATAATCATCAAAAAACAAACCGCCGATACCCCTGGGTTCGTTGCGATGACGGATAAAAAAATACTCGTCACACAATTTTTTTAGCGAACCATACGATATACCCACGGCACCTTCGCATGCCTGTCGGGCAACGGTGTGCCAGTGCACGCAATCGGCTTCGTAACCGTAATACGGCGTCAGATCAAAGCCTCCACCAAACCACCACACGGGATTTGATCCGTGGCGATTTGCAATGAAAAACCGCACGTTCATATGCGCAGTTGGCGCATGGGGATTTTTTGGATGGATCACCAGCGATAATCCTGTCGCTTCAAAAGGTTTTCCGGCTATTTCAGGACGTTTCGCGGACGCAGATGCCGGCAACTGATCTCCCCTTACATGAGAAAAATTGATGCCTCCTTTTTCTATGCACTCGCCATTTTCCAATATGCGTGTGCGTCCCCCACCCCCCGTCGGATGACTCCATTCGTCCTGCTGAAACGAGTTCCGCTCAAACGCCGAAAAAGCGTTACAGATAGTATCTTGCAGTGATCTCAAATACGCCGTAACAGCATCGAAATCGCAATTGTCGGTGTTCGTCATTGCAGCTAATGGATTTATACCCGAATCAGTTCGCCACTGAAGCCATCGCGAATAGTGGATGGTTTTTCGTCGGAACCAATAAGACCGGGAACGATATAGTCGATTCGATCACCCATGATCCTCGAAACCGCACGATGCGTCCTCAGACTGGGCTGTCCGGCCAGATTCGCACTCGTGGAGACAATCGCTGAGCGGCTGAACTGGCACAAAAGCGCAGCCTGACGATGTGCGGTAACCCTCACGGCGATGCTGTCGTATTGCCCCCTGATCCAACGCGATGTGGCGTTTTTTGCCGGTAGTAACCACGTATTCGGCCCGGGCCAGGTGGCGAAAATCTGATCCAACTGCTCTGCTGGATAGTGAGAAACATACGGTCTGAACCGAGACGCTGTATCCGCAATAAGGATCAATCCCTTTTCTCGCATTCGACGCTTGATTTTCAGAATTCGGCGTATACCGGAGATGTTGCGAGGATCGCAGCCGAGACCGAAGCAGGATTCTGTAGGGTACGCAATAACTCCGCCCGAACGCACTACCGAAGCAGCTGTTCGCAGATTTAAGAGATTCACCTATCCTCCCGGGTGTCCGAATCCCTTTTGATGGCGCGGTGACCAATATCGTTGCGAACCCAACAACCGTCCCAGTGAATTGACGATACGGCCCGATATGCTTTTTCAGCAGCTTCACTCACACTGGCAGCAACAGCAGTCACGCAAAGCACTCGTCCACCGCTGGTGACAACCTTATCACCAGGCTCCCCGCTCATTGCAAGGGTCCCGGCATGGAAAACTTTGGTATCTGTTATCCCGGAGACCCCACTCAATCCTTCAATTTCATCCCCTTTGGCGTACTGATCCGGATACCCTTTCGCGGCCATCACAACACCTAACGCACTGTCATCGGACCAGCGAGCTTCCTCAGAGTCAAGATTTCCGTCCATGGCGGCGACAACATGGGCCACCAGATCGGATTCAAGCCGCATCAGGATTGGCTGCGTCTCCGGATCACCGAACCGGCAATTGAATTCCAGAACATTTGGAATGCCTTTGTCGCTGATCATTACCCCTGCGTAAAGGAATCCCCGATAGGGTGCACCCTCTTCTGCCATAGCCGCCACCGTAGGCTGCATCACTGTCTGCATGATTTTTGCATGCATCGCAGAATCGACCACAGGGGCGGGAGAATAGGCTCCCATGCCACCGGTATTCGGTCCCGTATCACCGTCATAAGCTGCTTTGTGATCCTGACTCGAGGCCATAGGCAGAATATGCTCTCCGTCTACCATGACAATGAAACTCGCCTCCTCGCCGGTCAGAAACTCTTCCACAACGACCTTGCTGCCGGCATCTCCAAACCGATTTGCTTTAAGCATATCGTCAATAGCGCTTTCAACGGACGACCAGTCATCTGCAATCACAACACCTTTTCCGGCTGCTAGACCATCCGCCTTGATGACAATCGGCAAATCCAACGATTTACAAAATTCCAAAGCTTTTTGGGAATCAACAAAACTGCCGAATTTCGCTGTCGGGATACTGTGTCTGTCAAGAAACTCCTTACTGAACGTTTTGGACCCTTCAAGCTGCGCGGCTGCCGCACTTGGTCCGAAGCAACGCAACCCCCTGCGCTCGAATACATCCGTAATACCAGCAACCAGCGGCGCTTCAGGTCCAACTATTGTGAGTCCAATTTCATTTTCAACCGCAAATACAGCCAATGCGTCAATGTCATCAGCGGCAATCGCGATATTCGAGATGCCCGGTTCACTATCGGTTCCGGCATTTCCCGGAGCGACATAGACCTGACTGACCAGCGGTGACTGGCTTGCTTTCCATGCCAGCGCATGCTCCCTGCCACCACCTCCAACAACCAATACTCTCAGCGATTCACCATTCACTCGTTTCAAATCCCATCATCAGAAGACTGCAGCGATGAGCGCTGAATAATGTCGTCGTTGGTGCCAAACACTTTGTCTGTTCCTGCCGATCGTAGCGTAATTAACTTGCCCTCT
The DNA here is from genome assembly GCA_039029455.1 of Pseudomonadota bacterium. Classification (GTDB taxonomy): domain Bacteria; phylum Pseudomonadota; class Gammaproteobacteria; order Arenicellales; family Poriferihabitantaceae; genus JBCCGE01. Next base: position 1,020 of record JBCCGE010000029.1, on the reverse strand, counting down.
CCTGAAATCTGCAGCGGTGTATTCCACGCGTCTTTTATCTCGCGCTGCTGGAGTCGTTTAACCAGATCCGCCAGAGCATCGTCGGATCCCAGCGACTCAATGCTGCCCGCAACCAGATTAACACTTGCCATCATCAAAGACATATTGGTCAGGGTCTGCAGAGTTTTCTTGTCAGTCGTATCCGCTTCACTCAAACTGCTGCCGTCACCACGCACAATATCGACATTGTCGAGCTCCGCAGTGATCAATTGCTGATAGTTATGAAGCATTTGATTAAACATATATATCCATGCCGCAAACATCAGGCCAATGCCAGCCCAAACTGCCTTTTTACTCACACCTCCATCGGTTGTTGATATATCCGATTCACCGTCGCCAACTTTTCTGAGACAGTGTCGAAAGTAAATGTAATTCGCAACCAGCGGCCAGCCGAGCACCCAGATCAGGTGCGGTATACCCGGAGGAACAATACCGGATATCCATATTCCTCCAGCAAAATAAACGCCCGCCCACAACCACATTTTGCGGTAGAGCGCCCAAAAGAAAAAAACGAAAAACGCAGGCCAGTGCCAGGACAGTGCAAATTTCGGTTTGGTGTAGCTGCCAAAACGCGAGAACTGACTGCGATAGTAATCCGCGTTGTGGGAAACGAATTTCATCACGGCCGATTGGACTACTTCCCTGCGCCCTGGCTGGTACTCGAATGAGTCCTGCTCGTACTCAGTCCGCAATTCCGGTGTTTCTCTTTCACCGCGCTCCAGACTGTATCCACATACCGGGCAAACCTTAATGTTACTGCCGTTAGTGGCCTTGCAGTTTGGGCAAATCCGCTCGGTAGTCCGTACATCGCTTTCAGCACTACTGTATCCGGTATCGGCTACTTCATCGCCTCTGATCTCATTGGCGATTTCCAGCGTCACCTCTTCGATCTTTTCCACCTTACAGGAAGCTCCGGCCTTTCTGATCGCAAGGCAGATTTTACTGGCTTCGTCTTTGTTGTATTCCTTCTTAAGCGTAACT
>JBCCGE010000028.1:0-38373 GCA_039029455.1 Pseudomonadota bacterium | reverse complement strand
CTCGCGGGCCGGCATGAACCGCTGGAAGAAGTCGAACAGCGTGGTGTAGATCACCACCGGCGACCACGACAGGAAAAACACCATGGTGATGAGCGCCAGGAACATGTTGGTCCGTCTCCGACGACGGTTGACTGCGGACTATGACAGCATGGTGAGTACTGATGATCAGCTGGGTGCAGAAGGTATTAAGTCTCTGCGTCTGAAAGTGTCTGGCCAGTAGCTTAGGAGAGCGTATGTCAGTCAAGGCGCTCATTCGAATTGGCACGCGGCAGAGTCGGTTGGCGCTCTGGCAGGCCAACTACGTCAGAACCGAACTGCAAAATCGATATCCTGATCTTGACATCGAACTCGTTAAGATTGTCTCTGAGGGCGACAAAACACTGGATGTGCCGCTGTCACAGGTAGGCGGAAAGGGGCTTTTCCTTAAAGAACTGGAAACGGCTCTTGTCGACGGCGATATCGATATAGCAGTCCATTCAATGAAAGATGTTACCGTCGAGTTGCCGGAAGGACTTCATATCGGCGTTATCTGCCCCCGGGAAAACCCGTTTGATGCACTGGTTAGTAACCGGTTTGGTTCACTCGGCGAGCTTCCGGAGGGGGCGACTGTCGGGACCTGCAGTCTCAGAAGGCGAAGTCAGCTGTTAGCCGCCTATTCTCATCTGACAATCCAAAACCTGCGCGGCAATGTCAACACTCGGCTGTCAAAGCTCGACAGTGGCGAATTTGACGCCATCGTACTGGCGGCTTCCGGCTTGATGAGACTTGAGCTCAAAGATCGCATCCGACAAGTGATTTCCGATGATATATGCCTGCCTGCAGTGGGGCAGGGCGCGATTGGCATTGAATGTCGAATTGCCGATAACAGGATTAACTCATTAATCCGACCTCTCGGAGATTTAAGCACTGCAACTCGGGTCATGGCGGAACGTCAGCTCAACGCGCGCCTCGGAGGTGGCTGTCATGTTCCGGTCGCCGCCTTTGCTGAGCTGTCCCGCAACACCTTGCATCTGAGAGGTTTCGTCGCTTCTGTCGATGGTAAAACAGTACTTAAGGCCGCCGGAGAGGCTGACCCGTCGGACTGGAAGTCGCTGGGAGACCGCGTCGCCCAGGACCTGTTGCGACAGGGCGCCGACCGCATACTGGAAGACGTCTATTCCAACGAAAACCGTCCGCAATGACTCCGCATTCTCTGGTGGATTGTCGACTCTGGGTGACTCGACCCGCTGCGCAACAACCGCAGATGGTTGAAGCCATCGAACATCGAGGGGGCGTCGCCGTCTCGATGCCACTGATTGCAATTGCTGCCCCAGATACCGCCATTGAATCACAGGTTCGATTAGATCACGTGTCTGCGGTGGATCTGTTTGTATTTGTCAGTGCTAATGCTGTCTCTGCACTTGTTAAAAGTGTACAACGGGCCGGATTGGTTCTGCCGACCGAATCCAGAGCGGGCGCGGTTGGGTCAGCAACTGCAAAAAAGTGCCGGGACCATGGATTAAATGTCGCCTTTACTCCGCATACCGATATGAGTAGTGAAGGTCTGATTAGTGAACTTGTGTCCGAAAACTGGAGCGGTAAAACGATCTGGATATGTGGTGGACAGGTCGGACGCACTTTGCTTCAGGACACGCTGAAGTCCTGGGGTGCCAGAATAAATTACGTTCAGTGTTATCAAAGGGTGCACAATATCCCGGATTTGAAGGCATCCGAATTCGATCGAATCGGTGAGTTTAAATACGAGTTTCTGCATTTGCCGAGCGCATTCAGTGCACGAACACTCTCTATGTGGTCAGAGTCAGAACCCCGTGTTCAGCGACTTTGTCGAAACTCAGTGTTGATTGCGACGTCGAGGCGAGTCGCTAGCGAGTCCGCCGTTCTGAATTTCCAGGATGTTTCAATCAGCTCAGATCCTACGGATTACGGAATTCTGAAGTGCGCTGAAAGCTATATCAGACGGACATAAAATCAAAAGTCCGGACTCCCGGTTAAGGTGGGATTAAGGCTATCGCGTGATAGAATCAATCTGCAGAGATACTATGCAACGCATACTGCTGCACTCGTTTCAACAGGATCCACAAGAGGGCCAAGGTGACCGAAAAAACTGATTCGAAGACGACCAAAAAGACGTCGTCCTCCAAGAAAAAATCGCAAGGGAAAAAAACTGTCGCGAAGAAAGCTGCTGACCAAAAGCCCGCAGCAGCTCCCGCGGCGGCCTCAAATGACAATATCAATGTCCCTGCACAGGCCGCGACTGCAGGTGGAGAAAGTTCCGGAAAAGGTCTGAGTGTTGCGGCGCTTGTCCTGAGTTTGGTCGCGGTGGCCGCTGGCGGATATGCCTGGTATCAGACTGCAGTGAATGCCAGATTACAGTCCGGTGAGCAGATCAACCGGGTCGATGCCATGGAGAAACTCTTCGGCACCATGCAGACTACTCAGGACGATTTTGGCAAGCAGCTGGGTTTGGTCAAGGAATCCATCGGCGGTGTGGAAAGCAGTTTTTCCGAGCAGATTCGCCAGATCAAAGGGGATATTACCGCCCAGGAATCGGCACTCAAACAACAGGTATCCGATGCGACGAAATCGCTGGGTGAGCAGTCCAGTCAGTTCAAAACGGAGTTCCAGGGATTGGCGAATTCAATCGTTGACCTTCGATCCGAGCTAGATCGGAGCGTCGACAGCTGGAGTCTGGAAGAAGTTGAACAACTGATGGTCATTGCCAATCAGCGTTTGCAACTCTCAGGCAATGCAGAGCTTGCATCTAATGCACTCAAACTTGCAGACAGTCGACTCGAACAACTTGCGAATCCAGCGCATTCTGAAATTCGGTCCGGACTGGCAAATGACATGGCGGCACTTGCGCAAGTACCAAAAATTGACGTCGCTGGCACAATCAATGCGCTGGGTGCCATGGTCAGTCAGGTCGCCACACTGCCTCTGGCAGGGGATCCCAACGCAGAATCTACCGGTGAAAACACGCAATCGAACGGAGACGCAGATCAGAACGAAGGTCAGAGCGAAGGACTGGCTGCTGCTGGTAAGAGCTTCCTGGCGGATCTTGCCGGGCTGGTTCAAATTGAAAATTCTGAGTCTGTACAGACCCCGGTGCTGTCCACAGAAACCCGTGAACTGACGCGACAAAAAACAAGACTGATGCTGGAATCGGCACAATTGGCGTTTTTGCGCGAGCAGCCCGAAGTCTATGCTGGTCGGATCGCGGCAATTCGTGACTGGACAACCGTAAATTTTGATACGTCCGCAGACAATACGGCCGCATTTCTGACCCAGTTGGACGCTGTGGCGAATGTCGCACCGAAAGCAGAACTGCCTGATATTTCAGGGTCTCTGGCCTTGCTCAGAGACATCATGAAAGCAGGAGGCTGATCGTGAAACTAGTCATTTCGGCGGTTGTCGCTATCGGCCTCGCCATCGTGCTGGCGTTGCTGGCAATGGAAGACCCGGGTTACGTCGTGCTCGCCAGAGAGCCGTACACTGTCCGACTGCCATTGGCCTTGTTTGTGCTCGGTTTGTTGGTCGCCTTTGCAATTCTTTATCTTCTGTTTAACTTTATCGCCGGCGTATTCAGGGCTCCGAAAAAGATCAGTCAGTGGAACAAACGCCGCAACGAGCAGAATGCCCAGGTACAGACCATGAAAGGTTATGCCGGCTTGATTGAAGGTGACTGGACCCGAGCCGAAGATCACTTGCTGGCAAAAATTGAACACAACAATGCGCCACTAATGAATTTGCTGGGCGCAGCTTATGCCGCTCAACAGCAGGGGCATTTGAGACGTCGGGATCAGTATCTTGACGAGGCGATGGAAAAACATCCCAAGCAGGCAACCGCAGTCAAGCTGACTCAGGCACGATTGCAATATCAGTCAGGTCAGATATCTGAAAGCCGAGACACGCTTGAGAGCGTTCACCGCAACTCACCGAAAAACGTCCCTGCTGTTCGATTGCTGGCGGATGTCTATCAGACGCTTGGAGACTGGCCCTCAATGGTAGCCTTGTTACCAAAACTGAGTAAGCTCAAGGCGTTTCCGGAAGATGAGCTTGAAAACAGAGAACGTACGGCCCTCGAACACCATCTGGCGACGCCTGCGCTGACCCAGGGCAACACCGGGAAGGTGCAGGATACCTGGAATACGCTACCGTCATCAAAACGAAAAGATCCAAAAGCCGTCGCGAGTTATGCGAAACGATTGTCTCGTTCTGGTGAAGGGGTGGCTGCGGAAAAGCTGGTGCGTAAAGCATTGAACCGAGGATGGGACTCAGAACTGGCAAATATTTACGGCAAGCTCGAAACGGACTTTGTGAAGGATCAACTCAAACTTGTCGAGAGCTGGTCGAAAAAATATCCGGAAAAGACCGAGTTGATTCTGGCAAAAGCCCGATTGCTCCGCCGAGGTGACCAGCCTGAAGACGCGGCACAATGGTTTCGGCAGGCGATAGCGGCCGGAGCACCCGAAGAAGCCACCGCAGAACTGGGTGATCTTCTCGAAGCTATGGGTGAAAAAGATGCTGCGCTCGACTGCTATAAGCAGGGACTCAAGTCACTTTGTGCGCCGGATGGCATGACTGAAACAGTTGCCCCGGTTAGTGGAGAGCTGGTTGTGCTGGAGCAGCAGGGTGACGGTATGCCGGTGGTTAGCAATTCGTAGGAGCCATCCTCGATCTGGTGTCCGGTGCGTTTGGTCCGGACCATTTACGGACTTGAAGTGCTGGAATCGTCGTAACACTTTTCAGCGCGCTGCGGAATACTCAAAAGAGTCAAAAAAGAACCTCTCGTTTTTAAGTCCCCTGGGGCCAAGGTTGTCGCGAACCGCATCGACCATAATCGGTGGGCCGCTGGCGTAGACATCAAACTGCGAGACATCCTCATAATGTCTCAACACAGCATGATGTACGAAGCCGGTTTCGCCGCCCCATTTTTCAGTCTGGCCCCCTGAAATCACCGGTGTATATTGAAATCGTGGCAGAGTCGCGCACCACTGTTCGGCGAGTTCATTCAGATACAAATCCTGCTCATCGCGAGCTCCCCAGAACAAATGGATATTCTGTTCGAGATTGGTTTTCTGGCATTGAGATATCAGGGCTTTGATCGGGGCAAAACCGGTCCCACCCGCGATCATCAGTATCGTCTGATCCGGTTCGGATTGGAGGAGGTAGGTGCCAAAAGGGCCTTCAAAACGCAACAGGTCTCTCGGCTTTAATTCATTGAATACCCTCGGTGTGAACAGACCATCTGCGACGTGTCGGACGTGAATTTCAATGCCGTCATGCTCCACATCTTCAGGCAGACTGGCTATTGAAAAACTGCGTCTTTGTCCGTCTTTCAGCAGTATGTCAATGTATTGACCCGGCACGAAATCAAAGTCTTGTGTATTGGGAATCTGAAGTCTGACTATGGCGACGTCTTCGGCCGCTCGTCGGATATCCTGAACCCGACAGGGAAGGGTTTTGATTCGGGCTCCGCTGCCGGCGCGAATCTCTTCTGCGCTGAACACAACGTCCCCCAGAGGTTTGGCCTGACACAACAGTATTTTGTTGTCCTTTATATCTTCCTTTGTAAGCGTGTATTCCTCGTAGGTTCCATAGTCTACGCTACCGGAAATCAGATCACATTTGCATGCTCCGCAGGCCCCGTTACGACAGCCATAGGGATAAATTCGATTGGCTCGCAGAGCCGCATCAAGAATAGACTCACCTGACAGGCATTCAAAGCTGGCATCATTCCGCTGATTGGTAACGGTGAACGGCATTTTGGGTTAAAGTCGGAGCGTCAGATTCCGAATTTTATCTCTCTCCGTCCTCAAAAACATGCCTGAACTGCCAGAGGTCGAAACGACTGTTCGAGGGATTAGACCGCATTTGCTGAAGCAGGAAATAGAAAACCTCGTTGTTCGCGAAAACCGATTGAGATGGCCGGTGACGCCAGGACTGGAATCGATTCTGCAACAGCAAACAGTTGAGAGAATATGGCGAAGAGGCAAGTACATTCTGATCGAAGTGAACTCCGGGGTATTTCTAATACATCTCGGAATGTCGGGTTCACTTAGAATAGTCAAACGAGAAGACAAGATTGAAAAACACGACCATTTCGATCTGGTAACAACCGGGGGAGGAATAGCCAGATTCCGGGATCCGCGGCGATTTGGCTGCTTGTTATGGGCCGGAGAAAAACCGCTTGATCATCCGTTAATTTGTGGACTGGGTGTTGAGCCATTGAGCGACGAATTTAACGGCGAGTATTTGTCAAATTTTGCAAAGGCGCGTTCATCTCCAATCAAGAATATTATTATGAACGCTCGTATCGTCGTTGGAGTCGGAAACATATACGCCTCGGAGTCACTGTTTCGCGCCGGCATCCACCCGCTGCGCAGTGGCCGCAGAATATCCGCAAAGCGTTTGTCGACTCTGGTTTCTTCAATCAAACACGTGCTTAAACGAGCTATCGATAAGGGTGGTACCACTCTTCAGGACTTCGTGGGAGCAGACGGTCAGGCCGGATATTTTGATCAAAAACTAAATGTTTATGGCCGCTCCGGACAACACTGTTACGGCTGTGACTCTGTCATTCGCAATGTTGTGATCGCACAAAGGTCGACGTTCTACTGCCCATCATGTCAGCGTTGAAAAAAATTCTGAAACATCTGGAATTACGGGACAATAACCGTTCCCGACTTCAGTCTGGTTTGATTTCAGGGTGCTTTTTGCTGATTCTGCTGTTTGTTGTCTTCTGGGTAGTGGAACGCCCGCAGATAGAGTCGCAACTCGCACAGAATGTGCGATCACTATTGCAGCAGAGAGACTACGCTGATGTTGAAGTAACCTTTGCCGGTCGCGACGGTGTTCTTACCGGTTCTGTGCCGAGTCGGACTGCAAAAGAGTATATCTTTCGATGGTCGGGAGACGTAGAAGGTGTTCGCAAGATAACGGATCAAACAACCATTGTCGCCAAACACCTGCCGTTCTTTTCACTGCAAACGTCCAGCCGTAACGAAGTTGTTGTAACGGGTGAATCGCCTGACACCGATGAAGTTGACCGATGGTTGTTGGCCGTTAAAACGGCATTTCCCGATGTTCCTGTTTTGAATCTGATCAGGGTCAATCCGGATGTGCTGCGCTCGTCCTGGCAAGACAGCGTCATCGACCTGTTTCCGGTGGCCAACCAAATTGACAATCTGAAAATTCGCGCGGGTGCAGGGCAGGTCTCGATTGCGGGTCTTGTGGATGATCAATCAAGCTATGATTTCACAGTTGAGCCTATTCGAATGGCGGTTGAATCTTCCGGAATGATATTCAGGAATCAGGTTGGAATTCGACCGCAACCTGATTCGCTACCCGCTTCTCCGGGCGATGAGCCGGAACCTTCACAGGACCTGCATATTGCAACAGTTGATGTCAGCGAGGGGGCAAAGTCAGATGTTGGCCAGACCATGGGTGATGATCAATCTATTCAGGTACCGGTTGATGAAGACGCATCCCAGATCGATGCGGACATTACCGTTGCCGTGGACGGAACGATCGGGAAAAATTTTGCAGCGGACGATTCGAATGATTTGGATCCGGACGGGGGCCAAGCTGCTGCGGCCAACCAGACCACGGAAACCCCTCGTTCAGATCGCGAGGTAACAGAAGTATTGGTACCCGAATCATCAATCGTTGCGAATGGGGCCGGCATTCAGGTAAGCGATGAACAGACTTTAGCGCCGGTTCTGGTCGAGGACTCTCCTGAGCCCATCGCTGCTGAAGAATCCGATCTCGGAAACGCTGCAGAAATCGATGCGGATGCTAGCGGCCCAATCGATTCAGAAAGCGCGATTGTGGCGGTTGAAGAGAGTCCTGCTGATCCTCAGTCAGAATCGGATCCCAAAGATAATAATCCACCGGATAATCAGGCAGATAGAACTACGACAAACGATAATGTGGTTTCGGAGCTTGAAATGGACGAGAAACTGCGGTCGTGCCAGGATGAAATTACGGCACTGCTGTTAGACAATCCTGTTGAGTTTGACTCCGGCAGCGCTGAACTGGGAGAGAGTGCGATCGCGAAACTCGATTTGTTTCTCGCGGCGATGCTGAATTGTCAGGATTTTGAATTTTTCGTAGCCGGCCACACGGATTCAAGAGGCGACGAAGCGGCGAACGTGTTACTGAGCGAGCGTCGCGCACTCGCGGTTCGGGACGCATTGGTGTCAGTGGGCATAGCAGATTCAGATATACGTGCCGTCGGATTTGGGTCTCGCCATCCGATTGCAGACAACGGCAGCAGCGAAGGGCGTCGATTGAATCGGCGAATTGAAATTCTGGTTCGAACCCGGGTTACGAGGTAATTTGATAAAAAAAGGGTTAAAAAAGGCGGTATTCGACTGTTTTTACAGGAAAATACGCGTAAATTCTGTGGACATAATTTGTCAAAAAACGGTATACTTACGAATAGTTAATGGGGAAATGCTCTGATTCAGGGCGCATATGTTGTCAAAACGCAAATATTTTTGCTGTTCATCCAGTCGGTGTTCGCTGAAAGAACGGACACCATCATCAGTGCTGCCGCGCGAACCCCAAGGACTCCTCCCCGGTTTGGTCAAATTTTTCTGCATGGTTGCTGCGGGTTTGCTACCCCTATCAGTGAGTCTTGCGGACGATCCCCAGACCATTGACGATCTGGGGTTTAATCAGGTCACAGATAACCAGTTGTTTTCGAGGTCCCTGACTCTGACAGGAGAGTCGGACGTGAATCTGAACAATCTTGGTTTGTTGCGATTGTCTTCCGAATGGACAATTGAGGATAGCGATTCTGCCGCTGTTGACGACGGATACAATCTGGATCGCCTGATGTTGGGTTATTTGAGGTCTGGTGGGCGCGACGCAGCAGATGTTTCACGTTTTTCGGCGACCTGGGACGGCAAATCAAATTCCGTTTCCATCGGCAACGACTGGTCTAATTTTCAGGACGTACTTGCAGGTCCGGGCCAAACAGAAATTTTCTCCACACTTAAGCCGGCACCAACCGCTCAGCAAATTCGATGGACGAACGGTCAGGGATTGTCGTTCTCTCTGGAAGATGATTACTCGTTCGACTCAAAGATGGACGAGCTCATGGAAGATAACGATGGTCGCACCGTGGTGATGTCACTGGACCGGGAATCAAGTAACGGCGGCGGCCAATACCGGTTCTCGGCTCTGGGCTCCCAGCAGGACTCCCGTGATGCTTCTGTTCAGAATGATTCGGGCTGGGGTTTGAACATGTCCGGAGGCTGGCAATTTGGAGACGTTTTTGCCGCCCTCAGTGTGACCGTTGGCAATGGAATTGATCATCTTCTTCTGGGTCGACTGGGAGACGAAATGCCGTCGGGGTCTCACCTTGCTCAGGGAGATTCGATCATGATTAATCCGCGAATTAATTATGCATTGAATGACAGCGGCAATCTGCATCTGGAGTTGAACCACTATCGTTCTCAGGATAGCCAGCAGACAGGAGCTATTGATACGCTGGATACCATACATCTCGGGTATTCCTGGAGTCCGTGGCCGAGTACCAAATTTGGTGTTGAACTGATGGGTAAAGATGTTGAGAGCCGATCAATTTCTCAGGAATCGACCCGGCTCACAATCGGCGCGGAAAAACGGTTTTAATTGGGTCGCACAATTCCGGGTCTGGCAACAGCGAACGCGGTCTTTCGGCACAAAACTGCTCCACTCGTTTGCCATCGATAAAACTGCAGTGGCCGTCTGATTCTCTTCTCAGGCATTTAACGGAATATAACGCCGACAGGTGCCAGTCAAGGGCGTATCTCACTAACCTGAAATACTTTGCCGATTTGCATGACCCGAAAATGCGTTAATGGCTAACGTGTATTGCGGTTTCAGCCCACCGAACACCCAATAAGCGCAGGGAGTTTGGCGCTCAAATCCGGACGTTCATGAAATATTCGGGTTGTGGCGGCAGACCGCACTAAATCAACCTACCAACGGAACCTCTCCGAACTTTCGGCTGAACCTCACAGTATTTGGAACGCGTTTTAAAGGCGCCTGTTCGGTTTTTACCGGGTTTTTAGAAATTGGTTTTGGTTCGGCTTTCGATTCGGTCTGAGTTTCGGAAACTGCAGGCGGAGTTTCTGCGACAGGTTTGTCAGACTGATCAGAAACGGCGGTGTCTTTATTGCGTATTGGTGGTGGCGGATCGGATAGAGCCGGAGTCTTCGTAACGTCTCGCATCTTGCGACCTGACGGGCTTTTTTCAGCATGTCTTTTGTCTTTTTTATCTCTGCCGGTCTTTTTCCGAGATGATTCTATTTTTGGCTGCACAATTTCGGTGATCAAATCGGGGGTCACCGCGAGTTTTGGCAGTGAATGTCCAATATATTCCTCGATTTCCATAATCGAATAGGCATATTTCTCGCAGATGAAACTGATCGCTTCTCCGCTTGCGCCCGCACGTGCGGTTCTGCCGATACGGTGCACATAATCCTCAGCGTCCTGCGGCAAATCATAGTTGTAGACGTGCTTTACTTCCGGGATATGCAGACCTCTTGCCGCCACATCGGTCGCGACCAGCACGCGGGTATTGCCCTGTTTAAATGATTCCAGCAGGCGTTCACGTTTCTTCTGCGGAACTTCACCTGAAAGTGCGGCATTACTGACACCATTTGCCTTCAGGGTTTGAGAGACGGTTTCAGCCGCAATCCGTGTATTGACAAAAACCAGTGCACGTTCCTCATCAACCTCTTTAAGCAGGTTGATCAGCAACGGCAGTTTCTCAACTTGCGAAGGATAGTAAGAAACCTCTTTGATTTGATCGGCCACCCGCACATCTGCATCGATTTTGATCTCTTCAGGATCATTCATATGTTCATAAGCCAACTCCATAACCCGGAAAGACAGCGTTGCTGAATAGAGCAGATTAAGACGCTCCACCGCCGGCGGCATTTTTCTGAGGAGGTAGCGAATGTCTTTGATGAAACCCAGATCAAACATCCGATCCGCCTCATCCATGATGGCGACCTGGGCCTGTTTCAGATCGAATAAGCCCTGTTTGTAGTAATCTATTAACCGACCGGGAGTGCCAATGAGAATATCAGTGCCGTTTTGCAGCATCTTTTTTTGTTCATCGTACCCGGTGCCTCCATAGACCAGACCCGCGGTCAGTCCGGTAAACTGGATCAGTGGTCCGGCGTCCTCGAATATCTGGATCGCAAGTTCCCGAGTTGGCGCCAGAATCAGTGCTCTGGGTTGACTGATCTGTCTCGACTCAGCGGGTGGGTTTGTCAACAGGTGATGGCAACAGGCCAGCAAAAACGCGACAGTTTTTCCAGTTCCGGTCTGGGCCTGTCCGGCAACATCTTTGCCTTCAAGCGCTGCAGGCAGACTCGCGGCCTGAATAGGCGTACAAAACTCGAACCCAGCTGCACGAATCCCATTCTGGAGTCGGTCGTCCAGTGGAAATTCGCTAAATTTTTTATCAGTGAGGTGTTTTTCAGACATTTCTTCTAAAGTTGCTTCTGATCCCTGTATCTGTAGCCGGTGGAGTTCAATGGGGATCTTTAGTTTGGTTTGAATTAATTCAGTTCAGTGTAGCGCTTGCGCGGTTTATAACGACTATAATTGGGGATGATTCGGGGAATCAGGCGACAGCAGATGCCGAGAGATATCGAATGACCGTCAGTTCGAGCCGTCAGTTTACGTCGTAAATTTACATGTTACCCTGATCGTGGACGCCCGCTGCATAATTGACTGATTTGGTGGTTTAAATTCACAGTCTCGGTCACCATATGTCGAGTGCATCTACAAAATTGTCGATAGAAATTGTGTATCAATGATTACGGTTAGCATTGGTTTTGGGGTGTCGGGCCCACGCCGTTTATACCCTATATGCGTTCACTATATAGATTTTTACACCTTTCGCACCTGAATTTTTAACGTTTCCGAGAGCAGAATGAGCAAAGTAGTACATGTTAGCGATGAGTCATTCGAGACTGAAGTCTTGAATTCAAATGAACCGGTTCTGATTGATTACTGGGCAGAATGGTGCGGTCCCTGCAAAATGATTGCCCCGATACTTGACGAGTTGTCGGAAGAGTATGGCGACAAAATCAAGGTTGTGAAGCTGAATATCGACGACAACCCTGAAACACCGCCGAAGTATAACATTCGCGGTATTCCGACTCTGATGATTTTCAAGGGTGGCAATGTGGAGGCGACCAAAGTCGGCGCGGTATCAAAGTCGCAATTGGCTGAGTTCATCGATTCAAGCATTGCCTGAACAGAAGTACCCGGTTTTCACAATCCGCAATAAATTCCGCGGAAGACCGCAATGTATTTGAGAATACTCCCGATCGGGATAAAGCTCTGCTGAATTAAAGCTTAGGTTTCAGGGAAATATGACGAGAACGGCAGTGCGCAGTTTCGATCAACCCGGCGTCTGGACCGGACAAAGCAACAGGAATTCGCCGGAATGTCGGCGTTTCACAGCATTGGATTCTGCGCCGTCACCGCCCGGCGTCAATTGTAAACTGCTGTTGAAAAACAGTAGACAACGGGGCTTTCCCAATTTATGATTACGAAAAATCAGGTTTGCTCTCAGTCCTGAGTGCAGGCCCATATAACTCCTTTAGGATACCAGTAGACGGCTTCCATTTACGCGTGAACCAGATGTTTTGGGTTTCGCGATTAAACCCAACGTTTTTCCAATCGATTCCGAGGCGCACGGTAGGCGCAATTCAGTAGCGGAAGGGGGCGTTGGATTTGACTCTAAAGCGCATCAGTACCGATGACGCAATCATTCAACATACATTCAAGATACTTCACCCTCCCTCTCTTCCATCATCATGGCTACCAGTCTCACAGAACTCAAATCCAAATCACCCACTGAACTAATGGAACTCGCCAAGACTCTGCGTCTTGACAATATCACCCGCCTTAGAAAGCAGGATCAGACATTCGCGATTCTCAAGGCGCTCGCCCGCAAAGGTGAGAAAATCATGGGGGAGGGTGTGGTTGAAATCCTGCAGGATGGATTTGGGTTTCTTCGCTCGGCCAGCTCGTCCTACCTGGCGGGTCCGGACGACATCTATATGTCGCCAAGTCAGATCAGACGTTTCAGCCTGCGAACAGGGGATACGGTTTCCGGTCAGGTCAGACCGCCAAAAGACTCGGAGAGATATTTTGCTTTGCTCAAAGTAGAGCAGATTAATTTTCAACCGCCGGAAGAAGCCAAAAAGAAGATTCTGTTTGAAAACCTGACTCCACTTCATCCGGATGAGCGACTACGACTTGAGCGGGAAAACGGTTCTACAGAGGATTTGACTGGCCGTGTTATTGATTTGATTGCGCCGATTGGTAAAGGACAGCGTGGTCTGATTGTGTCTGCACCAAAAACGGGTAAAACAGTGATGTTGCAACAGATTGCGCAGTCAATTATGGCGCTTAACCCGGAAGTCATGCTGATGGTTCTGCTGATCGACGAACGACCGGAAGAAGTCACTGAAATGCAGCGCACCGTCCGCGGCGAAGTGGTGTCTTCCACATTTGATGAGCCCGCATCGCGACACGTCCAGGTCGCTGAGATGGTGATTGAGAAGGCCAAGCGACTGGTTGAACATAAAAAGGACGTTGTCATTTTGCTCGATTCAATAACCCGTCTGGCGCGGGCCTACAATACGGTGGCGCCTGCATCCGGGAAAGTTCTGACTGGCGGTGTGGATGCCAATGCGCTGCAGCGACCGAAGCGGTTTTTCGGTGCGGCGAGAAATATTGAAGAGGGTGGCAGCCTGACCATACTTGCGACCGCATTGATCGATACAGGATCGAAAATGGATGATGTAATTTATGAGGAGTTCAAAGGAACCGGCAACATGGAAATTCATCTGGATCGCCGCATCGCAGAAAAACGCGTCTATCCCGCAATGAATATAAATCGCTCGGGCACTCGTCGAGAAGAACTGCTTACAGATCCGGCTGAGCTGCAAAAAGTGTGGTTGCTGAGGAAGCTGTTGCACCCAATGGACGATCTGCAGGCGGCCGAATTTCTGATTGATAAACTCAAAGCAACCAAGAGTAACGACGAATTTATCAAGTCCATGAACCGATAGTATCTTCATCTATCTATCATGTGATAGATAGATATGTTAATATCGCGTTAGCGGTTGATAAAACGGCAAATTTTTCCTATGATCCGCGCCCCGCGCAACTTATGGGTTGTCGGTAGACGCAACATATTCAGCGAAGCAACATGAAACAAGGTATTCACCCGGACTATCAAGATATCAAAGTCGTTTGCGCCTGCGGCAACAGCTTTGAAACCAAATCCACCATGAAGGACGAACTCCACGTTGAGATTTGCTCTTCATGCCACCCGTTTTATACCGGCAAGCAAAAAATCGTGGACACTGCCGGACGCGTCGGCAAATTTCAGGCTCGATACAACCGTAAGTAGAGCGGACACAGGTGAGCGGCAAGGTAGCAGGGGCCGCATGAAGCGGTTAAATCGAACCCTATCTGTAAAAAGCACTCCGCGAGAGTGCTTTTTTTATGCTTACCGTATTCGATCCTGTGCAGCGGTGTTGCTGGTTACCTGTTCGACCCTGGCCTGTTCGCACAGCGACTCCGATCGTCAGTTGAGAGTGGATTATGTTGTGGATGGTGATACTGTTGTTGTGGAAGGCAATGAAACGATACGGTTAGCGGGAATTAATGCGCCGGAGTATTCCAGACAGAGTTCGAAAAGTGAGCCGTTTGCGCTTGAAGCCCTGCTGGCGTTGAGAGAGCGAGTGGACGGCACTACTGTCAATTTGGTGTCAGTTCCCGAGTCGCATGACCAGTATGGAAGAACACTGGCTTATCTCGAGGACAGCGGTGGCAGAGATGTGCAGCTTGATTTAATTCTTCGTGGTTATGGCTATGCCATTGCATGGCCACCGAACGTGAGCAGAGCAGAACAGTACTTTGCGGCGGAATCACGGGCCCGAGAAGCGGAGCGTGGTGTCTGGAGTCAGCGTGACCTCATTCCCGTCCGCGCTGAGGATATTGATTCTTCAGGATTTAATTTAATTGTGGGGACAGTGATATCGGTGCAGAAAACTGCAAAGTCCAGGGTCTACAATTTACGCGGAGGTTTGAAGGTCTTTATCGACGATAGCGACTGGAATACTTACTGGAATCAGACCGAGTTAAAGCAATGGACTGATCAGCTGGTCGAGGTCAGAGGCTGGGTGTTCAGGCTGGGTGATAATTTCGGATTAAAGATTCGGCATCCTTTAATGCTAAAAACGGTTCGGGTCGGGGCAGAATGAAAACACTGGAAGAATCAGTTGCAGAAACCGCACGAGATCTTGTTGACGCCGGGTTGTCATTTGGACAGGGTTCGGATTCTGCAGACGATGAATCGGTCTGGATGGTGTATAGCGTCCTGACCAACCCTGAACCATTTGATCAGCTGGATTGGCAAAGGCGTATTTCTGCCAGTGAATACAATCAGTTACGGGGGTTAGTTGATCAACGTTGCACGACAGGAACGCCGTTGGCCTATATCCTGGGTGAGATGTGGTTTGGTGGGTACAAGTTTCTGGTTGATGATCGTGTCATCATTCCGAGATCATTTCTGGTCGAATGGATCAGTGACCGGTTTCGGCCATGGATTCAGGAGGAATCAGTTCATCAGGTACTTGATATGTGCACCGGTTGCGGATGCCTGGGAATAAGTGTTGCCCACGCTTTTCCTGATGCATCTGTAACGCTTAGCGACATCTCGTCAGATGCGCTGGAGGTTGCGAAATCCAATATCGACCTGCACGATCTCGACGAACGGGTGATTGTCAGTCAGGGTGATATGTTTGAGAAATTAGATTCAAAATACGATTTAATCGTTTGTAATCCGCCCTATGTATCTTCGGACCGAATGCAGAGCCTGCCGAAGGAATTCAGAATGGAACCGGCCCTGGCATTCGACGGAGGCGATGACGGTCTGGTATTTATTGAGAATTTTTTGCGTCAGTCGCACAACTACCTGACCGAAAATGGTTGTATCGTGCTGGAGGCAGGCTCGGCGTCTTCGGCACTTGAGGCGCGTTACCCGACTGTGCCGTTTCTTTGGCTCGGCACCGAGTATGACGAACTCGTGATTACCTTGATTAATCGGGGAGAGTTGATCAAATATCGAGAAGCATTCGGCTTTTAGCTATTTCACCCCACTGCGAGAATTTAGATGAATAACGACGAACTTTTTGAACAGGCAAAACGGGTCATCCCGGGCGGTGTGAATTCTCCGGTCAGAGCGTTCAAGTCGGTTGGTGGAAGCCCGATATTTTTTAGATCCGCAAAAGGCGCTTATGTATGGGGTGAAGACGAGCGCAAGTACATCGACTATGTTGGATCATGGGGACCGATGATTCTGGGTCATGCAGATGAATCGGTTATTGCAGCCGTGCAGTCGCGCGCGGAGAGTGGTTTGAGTTTTGGCGCGCCAACCCGGATCGAGACCACCATGGCTGAAATGGTTTGTGAGAGATTACCCTGGGTGGATCAGGTGAGAATGGTGAACTCCGGTACCGAGGCCACAATGAGTGCAATTCGACTGGCGCGGGGGTCCACCGGACGAGACAAGATCATAAAATTTGAGGGGTGTTACCATGGCCACGCTGACAGCCTTTTGGTGAAGGCCGGTTCTGGCGCCCTGACGTTTGGTGTTCCCACATCACCCGGTGTCCCGGCCACCACCGCTGAGCATACCCTGACTGCAGACTACAATGATCTGGAGTCGGTAACGGTGATGTTTCAACAGCTTCCGGATGACATTGCCGGTGTTATCCTCGAACCCGTAGCCGGCAACATGAACTGCGTGCCGCCAGTTGAAGGCTTTCTGGAGGGTCTGAGGGAACTGTGCGACAAACACGGTGCATTACTAATTATGGACGAAGTGATGACCGGTTTCCGGGTCGGCCCGAGAGGCGCACAGGGAATTTATGAAGTTGCCGGTGACATCACGGCTCTTGGAAAAATAATAGGTGGTGGAATGCCCGTTGGTGCCTTCGGTGGCCGCGCGGACGTGATGGCCCACCTTGCACCGGTGGGTAGTGTATATCAGGCTGGTACTTTGTCCGGAAACCCGGTTGCAATGGCGGCTGGTATTGCCACGTTGCAGGGTCTGGAGCAGCCCGGATTTTACGAACGTCTGGAAAATCTCACGGCACTTCTGGTTGAAGGAATCCAGCAAGCGGCGAATCGCTGCAGCGTACCGATGACTACAAACCGGGTCGGCGGCATGTTCGGTTTGTTTTTTACGGATCGGGACAAGGTCAACAGATTTTCAGAAGTCGCGGAGTGCGATGTTGCCGTGTTCAATCGTTTTTTCCACGGTATGCTCGAACAGGGCATTTATATGGCGCCATCATCGTTCGAAGCCGGATTCGTATCGGCCGCGCATACCGAAGCGGATATTGAGCAGACTATTCAGGCAGCAGAAACAGTTTTTGCCACATTCTAGGTCGTGTCAGAACGCAGCTTGTACCTGGATATCTCTGCCTGGAAATATCTGTATGGAGAAACGACGGATTTGAGGGGTGCAGGGCAGGGAGCCGTTACGGGTTTTGACAGGTACGCGTTAAATCCTGTGACCAGACACCATAACGTTCATATCAACCCGATGTCCATACCAATGCGATCTCATCGCGAGCCCGCGTTGAGATAATCTGAATGAACCTGCTCCCGGGCGCTGACGAAAAGCCTATGCTTTATATCGGCGGCAGGACCGCAGTTTGAGTCGAACCGTCGGTCCAGAGGTATCAGTCTTCTACTGTCGCTACGTCCTCAGCGGCAAAGCCTTTGTCACGTTCGATGAGTCCGAACTCTACTTTTTGGCCTTCGAACAGGGTTTTAAATCCTTCACCCTGAATTTCCCGAAAGTGAACGAACACATCGTCACCTACTTCGTCTCGTTGAATAAAACCGTAACCTTTGCGGTTATCGAACCACTTCACGGTGCCGCTAAAACGGTCTGTCATTGAAAGTTTCCTCCACAAATACACCTGCGCTTATTGTCGTATAGTGCGCAGCTGCATGATTTTAAACAGCTATTTTTGTGGCGTCCAGTCAATAAAGGTCAAAACTTGGCGGTTCCATGTGACAAAAATTGACACTTTTAGCCGTTGTTAGGCAACGTTTGCCTGATCTCCCTTCTGAGTCAGCCAGTCTTTACGATCGGCTGCGCGCTTCTTCGCCAGCAGCATGTCCATAATGGCGAACGTACCGTCCCCCTGACTGATGTCCAGCTGCACCAGGCGTCGGGTTTGCGGATTCATCGTGGTTTCGCGCAGTTGTATCGGGTTCATTTCCCCTAATCCTTTAAATCGCTGGACATTAACTTTGCCGCGAATTTTTTCCTGTTCAATCTGTTGCAGAATGTGATCGCGTTCTCGATCATCCAGAGCATAAAAGACACGTTTGGCGACATCTATTCTATACAACGGTGGCATTGCGACGCACACTCGGCCGGACTCCACTAGTGCACTGAAGTGACGCAGAAACAAAGCACATAACAAAGTTGCGATATGGGCTCCGTCAGAGTCAGCGTCGGCCAGAATGCACACACGGCCGTATCGCAGGCCGTCAAGATCCTGGCTGCCCGGATCGACACCCAGAGCAATGGCAATGTCGTGAACTTCCTGCGAAGCCAGAACCTCCGCCGAGTCGACCTCCCATGTGTTGAGAATTTTGCCACGCAACGGCATGATGGCCTGGAAGTGCCGGTCCCGAGCCTGTTTTGCAGAACCTCCTGCCGAATCCCCCTCGACCAAAAACAATTCGGTCATTTCGAGATCATCACTGGTGCAGTCGGCCAGTTTGCCCGGAAGAGCCGGGCCGCTGGTAATTTTTTTGCGTTTTACCCGTTTACCGGCCCGCTGCCGACGTTGCGCATTATCGATCGCGATCTGGGCAATCCTGTTTGCCTCCTCGACATGCTGATTCATCCACAATCCGAGTGCGTCCTTGACCGCAATTTGAACCAGACCAGATGTCTCACGCGACGATAATCGATCTTTGGTCTGACCACTGAACTGGGGCTCTTTGACTCGGATGGATAATATGTAGCAGCATTGATGCCACACATCCTCGGGGGCAATTTTGAGTCCCCTTGGCACCAGATCTCTGAATTCACAGAACTCACGGACTGCTTCAGTCAATCCGCTACGTAATCCATTGACGTGTGTGCCGCCCTTAGAGGTCGGTATCAGATTAACGTAGCTTTCTATGGTCAGCTCGCCACCGTCGGTGACCCAAGCCAGTGACCAGTCGACCTCGCCTTCCTGTTCTACCTGATGCCCGGAGAACGGCTCCGCGGGAATTAATTCCGCCCCGCCCATTGACCCTTTTAAATATTCACTGATACCGTCGTCGTACTGCCAGGATTCATCATTTTCAGGTTGGATTTCGTCGGAAAAAGACACATAAAGTCCGGGGCAAAGTACCGCTTTCGCGCGCAGAACACGTTTCAGTCTGGCGACATGAAACTTTGGCGTATCAAAAAACTGAGGGTCCGGACTGAAACGAATCACCGTTCCGGTGATTTTTTTGGCAACTTTCCCGGTTATTTTCAGACCTGAATTCACCTCGCCATTGCGAAAAGACATGTGAAACTGGTCACCACCCCGACGCACCCAGACATCGAGCTGAGAGGACAGAGCATTAACGACCGAAACTCCCACACCGTGCAAACCGCCCGAAAAATTGTAATTGCGGTCTGAAAATTTGCCGCCGGCATGCAGACGGGTCAATATCAGCTCCACTCCGCTGATGCCCTCTTCCTTGTGTTTGTCTACCGGCATCCCGCGGCCGTTATCTGCAACGGTCAGGGACCCATCAGACAAAAGGTGAACCTCGACAGAGTCAGCATGACCTGCGAGAGCCTCATCAACGCTATTGTCGATAACCTCATGGGCGAGGTGATTGGGTCGATCGGTTTCGGTGTACATTCCCGGCCTTTTCCTGACCGGCTCGAGCCCCGTGAGGACTTCAATTGCTGAGGCGTTGTATTGACTGCTCATATGTTTCGAGGTGCTGGTAAGGACGTAGTCCCGGGTTGGGCTAGTGTACCTCCACAACGCCGGAATTGTTACAGGAGAGGGGCACCAGACAGAGCGTCTATAGCGCCTGCATCGTCGTGTCCGGTGCGCAAAAACCGGCGTTTTTCAGTTGGATTAAGCTGTCCTATTTGTCATACCGTACCTTTGATTCTGGTACCATTTTGCGTTCGTCCAATTCCCCCGACAAAGCCCGATGGCCGCAAAAAAAGACAAAGTACCGGATTTTGAGAAGTCTCTTGCCGAATTGGAGAAAATCGTTAATCGAATGGAGCAGGGCGATCAATCGCTGGATGAAACCATGCGTGATTTCGAAAAGGGCATGAAGCTTTCTCAGGCGTGTCAGAAAAGTCTGGATGAGGCACAGTTGAAAGTGGAAAAGCTGGTTGAAAAACACGGTGGGTACGAGCTCCAGGATGTGTCAGATGATGATTGGGAAAGCGACGACGAGGTCTAATTGGACGACTTTAGCAAACAGTGGCAGACCTACCGTCATCAGGTTGACCGCGCGCTGGAAAAGTACCTTGCAGACCCGGGCTTGCACCGTTCCCGCCTGCACGATGCCATGCGGTATGTTTGTCTGGGCGGCGGCAAGCGAATTCGAGCAACGCTGGTCTATGCATGTGGCGAGGTCGCCAGAGGTGATCGGGCGCTACTTGATGTTCCTGCCGCAGCAATCGAAATGGTGCATGCGTATTCATTAACGCACGATGATTTACCCTGCATGGACGACGACGATTTGCGCAGGGGAAAAGCCACCTGCCATCTGCAGTTTGATGAAGCGACTGCAGTGCTGACCGGAGATGCTTTGCAATGCAGGGCTTTTGAACTTGTCGCAGATGACGAAACATGGGCGGTTGGGGATCACTGTCGGCTGTCGGTGATTCGGACATTATCGAGTGCAGCAGGGGCCGCGGGAATGGTTGGAGGACAGCAGATGGATATCGAGGCAACGCATCAAAAACTCGATATCCATCAGTTGCAGAGCATGCACAAACTAAAGACCGGCGCATTGATTCAGGCAGCCGCCATGATGGGAATCCTGACCGCAGGAGAACAGCGAACAGCCTATCTGCAGGCCATATGGACGTTTGCCAGTCACCTCGGGCTGACGTTCCAGATTGTTGATGACATCCTTGACGCAACCGCCAGTTCCGAGGAGCTTGGAAAGACTGCAGGCGCTGATGCCAAACTGGAAAAATCGACGTACGTGACGTTGCTGGGTCTCGATCAGGCGATAGAGGAGGCCGACAGAAATAAAGCTGCCGCTATCGAATCACTAGACATTTTCGGAGATAATGCGGAATTTCTGATTGCCCTGACCGAATTCGTCAGAAACCGAAGCCACTAGCTTGATGCCCGCAGATTCTTTTCCACTCCTGAACCGTATTGATCACCCCGACCAGCTGCGTGAGCTGAATGACGATCAGCTCAAAGAGCTCGCTGCGGAATTACGTGCATTTCTTATCGAAGTGACCTCAAAAACAGGTGGTCATCTCGCCCCGGGTCTTGGGACCGTTGAACTGACGCTCGCATTGCACTACGTATTTGATACGCCTGCCGATCGGCTGGTCTGGGATATCGGCCATCAGGCGTATCCGCACAAGATTCTGACTGGTCGCCGCGATCGTTTTCATACGATTCGACAGAAAGACGGCCTTTCGGGATTTCTCAAGCGAAGCGAGAGCGAATTCGATACTTTCGGTGCAGGTCATGCCAGTACCTCGATCAGCGCCGCACTGGGAATGGCGGTGGCCGCCGGTCTGGAAGAGAAAGAACACGATGTCGTCGCTGTCATTGGGGACGGCGCGCTGACCGGGGGGATGGCTTTTGAAGCACTTAATAATGCGGGTGATCTGGACGCCAATCTGCTGGTTGTACTGAATGACAACGAGATGTCTATATCTCCAAACGTTGGCGCAATCTCTAATTATCTCGCTCGCATACTGTCGGGCACGGTATACACAACGGTTCGGGAAGGCAGCAAAACAGTATTGAGCACATTTCCGCCGCCGGTGAAAGACCTCGCGAGGCGATGGGAAGAGCATATGAAGGGCATGGTTTCACCGAGCACATTGTTCGAGGAACTGGGTTTTTATTACATTGGGCCGATTGACGGTCATGATCTTGATACGCTGATCCCGACTCTGAAAAACATGCGCAACATCCGAGGTCCGCGTTTTCTTCATGTCGTGACCCAGAAGGGCAAGGGCTTTGAACCCGCCGAGGGTGACCCCTGTGTGTTTCACGGCGTCGCACCCTTTAATCCGGATACCGGAAAAATGGAAAAGGGTAAGAAAGGAAGAACATACACACATGTATTCAGCGACTGGTTGTGCGATATGGCGGCACTGGATGAGCGATTGATCGGGATTACTCCGGCGATGAGGGAAGGCTCCGGACTTGTTCAGTTTTCGCAAAAATTTCCTGACCGATATCACGATGTGGGCATCGCTGAACAGCATGCACTGACTTTCGCAGCTGGTATCGCCTGTGAAGGACTCAAACCCGTAGTGGCAATTTACTCAACTTTTCTGCAGCGAGCCTATGATCAGCTCATCCACGATATCTCCATACAGAATCTGGATGTTCTGCTGGCCATTGATCGCGCCGGTCTCGTCGGCGCAGACGGATCGACCCATGCGGGCGCCTATGACTTTTCGTTTCTGAGGTGTGTCCCTAATATGGTGGTCATGGCACCCGCTGACGAGAGAGAGTGTCGGGATATGTTGTACACCGGTTATGAACACGCAGGACCGACAGCCGTCCGATACCCTCGCGGTGGAGGCCCCGGCGTGGAAGAACTGGCTGACATGCGGTTAATTAACATTGGCGAAGCCGAAGTTCGGCGTCAGGGTGACCACATTGCAATTCTTGCGTTCGGTACAATGGTTCCGGTGGCAGAGTCGGTTGCAGAAGAAATTAACGCCACCGTTGTGAATATGCGATTTATCAAACCTCTTGATGAATCCGTGATCGTGGAAATGGCGTCGACTCACTCACTCGTTGTGACACTTGAAGAGAATGTCATTATGGGCGGGGCAGGTTCTGCGATCAACGAAGTGCTGTTTAATCGCCGCCTGCATGTTGAGGTGCTGAATCTTGGGTTGCCCGACCAACACCTTGATCACGGCACACAGGCCGAACAACTGGCTGCCTGTGGGCTGGATAAAGACGGCATACTGCAATCTATTCGCAGCCGCCTGTCCGCTATGGAACCGATTGATCAGGAAACCGACCAACCGGTGTTGTCTAAAATAAAGCTTGTGACCTAACCCGAATACCTTATTAAGGCCGACCGATTCTGAAAGCACATCGGTTTAAATCAGAAGCTTAAATCTTACTTTGCCTGTTTGTGGGAAACTCCAGATTGTCCTTCCAGTCATGTAAGCTTTCTATGGCGACTCTAGGACACGTTGCATCCTGGCCGATCCCTCTCAAACCATAGCCAAGACTATACTTCTTCGGACCATCACCCAATCTGCTCGACGAGATTGTTCCTCAAATCCGGGGCTTTCTGAAGCATCGGAGCTGGAAGTAAATCCGGGGAACTTCGCTGCGGACTGTCAATGTTACGACGAACTCTACTGTGTTATTCGTCGAGAACCAACTTGGGAACAGGGTCAGGTACGAATCCGAACCAGATCTCCGAGTGCGTTTTCGATTTCCTGCATTGAGAGATGTCGACGCTCGCGCGGGTCAGCCCAGATTGCGCAATTCAGAGACAACACCTCGGGTTGGTTCGCCGACTGCAGCGATATATGGGTTGCGAGAGTGTATTGAGAGCCACCTCCGCCAAGAAAAGAGAACCCGCCGCCCGACGCAACCTGCAGCGGTGAGTCTGTGGTGGTCATCGTAAAGTGTCGGCGATTGGTTACCGAAGTTACATCGAACTCACCAAATTCGATTACCACCGGCTTCTCTTGTTCTGATTCGTTGCGATCGACCCTGAAGTAACAGTAAGGCTCATTTTCAAACACCTTGTTTCCGGCTGTGATCGAGCCCTCTTGCAGATAAAGACGTGTTCCCTGATGGCTTTTGAGTTGGTCCGCGACAACGATCTTGTGATCGGTGTTGAGGTCGAAATACGCCGGACGATCGCTGTACGCAGTTGCTTCAATGCTAAACACTGATAACGCGGTGGCGAGCAGGACCGAATTGAGAGTGGAAGTGTTCATACTAATTCAGCACCATTTCAATGGGTGACTGATTTAGATCGTGATGCCGCTAAAAGTTCCGCAGAGGCACTGGATACAATGACGTCGCATCGTCGGGGGCGGACCTGTGACCGTTCATCAGGGAACTCTCGAAATTGCGAAAACTTTCCGCAAGATCACCGCCTTCCCACTGCAAAGAGTCGTCTGCAAAAAGAGTTCTGTCAAGGTGTGCGATGCCGCTCCCAAGGTCGTGTCCTCGTGAAAATGCCGATAAGTCCTCGAGCGAAGTCATGTCGTGTTTTCCGGTGTAACTCCTGAACCAGTCGATAAGCGCCTGACGTGCTGCATGTGGATTGTTAGATGAGCAGGCGCGCAGGACCTGTGCTCGGAACGCCGACTGATTGTTCGGCGTGTGTTTGGTGGTGTCAGATTCGGGGCGATTTTTTGAGTGCCGTCGAATCTGCCACACAAGGACTGCGAGCGTCAGCAGCCATAGCACCGTCAACAAAACGGATGCATTCCTCCAGAATTTCGACTGCGCGTTCGAGGTTTCAGAAACACCTGGTTTTGCATCAACTGATTTGTTTTCGGGAGTCGGCGCTTGCTGTTCGTTAACCGGTAAGGATGAGTCGGTAACCAGAATTTCCCGCGGTGGTAGCTCAGCTGTTCTTTGTTGATCCGTCTCGATGTCCCACCAGTTGATTCGGTATGCGGGCAGTTGGATGGACCCGGCCTGGGTGGGAATGATGGCGATACTTTGGCGTTTGATGCCGAGAGGCCCCTGTTCCGTCTGCTGGGTGTCCGATTCTGTTTGGTCGCTGTAGGCTTTGTAGTCTCCGGATTCCGGCACGAATATGTCTGGGAGCTGATCGGCAATGAGCCCCAGAGCCTGAACCTGAATGATGCGGTTAAGTGGCTGTCCGAGTTCAAGCGTGTCTCCGGACCGGTTGAGATCATCCAGCTGCAGCTTTTTCGCCGGCAGCCAGGTCCGTCCGGTAAAGGCAGGATTTGGCGGGCGCACGTCTATCGTCACAGGATCAGAACGGCTGCGGATTCTTGTGCCCTGGTTAAACAGTGAATCGATAAATCTGCGGGAGGACTGACTGGAATCCCGGGTAATACCGGCGAAACGCACCGGCGGAATGGTCAGTGTTCCGCTTTTCTGCGGGAAAACACTGTATCTGCGTTCGATAACCCTGTATCGCCGGTCGTTGACTTCGGCCTCAGTGTTGGTGTCATTGCCGAGGCGAACAACGGCCAGGTTGTCATGAGAGGGCTCGCTGAGCGAACCGTCGACGAGGTCAACCCCGAGGAAAAGACGAATGGAAATGTCGACCTGTTGCTGGACGTAGGGCGACTGATCAGAGACCTCAACTTCGATGAATACATCCCGTTCCTGTGTGGACGATATGTCATCATTCGGCACAACAGTTAACTGAATGGGCTCTGTCTGCTCCGCTCCGACCAGAATGGCGGGCAGTGTGATGACGCCTGTAATTTTGGGTTCAAGTTCGTACGTCCACCGTCTGATGACGGACTGCTTTCCATTGACTACAGAGATGTTTTGTCCGCTGCTGGTACCCAGCACATGAAAATTCTCCGAGAGCGGGCCGATATCTGGAGACCTTTCAGAATTTTGCTGATCGGTCTCGATGAATAGCCGAACGGATTCCGCGGCCGCAATTTTTTTGCGATCAAGTGCAGCGGACGATTCGGCCACTGCGGTGACAGGAGCCAACAGAACAAGCACGGAGAAGATTGTCCGTAATCTATTTACCGGTTGCAAAAGAAATTTCATCGACGCTACCACTTCTGGACTTGTGTCTCCCGCGGACGAAACTGATACTGCTGCGCGAACTTGCGTCGCAGCAAACCGCCCGGGTCATCCGGAATCTGTCTCAACCACTGCTGCAGCGCCTGCTGCTGTTCAGACATGGTGCCCTCGTCAGTCAGTTCGGACTTCTCGGTCGGGGTCATATCTGACTGGTTCTGCGTCTCAGCGCGTTGTTCCGATGACGGTGTTTCTTCATCGGAGTTGTCGTCACTATTCTCGGAGTCGCCGGCTTGTGATGAAGCATCGGCACTGCTCTTTTCGGACTGTTGTTGCCGAAACTCGTCTTCCTCAGATCTGGAATTCTCGTCGTCGTTCGCGCCCTGTTTTTGCTCATCACGTTCAGGTTGAGAGGACGACTTACTCTGATCCTGAGAAGATTGCTGTTGGTCCTGTTGGGACTGATACTGTTTCAGTAGATCGAGATTGAAGCGAGCGTCTTCGTGATCGGGATGTTTCGACAACAGCTCTTCATAGGCGCTTACGGCTTGTTCGACCTCGCCGGCTTTGGCCAGTGCATTGCCCCGGTTGTAAAGGTGCAGTTCATCAGTCTGCTGTGCAAAACTCCTCGCAGCGGCTTCGTACTGACCCGCGCGAAATTGTGCTGCCCCTCGCCAGTGCGCCGAATCAGACCCGGAGGCCGCTTCGTAGTCCTCTTCTTCCAGCGCTCTCGCAGCTTGTTGGTCGTCGCGCAACCAGAGATCCATCCAGCTAAAAGCGATCGACGGACTGGAATGAAGCGCGGCCGCCAGTCCAACCAGTGTTAGAGAAAAATACAGGCCTTTTCGGAACAGGCAGCAAAAACCGGCAAGCAGTGGTATGAGTAACCATGGACCGAGGTCATACCAACGATCACCGAAAAACTGCGCCCCGTCACCCCTGTGACTGCCGTCAGATGTTTCTGCCGTTTCAGGACTTGGTTCCATCAAACTTTTGATGTCGGTGTCGTCCAGCGTCATTGGTTGAAACACTCCCCGGCCGGCATCGGCGATAGACCTCAGTGCATCAAAGTCAACAGACGGTATGACAATGTTCCCATCTAAATCTTTTAGAAATCCGCCCTGTGTCAGTGGTACCGGCTCTCCGCGAGCCGTGCCAGCAGAGACAACTGAGACTGGGAATCCTGATTCTGCAGTCAGACGGGCTGACTGTATAGAACCGGAAACATCGCTGGCACCGTCGGTCAGAAGAATGATCTGGCCCCGATCAAAGCCTGAAGATTGAAACAGTTCCGAAGCCAGGTCGAGCGCCAGGTCCGGTCGACTTCCCTGGACAGGTACCGTTCGAGTATCCAGTACCTGGACCAGATTGATTAATGTGGCGTGATCATCGGTCAATGGAGCGACTACAAAAGCATCACCTGCAAAAACGATCAATCCCTGCTGAAGCCCTTTGCCTTCTTCTATGAAGTCCCTGAGTTTGAAGCGTGCCCGACTCAATCGGTCGGGTTTGATATCGGTGCTGCTCATCGACAGAGAGAGATCAAACAGGAATACGCGCGCGAGATCACTGCGGTGGGTTTGCTGCGGACGCTGTTGAAATGTCGGCCCTGCGAGCGCAAGTACAGCAAGTATAAGCACCAGTGTCGACAGAATTCTGGGCCATGTGCCACCCAGCGACAATCGATCAGTGAGAAGATGATTAAGCAGTTCCCGGTCAATAACGTTTTGCCATGACGAGCGTCGCGATTCTGTTTGCCAGAGCCAGAAAGGCAGAATGAGCGCGAAAAGCAGGGCCAGCAACCACCAGGGTCGCAGGAAATGGAAGTCGGCGATCAACTGTTGCAGTTCAGCCGGCATCTAATTTACCGGTGATGTGCTCACTAGCGCGCTGGACACCAAAATGATGAAAGATTCGGGCAAATCCAGTGATCATGAGCAAGAGCGTGGCCACTGCAAGCGGCCAGTGAAACAGGTCCTTCGAGGGTCGTAGATTCGAGGTATCGCGAACAATGGGTTCGAGTCTGTCAATCAGGCGGTATATCTCCTCCAGCGACTCGATGTTTTCCGCCCGATAATAGTTTCCGCCGGTTTTTTGCGCGATCGACTGCAATGTCCCTTCGTCCAGTTCACCTGCGGGCGCGGTTATCTGGGATCCGAATATGGTGCCAACAGATCGTTTTCGGGCGCCGATGCCGATAGTGTAAATTTTTACCCCGACGGTGCTGGCGAGCTCGGCTGCGCGAATGGGCTCGACGACGCCTGCGGTGTTGCTGCCGTCGGTCAACAGGATGAGAACTCTGTTGGATTCTTTGCGGGACTGAAACCGTTTGACCGCAAGGCCAATGGCGTCTCCTATAGCCGTTTTCTCTCCGGCGATACCTATGGTGGCCTCCTGAAGCAATGTCGTTACGGTGTTTCTGTCCAGACTTAACGGGGTTTGAAGATAAGCCTGCGTGCCAAACAAAATCAGGCCGAGACGATCGCCCAACCGTCTCTCAATAAATTCACTGGCAACGTATTTGACTGCCGCAAGGCGGCTGTACTTTTGCTGGTTTATGCTCATGTCCTGCGCTTTCATGCTGCCGGAAATATCAACGGCGAGCATAAGATCGCGACCGGATACCGGTACATTGACCACTTCGCCAAGTTGTTGGGGACGGGCCGACGCGCTTACCAGCAAAAGCCATACAACCGAGAAAAAAATCAGCGGATACAAAGGCGTTTTGTAGACAGAACTGCGATGTTGTCGCAGCGCTCTGTAAAAAGGCATCCTGAGTGCCGCTTCACGTTCCGTCATCGCGGGCATCAGCCAGCGATACAAAAAAGGTGCGGGCAGGAGCAAAAACATCCACGGCCAGGCAAACTGAATCATTGGGATATAACCTGGGGTCGTAACCTGTCAGCGACAACATCTGATCGATGAGTACGGCACCAGTCGATCAAAAACTCTTTCAAGAATCCGGCGTCAATTTCCAGATTCGGCTTGTAATGAGCCGTTGCCAGCGCATTCCACACAGCAGTGTCCGGAAAATTGTTGCTGTCGAAAGTGCGCTGCATGAACTGTCTGAATTCGGACTCCGTCGGACTGGTTACAAATTGATTGCCAAATTCATCCCGGATCAGCGTTTTCACAATCCGCCACATCTTTGAAACATCGCCGATAGTGTAGAGACCGCTTTCATCGGGATGAATGTTGTGCAGCGCCGAAATGGCAAGTCGGCGTTTCAGTCTGCCTTTACGTCGATTTAAGATCACCCGGAAAATCCAGACCGCAGACACCGTACCCAGCAGAGCGATGACCCACCAGCCCGGAGCCGGTGGCCACCATCCGGGTGATGCCGGCAAGTGAATATCTCTCAGTTGATCAATTGGGTTCATCTCGATTAGCGCGTGTTGATAGCAGCGTTGATTTCAGAGTCAGCCAGCGCTTGTGAGTGTCCTGATCCGGATGTCGTCAACAGCGGCTGAATTGCGGCCAACGGCTCGGAACTTGTCGACATATGCAACAACGCTACGGCCTGTTTTTGACATATGTCTTGCAATACCTGAAGCTTGTTGCGGTAAATGTTCTGATACTGAGTGCGTTGCTGCTGGCTTCTGGTGTCGATGGCAATTGAATCCTGGCCGTCTGTAATTGCGTATCGACCCGGATCTGGCGGCTCAAGTTCCAGCGCATCGGAAACCTCTATCAAAACCAGATCATTGTGTTGCTGAAGCTTGTGCATAAGCATCTCAGACTGATCATCAACAGAATAAAAATCCCCGATAAGAACGATCATACTGCCAGGGTGTGTGGTTGCGGCAATTCGTTCCAGAGTCTCTGACAACTGATTTTGCTCACTGCTGTAACTTTCCGGGATCGCGTTGGCAAATCTGACAATCTGTCCGATGAGCTTCAACGCGCTTCTTTTCCCGGATCCGGGTTTTATTCCGATGGTATGGTCGCTGCGTGTGACGAGTCCGCCAACGCGATCGCCCTGATGAACCGCAATCCATGTGAGAACAGCAGCGATATGCGATGCAAATACTGATTTGAAACATCGACGACTGCCAAAATACATGCTGTCGCTGAATTCACAAGCAACAATAACAGGTCGCTCGCGCTCCTCGATAAAAATTTTACTGTGCGTCTCGCCAGTGCGTGCGGTGACTCTCCAGTCAATCCGATTAACATCATCGCCCGGTTGGTACACCCTGGATTCCGCAAAGTCCATACCGCGACCACGGAAGCGAGAGGCGTGACTACCGGCCAGAACCGATCTTGATCGAATGCTTTTTCTGAACACCAGTCCCCGGGTTTGAGAAAAATACTCGATCAAACGGGACTGGCTTACCGTTGTTTTGTCGTCGATTCGAATTTCGCGGGACTGATTCATTATGTACGCGATATTCCGCAATCACAAACTCAGGCGACGGGGACCTGATCGAGCAGTCGATCGATCAGATTATCAGCGGTAAATCCGCTGGCTTCTGCTGAAAACGTCATCAATACGCGATGTCTGAGAACATCATGAGCCATCGCCTGGACGTCGTCGGGTGATACATAGTCGCGACCGCGAAGCCAGGCGTGTGCCCGGGCAGCGCGCTCCAGTCCGATTGATCCCCTTGGGCTGGCGCCGTATTCCGTCATCGCACTCAGAGAATCGTCATAGAGCCCCGGTCTTCGGGTGGCAAGAATCAATTGGGCGATATACTCCTCTACGGTATCTGAAAGATGAATGTTCAGTACCTCCTGCCGAGCAACCATAATTGCTGCTGAGTCGATGAGTCCCTTACCGGCGTCGGATTTGTGGTCTCCGATTGCATCCATTCTGGCCTCTGAGCGCGCCAGTTTCATAACCTTTCTCTCGGCATCGACTGCAGGATAGTCGACTTTTACGTGAAGCAAAAAGCGGTCCAGCTGCGCTTCTGGCAATGGAAATGTGCCTTCCTGTTCAATTGGGTTCTGGGTCGCCATCACCATAAACAACGGAGGCAGTGTGTGGGTGGTGCGGCCGATGGTGATCTGACGTTCCGCCATCGCTTCAAGAAGAGCAGACTGCACTTTGGCCGGAGCGCGGTTTATCTCGTCAGCAAGAATCAGGCTGTGGAAGATCGGGCCGGGCTGAAAGACAAAAGATGCGTTTTGCGGCTGATAAATATCTGTTCCGGTAAGATCAGACGGCAACAGGTCCGGTGTAAACTGAATCCGGTGAAAGTCGGCATCTATCAATGCTGAAAGTGCCTTTATCGCCCGTGTTTTTGCCAGTCCGGGCGCGCCTTCTACCAGCAAATGTCCATCCGACAGTAATGCTATAAGCAGCCGTTCAGTCAGCTCTGGCTGCCCGATTATTGCGGTCGACAGAGCTTCATTTACCGTTTTGAATAGATCGTGCAGATCATCTGGTGATTCATTGTTCGCCATAGATAAAGTTCTTGGTGTTCTTCTGCTAGGATTTGCGGAGTTGTTGAAATCTGTAGGAGGCAATTCAATATGTTGCGGCACTCTTTTTCAAGAGGGGAGTGGGCCTGGAATCTGACGTTTCTTGGCGTGCTTGCATGGTCCGCTGTCTGGCCACACGACCGTTTTACCTGGTGGCTGGAAGTATTACCGGCGATCATTGCCGCTGTGGTTCTGCTTCTGCTCCACGGGCGCGTACGCCTAACGGCACTGCTTTACTGGCTGATTCTGCTGCACTGCATCATTTTGATGGTCGGTGGACACTATACGTATGCTGAGGTTCCTCTTTTCGACTGGATCAGAGACCAGTTTGGTCAAAACAGAAACAACTACGATAAAGTCGGTCATTTTGCACAGGGCTTTGTGCCTGCAATTCTTGCACGTGAAATACTCATTCGTAATCGTGTCGTTAGCGGACGATACTGGCTTGCGCTTTTTGTCGTGTCAGTATGTCTCGCATTTAGTGCATTTTACGAACTTCTGGAGTGGTGGGTCGCTGAACTGAGTGGAGGCGCCGCAGACGACTTTCTTGGGACCCAGGGATACATCTGGGATACCCAGTCCGATATGATGTGGGCACTAACCGGCGCTGTTGCCGCTTTGATTTTTCTGTCCGGGTTACACGACAAACAACTGTCGCGGCTCGAGGTCAAAACAACATGATAGTGTTCAGAATATTAATGCTGGGTTCGAGGCTTGTACTAGCCTCGGTGCTCGCCCTGATTGCGCAGATTTATCTGCTGCTTAATAAATCAGACTGGCTGCTTTATGTGCAGGACAACATTGAAATACTGGTGTCGAGACTTTTTGAGTTCTCTTCGGTGCATGCACAATATCAGGCAGCTTATCATCTGGTGAATGGGCACAACCTGCTCGTCCATACCTTTTTTGTGCTGCTCGCCTATATACTGTTTCTGCTGCTCGGGTTTGCGTTTCCTTACGGACGCAGGCGATAGTTAGATCCCGGTTTGAGTTTGTGTTGATCTCTCCAGGCTTGTTGCGATTCAGATGGCAATGGATTTCTGGTGACATTACCGAATGCTTACAACCCGCAATTTGCTCACAATAAACCCTTCAGGTGAGCAATAATTCGCCGATCGTTGTCGTTACCACCATTTTAAGCTTTGGACAGCAGAGAACATCACCTGTTTTGAATATATGGACCTCTTTTACAGAATAATTTTATGTGTCTCTGGAATTCCGCTGCACCTGAACTGCCTGCAGCCTCTGAATACGTCATCACATGTCCCGAATTTGTGTGTGGTCAAACGCAAAGAACCTTAATTAAAGTGTCCTGAAGATGTGTCGAATCGCCAGTTATATCGGCCCCCAGATTCCATTGGAAAACATCGTAACGGCTCCCAAACACTCACTGCTGTCACAAAGCGAGGAAGCTACGGAATCTAAAATCAGTTTCAACGGCGATGGGTTTGGAATCGCCTGGTATTCACACCAGAAAGAGCCGGGACTTTATCGTGAATGTTTGCCCGCCTGGTCAGATGAAAATCTGATAAATCTGTGCCGAATGTTGCAATCTCATTTGTTTATTGCCCATGTTCGAGCCTCGACGACAGGTGAAACGATGCGCTCAAACTGTCACCCTTTTACGTACAAAAACTGGAGTTTCGCGCACAACGGTCAGATTGGACACTTTGAATTGGTGAAGCGGGATCTGGAGTCTGTCCTGTCGGACTCGCTGTATCTGGCGCGCCGCGGCACCACAGACTCTGAGGTGCTCTTTCTATTGCTTTTAAACGAGGGCCTGGAAGAGTGTCCGGTATCAGCCTGCATCAGGAGTCTGGAAATCCTGGAAGGGCTGCGGAAAAAGTTATCACTCTCTGCGCCATTGCGACTGGTGTTTGTGTTTTCGAACGGAGAAACCCTTTATGGCGTCAGATATGCATCCGACGCGTTCTGTCCAACCCTGTACTGTTCCGAAAACCTGGACAATGGCGGTGTTTCGCTTGCTTCTGAACCACTGGATGGTAACTCGGACAATTGGACAGCCGTGGAAACATCCACACTTATCGAAGTGTCAGAGAATCACTGTAGAACCCATAAACTGGTGACGGGATGAAGTTTCAGTCATTACTGGTAACGAGCGAGATGTTTTCAGTTGCGTATGGCGAGCTGGCATCGCTGCAACCTCGGCGTCGAATCCTGACAGCATTCCGAGGCAGGTTGTCTGATAAAATCAGAGACTGCAGCCACAAACTACATTTCTGCTGGTAACCCCTTCCGTCTCAATGTCGCGTTCTGCGATTCCTCTCACAAAAGCCATGAGTCAGCCGTCTTACGAAACACAGGATTCTCAGGTTTTCGACTGCAAGATTGAGACCCGGGATCTGCATTTTTCGTTCAGGCAGAACCCGATTTTTTCCGGCCTGAGTCTCAGGATCCCAAGTGGGAAAGTAACCGTACTCATGGGGCCCAGCGGCTGTGGTAAATCAACATTGCTCGGTCTGATTGGTGGCAGGATACAACCGTCTTCCGGATCTGTGTTGGTGGATGACTGCCCGGTTCCACCGCCCAATTCTGCCGATTTGTTCGCGATGCGCCGCAAGATGGGAATGTTGTTTCAAAGCAGTGCGTTGTTGACGGATTTGACAGTATTCGACAATGTTGCATTTCCGCTCCGAGAACAGACCCGACTGCCGGAAGATCTGATTCGCATTGTGGTCATGATGAAGCTGGAGAAGGTTGGACTTCGCGGTGCACGGGATTTGATGCCATCCGAACTGTCCGGAGGCATGGCGCGCCGCGTGGCGCTGGCGAGGGCGATCGCTCTCGATCCGGAACTGGTTATGTACGACGAGCCTTTCGTCGGCCTCGACCCCATTTCGATGGGAGTGATCGTGCGCTTAATCCGGGATTTGAACGATGCGCTCGGGCTGACTTCGGTCGTTGTGACCCACGATATCGCCGAGGGATGCAGCATTGCAGACTACGCCTATCTTCTCGGTGGAGGTCGTGTTATCGCCGGAGGGACGCCGGAAGAACTAATGAACAGCGAGCAGGATGAGGTTCGACAGTTTGTCAATGGATTGCCCGATGGGCCGGTGGGTTACCACTATCCTGCGGGCGATTACGCCGCTGATCTGGAGCAGCGATAATGACCGGCTTACTGCAGTTTCTCGGCCGCGGAGTGCTCGAATTTACCTCTCGATCAGGCGCCTATGTGTTGTTTTTATGGCGCATGCTGGCAGGCAGTGCGCGTGCCCTGTCACGCCCGCGACTGATTATTCAGCAGCTGTATTCAGTAGGTGTTTTAACCATGCTGATCATTCTGGTGTCCGGACTTTTTGTCGGCATGGTACTCGGACTGCAGGGCTACTATCAGCTGGTAAATTTCAGCGCCGAATCGAGCCTGGGTCTTGTGGTTGCATTGTTTTTGGTGAGAGAGCTTGGGCCGGTGCTGGCTGCGCTATTGTTTGCCGGGCGTGCCGGATCAGCGCTGACAGCAGAAATCGGACTGATGAAGACCACTGAACAGCTCGCCGCGATGGAGATGATGGCTGTGAATCCAATGGACCGTGTCATCGGCCCGAGATTTGTGGCTGGCCTGATCGCAATGCCGCTGCTGGCGGCGATGTTGAGTGCGGTAGGTGTGGTAGGGGGATATCTGATCGGTCATGGCCAGTTCGGCGTCGACCCGGGTGTTTACTGGGGCGCCATGCAAAATGGCGTGGATCTGGTTGATGACGTGCTTAACGGGGTCATCAAAAGTATCGTATTTGGTTTTGTAGTGACATGGGTGGCACTGTTTGAAGGCTATGATGCTGAGCCCACATCTGAAGGTGTCAGCCGGGCGACAACCAGAACGGTCGTCACATCATCGCTGGCAATTCTGGGTGGTGACTACATACTCACAGCGCTTATGTTTGGAGGTTTGTAAATTGCAACGAAGAAGTCTTGAAATCTGGGTCGGTGTTTTTCTTTTGCTGGGTATTGCGGCGCTTGTGATGCTTGCTGTGCAGGTGAGCAGCGCAGGTTCCGGCAGTTCCGACAGTTATCGAATTACGGCCAAGTTTGAAAACGTGGGTGGGCTCAACGTGAAAGCACCCGTAATGGTTGGCGGGGTTCGCATCGGCCGGGTGACAGCGATTGAAATTGATAAAGAGGATTATGCCGCCGTTGTGCATATGGATATTGAAAACCGCTATGACAATTTACCGATCGATACCGGAGCATCCATCCTGACGGCGGGATTGCTTGGGTCTCAGTTTATCGGTCTCGAGCCCGGAGCGGACGATCTGTATCTGGAATCCGGTGATGAACTGGATTTAACCCAGTCAGCCATTCAGCTCGAAACCCTGATCAGTCAGTTTATGTTCAGCCAGGGGCAAGGTGGAGACGGGGATAATGATTCGGACAATTGATTTGGATCATTTTGACGCCACAGCTGTCAAAATGATCAGGAAACTTTAATTTGCGTTCAAATGCTTGAGAAATTAGTTAAAAAACTGCTGTTTAGTATGTTCGCGGCATGTCTTGTTATTCAGCCCGTAAATGCGCTGGATCAGCCGGATGTGACCATTGAAACAACGGTGCAAGAGCTGCTCGATGAATTCACTGCCAATAAAGCCTCATTGCAGGGCAACAAGCGTGAGTTGTTTGCTCTGGTCGATCGAATTGCGCTGCCGCTTTTCGATTTTGACAGGATTTCCAAGCTTGTTCTGGCCAAGAACTGGAAGAACGCCAGCGCTCAGCAACGCAAGGACTTTGCGCTTGAATTCAAGCGGTTGCTGATTGGTTCATACGCCACAGCACTGTTCCAGTACACCGGAAAAGAAAAAATGGTGTTTACGAGCACCAACATTAAGGAAAAAAAGGGCAAAAAGTTTGCGACGGTAAAATCCGAGGTCACTCTCTCCAGTGGTCCCGGAATTCCGGTCAATTATTCATTGATGCTGAACGAAAATGATCAATGGAAAATCTATAACATGGATATAGCCGGTCTGAATATGGTGACCAGTTATCGCAAGACCTATGGGTCGACTATTCGGTCGAAAGG
Organism: Pseudomonadota bacterium; assembly: GCA_039029455.1. GTDB lineage: Bacteria > Pseudomonadota > Gammaproteobacteria > Arenicellales > Poriferihabitantaceae > JBCCGE01. Next base: position 1,911 of record JBCCGE010000028.1, on the reverse strand, counting down.
CGTCGACGGGCTCATTGAATCAATGAAGCTGACCAACGAAAAAAATTATGGCTCGTAACGGCGCTAAGGGTGGTGGAGCAGTGAACCTGCTCGCACAGCCGGACGGCAAAAGCCGATTGTCGCTGGTGGGGTCTGTCGATCTGGCACATTCAGAACATCTGCTGTCCGCAATGCCGAAAAACTTTTCCGCTATCGATGGAATCGATGTTGCCGAGGTTCATGCGATCGACAGTGCCGGTCTCGCGATCATAGTCTGGATCAAAAACCAGGTGAGGAATGCTGGCGGAAATGCTGGAATCAGTGGCGTTTCGGACGAGGTGAAATCTTTGTCAAACATATACGGTCTGGATCTTGTTGATGCATCGCCACTCAGCCTTGATTAAACCCGCTCTGCCACCATATTCTCAACGATATAAATATTTCGAATGCCTTTCGGCGCTATAATCGAATCTGCAAAACATTTAACCTTATGGTTACACCAGAAGACATTGAAGGTTGGATTCGGAACGGGCTTGCGGAAACTACGGTTTCGGTAACCGGTGACGGAGCCCATTTTGAAGCGATCATCATCAATGCGGCGTTTGAGGGCAAGTCGCTGATCCAGAGACATCAGATGGTTTACGGCGCGCTCGGGGACAAGATGAAAGCAGAAATCCACGCGCTGTCGATGAAAACCCTTACGCCGGCTGAGCACGGTAATCAGTAAACATTCAGATTTTTTGAGGAAAGTATGAGTATTCAGGAACAGCTTAAAGAAGTTGTCGAGAACAATGAAATTGTGCTCTTTATGAAAGGTTCACCGGACTTTCCGCAATGCGGGTTCTCCGGGCGCACCGCGCAGATTCTTCAGGCCTGCGAAGTACCGTTCGCTTCCGTGGACGTACTTGCTGACAGCGATGTGCGTGAAGGTATCAAGCAGTTTTCAAACTGGCCCACTATTCCCCAACTGTATGTTCGGGGAGAATTTGTCGGCGGTTGTGACATCATGACCGAGTTATACGAGAACGGTGAGCTGCAAAAAATTCTCAAATCTGAAGACGTCTGATCAGGTTTTGACCGAACAAAAAGCGCAGCCGATGCTGCGCTTTTTTTGGCGGTTGTGACACTGCAACAGTTTTTTACGTGTCTTTGTCAGCAGGCAACCTTATCGACCACGCCGTATCGAAGATCCCTCGAACCCAATCTGGATTCGATATACAGACAGTTCCAGGTATTCGATGTTTCCCGATTCCGGATCAACCCGTTGTGGGATTCGATTGATCTGCGTGTCGATCATTGCGGTGTACCCTCGCTCGGAGAAAACATCGATCAACATGGATGATGCCAGCGGGTCATCAAAGACAGCGTCCTCGGTACTTATCCTGGCCATACCGGTAAGTGCGTGTCGTTTAATTTCCGGCATCATCTTTTCTTCGACCAGGCCGATTACAGCGTCAAACAGATCAGAGTGATGAAGTGCGTAGCTGTCCAGCCGTTTAACGAGTTCCTGGCGCGCGTGAATCGTAATTTCCTCTGCAACCGGAATACTGCGGACTCGGTCGTATGTTCTGGGATCAAGTTCAAGCGAGCTCTGGTACCGAAGTTCCTCGAGGATGTTCGCCTCCACATCTCGAATGTCACCTTCAGCGTGAATGAAGTGATAGTGATATATCTCTTTCAGTGACTGCAGCGCGTCCCAGGTCTGTTCCTTGAAGATACGGTAGCGCTTGGCGGCGCTGGCAGGATCGACATCGGTGTCGCGAATTTCCTGCGGTTTTCCGACACCGGTCTCGTCAAATTTCTGGTTTTGCTCGGCAATTTCGACGCCCCGATGCAGTTGCCGTGCAATACTGGTTTGCTCGGAAACAAACAGAACCATGGCGTGAATCGTAGGCTGACGGAAATGGATTGCCAGGTCTGTGTCGGCGTACT
>JBCCGE010000027.1:0-38469 GCA_039029455.1 Pseudomonadota bacterium | reverse complement strand
GCGCGGTCCGTCTTCATATTCCGGGCCTGATGCTAAGACGGAAAAAATGAAAACACAACACAAATTGCATACAAATCCGTAACCAAAGGAGTGGACCTGAACACTCGGGACAGAACTTGCTTTTAAGCCCGATTACAAATTAGATATTGGCCGAATCGGATCTGGCAACGGGCACTCTTGTTCGGATGGGTGGAATTCTCTGACAGCAACATCACGCCGCGGTTAAAGCATGTCCCCTGTGTGACAGTCATGACGCTGTCTGCGGCTTGACTGTCGATAATATTTACCGTGCTGATCCTCGAATTTGCGGAACTTTAGTGAAGATTTTTTCGGCCGTGAGGGTGATAATAGCGTCTAGAATAATACGTCGTTGATGGAACTGCTACACTTTCGCTCCATCACATCATTCACTTACTGTAATTGGTCAATTCTATGATTCATTCACTGATCTCTAAACTGGATTCAAAAATTGAACTGGAGGCTGCTTCAGCCCATTGCGATATTCCGTGCAAAATTTACGATCCGTCCGGCGCTCAGATTGCCGCGCTGACGATTGTACGGATGGTCGACCTGATCGCGGAAACCGAAGCAAACGGCGACAAAAACAGCGTCGGATACCTCAACTCGATGTCTCGATTCATTACCACCAAAGAAGAGCACGGCCACAAATGCAAGGATGAAATTCGAGTGATCTGGGGCGACTATTTCAAGGCGCCGCAATTCGAGAAACATCCTGAAATACATGACGTTACCCATAACATCATGATGCTCGCCTCAAAGTGTAAACAGGAAATCGATCGCGACAACGCTGTTGCGCTTGTTGAAGCCGTTAATCAGTTTGCCGAGATCTTCTGGGATACCAAAGACGTAAAAACTAAACGCGCGGTATGTCCTTACCCACCTTCTCTTGAGGTTGTTTATCCGGACCTGTAGTGATCCGAATCGTCAGGGTTAAAGGCGACAGCATGTCCCCGGACTATCGATCCGGGGACTACGTCATTGTTTTGAAACCGCGTCTGGCCGCACTAAGGATCGGTCACGACATCGTATTCAGGGACCGATCGAATGGTCTTTTGATCAAACGGGTGTCCGCAATCCACGATGACGGGATTGTGGTGGAAGGGACGAATACATTAAGTGCTGCCGGGATACACATCGGGGACGTCGATCGCCGGTCAGTCATCGGTCGAGTCATAGCACACATTAAAAAACCTGGACAGAACGACGTCCGGGAAAGAGCCTGAACAGAAGGGGGGCAGACCGGTTGGTCAGCCCGTATTGTTGTCAGTCAGTTTGGTCGGGTCCAGCAAATCCTTCAACTGATCTTCAGGTAAACCGCTCATTTCAATCGCAACTTCCATCACGGGCCGTTTTTCGGCATAGGCTGTTTTGGCGATTTTTGCGGCACTTTCGTAACCGATTATTGGGTTAAGGGCGGTCACCAGAATCGGGTTTTTGCCGAGCGCTGCCGAGATATTGTCTTCATTGACATTAAAGCTTGTAATCGCTTTATCTGCCAGCAGTCTGGATATATTGGTCAGCAACAAAAGGCTTTCTACAAGGTTATTGCCGATCATCGGTAACATAACATTGAGCTCAAAGTTTCCGCTTTGAGCACCGACTGTAACGGCGGTATCGTTGCCCATAACCTGAGCCGCCACCATTGCAGCAGATTCAGGAATGACCGGATTAACCTTGCCGGGCATGATTGATGAACCGGGTTGCAGAGCCTCCAGTTCGATTTCACCCAGTCCGGCCAGTGGGCCTGAATTCATCCAGCGCAGATCATTGGCGATTTTCATAATGCTGGCTGCGACCGTTTTCAGATCACCAGACAATGCCAGAGATGTATCCTGGGATCCGATATGGGCAAACGGATTATCCGCCGGTCTAAAGTCTATTCCGGTCCTTTTGGATAAGTGTGAACAGATACCTGACGAGAACTCGGGGTGTGAATTGATTCCGGTACCAACGGCGGTGCCGCCAATGCCGAGAGTGGTGAGCCAGTTCAAACGCTGTTCGAGCGAGGCAATGTTGTAGTCGATCTGACTCGACCAAGAGCGAAGTGCCTGACCCATCGTCACTGGCATTGCGTCCATCAAATGAGTGCGTCCGGTCTTTACAACGTTATCCAGCGAAGCCGCTTTTGAATTTATGGAATCAGACAGATACCGCAGAGCAGGAATCAGTTTGTCCACCAGAAGCATTGCGCACGACACCTGGATCGACGTTGGAATAACATCGTTGCTGCTCTGTCCCAGATTGACGTCGTCGTTTGGGGAGAGGGCATTGCCGGAAATATTCTTGCCAAGATTCGCGATCACTTCGTTGGCATTCATGTTCGAGCTGGTGCCTGAGCCGGTCTGGAATACATCCACCGGAAAATGCTGTTCAACGTCTTCACTTGCAAGCAGTTGATCGCAGGCCTGAATAATGGTCTGTGCAGATACCACCGGCAGCGTTCCCAGGTCAGAATTCGTTTGCGCGGCGCATCGTTTGATTTCGATTAGTGCGTGGATGAACGGACGTGGCATGCCGCGTCCACTCACAGGAAAATTCAGTACAGCACGCTGTGTCTGTGCGTCCCACAGGGCGTCCGCTGGAATTTCGATTTCACCCAGCGTATCGCGTGCGGTTCTTGTTTCAGTCATGGAATCTCAGGAAGGAAAAAAATAGTGGCTGATTACTCTTAGTTCGTTGCGACGTTTGAGCAAATTACTTTTCTGCCGGTCTGTTTGCTTCAGGCCGTTCATTGCTCGCAGCGGAATATAGAAATGATCCAAACAATACATCCGCCAGTACGTAGGCAGGAGTGTATCGCAAACCGTGTCCATCAGTAGATCGAATAGCTCGACATTCAATGTCCACGCGCATTGTGTTGACCCGCAGGAGCAATTGCACAGATCAATGTACTCGTGGAGTATGCAGGGGGTGTTTGCGCACGTGCCCATTCGCACCATCTGCGCCAGATACATTCTCCTCATGGATTGCAGTTTTGATATTTGACACATGGCGAATGCAGCGCAATTACTGCAGCTTTGAGGGATTTTTAGGGTTTTATGACGCCGGGAGATTATAGATAATGATAATCATTATCAGTTAAATACGCAATCTCCGGACAACGCGGTGAACTCAAAAACAAGTTGAAAATCTCTGTTTTTACGAATTCAAACGGATAAAGCACGAAGGTACAGTCGTTTGCCTAGCCTCGTCGTGGTGTGAAATGGAAAAGGATTTCACCAACGACGTCATCGATACCGATCGCTCCATATATCCGACTGTCACTGGAGTTTGAGCGGTTGTCACCGATGAAGAAAAACTCGTTTTGACCGAGAGGAAAGTGACGCGAAAATCTTCGCGTGATGTTGTATCGATCCATGATCTGATAATGGGTTTCCTTGATGCGTTCCCTGAACAGTTCGCGACCGTTTAACGGTTCAAGCTCTGTTATGGGTTTATAGTTTAGACTGACGTGATTACCTCGCATTGTGACGGTGTCGCCAGGCAGCCCGATCAATCGCTTAACGTAACTGCCTTCCTTGTCTTTGAAATTGATCAGGTAGAGTGCGCCGTGACGCATGTTGCGGGGCGGCCATTTTTTCACCAGTAACAGATCGTTGGTCCTGAGTACGGGCAGCATCGAGTCACTGGTGACCCTTGAGACATCGATCAAAAATCCGCGCGTCAGTACCACACTGACGAGAAGCAGCAGAATACCCATCAGAGCACCTCGCAGCCCGGGAAAGCTACGCTTTCCAATCTGCATTTGATCGAAATACGATAGTAACAACACATGCACGAGGCTGATCACGCTGAGGGACAGGTAGACGAGCGGAGCAATGGTTGCGAGTAACAACGCACCGAACGCGAGCACAAAGTAAATTAGTCCGAGTCGGTTTTGTCCGAGATAAAAAAAACCGGCGGGCGGTGCAATCGCAACCAGGCCAAGCGCGCAAAGCAGGCGTGCGCGTGTTTTTTGTGGTGGGGCGGTCACAGACAATAAAAAAGCGAGACGACGGTACGGGTCATCTCGCTTTCGTGGAGCTTTTGGAAAACCGCTACAGCGATTCCAGGAACGACAGAATTGCGAGTCTCTGATCCTTCTCCAGATTCATGTAAAACTCTTTCGATGCCTGCGCTTCTCCGCCGTGCCATAGAATCGCTTCCTGAAGGCCGCGCGCGCGACCGTCGTGGAGGAAATTCGTGTGCCCGTTGACCTGCTCAATTTTACCGATTCCCCATAGCGGCGCCGTCCGCCACTCTGTGCGGGTTGCTTCGAAGTCGGGTCGACCTGAAAGACCTTCACCCATGTCGTGCAGCAGCAAGTCCGTATACGGATGAATAACCTGATTTTCCAGTCTGGAGATCTCGTGGCTGCCGGTGGTGATATTCGATTTGTGACAGGCCGAGCAGTTTGCCTGATGGAAAAGATCTTCTCCAAGCAGATTCGTCGGATTGTCGATATCTCGTCGATACACTACCGCCAGTAGCTGGAGATACGCTGTGACATCAGCCAGCTGAGCTGGTGTCATTTCGAAGTCACTGCCCTGAACCGCCTGAATACAGGCGGTCTGTTCGGGTTCGCAGTTTTGGGTGTTTTTGTATACCTGACTCTGGTCGTCGTGACGGCCGAAAAACAGAGGATTATTGACACCCATATCCATGAAAGCCGCTTCTGCTGACTGCTGCCGCACATCGAAAGAATTTGCCTTCCATCCGAATTTGCCGATGACCTTGCCGCCACGCTCGAGATCCCATACGCGGTTAACGCGACCGGAAATGCCGTCTCCATCAGAATCCTCGGGGTCAGCCCATGCAAGCATCGTTGAAGTCGGTATAGCTTCAAGCAGGCCCAGTCCGTACACCTGCGGGCCCATGCGCATCTCGGCGATTGTGCCCTCAGGCAACTCGCCGTAAGCAAGATTGGAGAGGAGGATTTCCGGTTTGCGGAGCGAATAAGGTTCTCCATCCGGAAATGTGCCGGTTTCAGCTTCCACCCATTTGACTCGAACCGCAGCTTCGGGTGCGATACCTTCTGTCGCCAGGGTGCTGACCTGAGGTCCGTACCCCGGGGGAGTCAGTTGATGACCATTGCGGGTAAAGCCGGGCATTGACAGTCGAATCAGGCCTTCTTCGAGTAACGCGGTTTCATTTTCAGGTGGTGCCCCGCGTCCATCTGCAGGATGGCAGGCTTCACAGGTCGTGGCGTTATAAAGAGGACCCAGACCGTCGTTGTTTGAAGCATATCCATCGGGCAGGGCAGGGATAAACGGGCGTTCGAAAAATCCATCGCCGCGGTCAAATGCAGCCGACAATCCCCAGCCGAGATTGGGTACTTCCTGTGCAAAACTCTCGTGACTTGTAGAGTGGAAATGCGTTGTGTCTCCTCCACTCAGAACCCGAGGATCTTCTTTGCCGATATAACCCATAATTTCGGGCTCGGCGTACGGAACGTAAGGCAGCCAGAATGTTTTATACGACTGATAGGCCAGCATCAGACAGCAGCCTGTCAATGTAACCAGTGCGAGTTTAAGAAAGGTTGTGGACTCGCCTGGTTGCAGGGTCATTTCAAAATCAAAAGAGCGGAACATCTCGATTACTCCGTTGCGAAATTTGATGTGGTCGTGCCTGTGTCGGGCACCGATTCTTCTGTCGATTCGGATCCGGACTCTTTAAGTGATGTCATGACTCGGTCGATGCCCAACATGACAGCGAAAACAGCACCGGTTCCTAAGGCGAATGCTACGACCAGACCGACATAGGTCATATTCGTCTCTACCCAGACGCCGAGGACAAAATAGCCGACCCAGGCGCAGGCCAAAGCGCAATATTTCGGTAGAGCTGTCAGTTTTTGAAACTGCGACATCAGCCCGATCACCAGAAGCAAGAACAACAGCGTCAGACGTGTCACCAGCTCTGGATTGTCGGTCCAGTAAATATAGTGATATGTGTAGTATTGATACATAAACTGCATAACCTCACTGCAAAACGCCAGTACGAGCGCAATTTTCATTGCCCACAACGGCGGTGCTGTGATGTAGTTTACGATCAGCGACTGCAGACTAAGGTGCTTGCTGTAAAAATATCCAAACAAAAGAATCAGGGCGGCACCGAAGCCCAGACCGGATACGGCCTGGCGTATCGTTTCGACGAGATACGACAGTGATAGCTCATTAAACATGTGAGGCTCCATTGTGATTATCCCGCAACGACTTGGTGCTGCGGATGATCATACCTGGGTATATCAGCCTTCTTCCGTAATTGGGCAAAGGGTGATGAGGGGATGTGTTCAAGTTAAGCCTCGGGTAGTCACAAGCATGGAACTTTCACGTGCGACTCCACCCAATGGAGCTCGACTGATCAGAATGGATATTTTAACGAATCAGGGTTCAGATGAGAACCGTTATCATTTGTTAATGTGAAATAATGTGCCGGAAATATCGGGTAATCAGGGTGAATTCCTTGTGAATTCACGTCGACGGCCGAGAATGAAAAACGGCACGACAGCAATCAAAATGAGCAAAGCCTGCGCGCCCAGCGACTCTATTGTCGGGAAGATACCCAGCGTCGGGAATTTTGGTCCATACCTGACCAGCGTGGTGTCGATCCAGCCAATGACCTGCAGTTCCAAAATCCCTTTGCCAAGGAAGATAAACGCCATCACGAACAGAAAGCACCCGGTGAATTTAAAGAAGATGCCTACCGGCAGTTTGACCGAGACGAATTTCAGCACGTAGTAGAGGCCGACCAGCAGAACACAGGCCACGGCGAGTCCGGAAAATATTGCGGTGTAGTCTGTGCTCGAACCGGCGACCAGGGCCTGATAAAACAAGACCGTTTCCGCGCCTTCACGGAATACAGCGAGAAATGCTGTCAGCGACAACATCAGAATATCCCGGTTGCCGATGGACTTTTCGAGCTGGTTTTTTACAAACGATTGCCAGCGATCGGCCTGACTCTTGCTGAACAACCAGTAGCTCACATAGATCATAACAGCCGACGCAACCAGCATAGTAATGCCTTCCATTGCCTCCCGTCGGGTTCCGCTCACAGACAGGGTGAGCTGGTTCAGCCACCAGGCTATGGCCACACTGGCAAGCAGGGCAAGCCAGACACCGGTCCAGATTCCACGAATCTGATCAGCGGCACCGGAGCGACGCAAATACGTAATCAGAGCAGTTACGACCAGCATGGCCTCAATACCCTCTCTAAGCATTATCAGCAGTGACTGCAGAAAATAAGTCCAGAAACCACCGGCTTGTTTATCCTGATGTGCAAGCGCCGATCGAGCGAGATGGTCCTTGAGGTCAGACCACTGTGACTGCAGTTCCGACACGGGCTTCTGCTTCATCGACAGATTAATCAGACTTGAAAATTTAAGCTCGAGGTCCAGCATGTCGTCGCGGTCATAAACCCCCAGAGCAAACTCCATGCCGCTGGCCTCGAACACATCGAAGTAGAGTCGCGAGAGTTTCTGGCCGGTTTCCAGCCCATTGGTGTCTGAGTAATTGTCGACCGCAGTGTCGCCTTCACTGGAGATTTGTTCGGCAACTTTTATCAGATCGACAGTGGCTGGATCCATTGCCACTGCGTTTGCCATCGACAATACGGCGAGTACGAATGAAATCAGGATGGAGCGGATGAGTGACGGCATGAGCTGTTTCTAGGTCATTGCAACAAACCGGCTGATCAGTCGGTCGAGGTTTTTTCTGGACTCCTTGGAATCTTCGTTGGCATAGCGAATCTGGGTATAGAGGTCTATGACTGAAGCCGTAGCGACCGCAGCGTCCGGATTAATCGATTCAATCTGGCGCTGCAGGTCTGTCGGGCACTGGTTGGGCGAGTAGGTCACGCCAAGTGGCTTTAATGCGCGCAGAAAGCGGCGCCATTTTTTCTCCAGTGGGGTCGGCACCGGGCGGCGCAGAAAAGTAATCGCGGCAACGATAAGCGCAACAATCAGAAACATTGCGGCAAGACTCCAGATCAACAGCGTATTCCATTTGACCTCACTAAATCCTGAGTCTTCAAACAACCGGACCTGTTTATCGGGATCAAACTGCACGATCCACTGATCCATGAATGCTGACAGGTTCTGGAATGCGTGCAGGACTTTATCCAGAATTGAAACCGACTCACTGTCATCCCCGGGTTTCTCTTCCGGTGTTGGTGTGCTTTCGACGCTGGGCTCATCTGTCGGATTTTGCGCCTGAGTGCTCTCGTTGACATCCGAAGACACCCGTTTTGGTTTTTGAGACTGCGATGGTTTTTTTGCACCAGGAATCAGCGGTGGCTGCAGAATATCTTTGAGATCGTAGCGGATCCATCCGGAACTCGGCTGCCAGACTTCCGTCCAGACATGTGCATGCTTATTACGCACAATCATGAAATCAGTCAGCGCGATAATATCGCCGCCACGGTATCCGAATACCAGACGGGTTGGGATTCCAGATGCTCTTGCAATTGCAGTAAATGCTGAAGACAGCTGCAGTTCATTAACTGCCCTGGTCTCAAAAATTGCAGTGTCCAGAGCGTTCAGCTGCACGGTGTCATCAGGTAAATCCACGAATTGGACTTCTGATGTTGCGAAAAACTCGAGGACAGCCTGCAGGCGGGCATCCACATCGTCGTAGGATTGGGTAATTTTTGATGACAGCGTTTTCAGCTGGGGTGCCTCGAATGCTGACGTATCAAGCGCTCTTTTTCTTGTTTTTTCGTCCAGACTGAGCCCGGCTTCGTACTCAAGGTAAGCACCCATTTCATACTTGAATTCCCCTGACCGCAATGGTCTGACTGACACAACCTGAAGGTTCTTAGAGATCACCGTCTCAGGAAATGATCCGTAGGGCAAATCGAGCGCGTACAACCAATGTCCGCCGTGTGCGGTCACTCGCGCTGTGTATTTCACCGGCTGGCGTTTGACTGCGATTGTGCGATCGTATTTTGCCCGCGATCTGAAGCCGCCTTTGCGAAGCGACTTGTCGGCATCCAGTTGATCGTCAAGTATCCAGTTGGTGCCGTCAAAGTCATAGAACACCGGGCCTCGCCAATACAGTCGACTTTTATAAGGGACATAGTTGTTTTGAAACTCGGCGACAAGCACCACGCTGTTGGACTGCTTGATCTGATTTACGTTTGGCAGATTCAGGCGTTTCTGCACGATGTCGGCGGATTGCAGTGGCTTCGCGTCCAGTGAGATCGGCATTCCAAAGGCGATGCCAAGATCCCAGATCGGACCCGGAATACGGGGTATCGAGAAAAAAAGAATCAGGGCAAAAGGCAGCGTCAGCGCAATCGGAATCAAAGAATGTGAGAGCAACGAATTCAGTTGTTTTGACACCGACGACTGGGTGATGCTGACAAAACACAGTGAAATACCAGCCGTTAAAGCGACAAGGTAAAACAGACTCAGTGTTGCCTGCCAGTACAGGCCGGCGACCGCCGCGAGTACGATCATTGCGAAGATGCAAACCAGAGCATCGCGTCGCGTCCGGGATTCGGCCCATTTGAGTCCCGCTACAACAACCAGAAAACTCAGTACGGCATCGCCGTTGAAAAAGCCGTGATAGGTTATGTAGGAGAAAACCAGCACTGACACGATCAGGATGAGTCGAATACTGTGTTGCACAATTGAGGCAGAAATGTGCCTGAACAGCCAGCGTGTTGATAGTGCAGCCAAAAATATCAGGGTAATCACGCCGTGCAGATGGTACAGAGCGGGTAGGGCTGCAATTACGAGCACGATACCCACAAGCATTGTGCCTGCATGAAGCGCTTGTGTATGTTTGTCAGCCACCGTTTTCTGACTCCTTCCCATAAAGCGCCAGCGTGCTGAGAGATCGATGGAAGTGATCAGGGCCGTCACCAGCACTGAGGGTTGCTCCGGGTAGGGTCAGTGAAAAGGGGATATCTTTCGCATCTAGCCTGAGAATCCACTGGGTTAACTGACTGAGCCGACTCTCGTCGTCGCCCGAGATCTGGGACCAGTCTATATGTTGCGATTGTTGAACATCATCATTTTCCATTCGACGGGTAACGAGCTGGCGGCTTCGCGCGAGCGCACTCCATGCAATGTGCGCAGGCCTGTCGCCCGGCCGGTAGTTTTGAAGGTCTGAAAAAGTGTCGGCGTCCAGTGAGCTGGTTCCCTGATCACTTTCGTTGTGATCGGGAAGTGGCGCACTGCCTCCCGGTGCAGGGTATACCAGTTCGACAGGTGCCGATGGACATGCGGCACTTGCGCTCACCAGCCCAAATGGAAAGCTGCTGTGCAGACGAGTTTCCGGGGGCTGAAAACTTCCGCGCGCTGTTGGCTGGAAATCTATCTTTATCCCCACCGCGGATCCGGGGGCAAGATTCATGGTTTCCTGATGACGGCCTCTCGGACTGCGCAGCGTCAGTCCGATACGCTCGCTGAGTGACGGGTTGGTGATCAGGAGTTTATAGGGAAGGTGAGAACCGAAGAATCCAGGTCGGGTGGACCAGTGTTTCGGTTCAAGTCCGATCAGCTGGTAGCGCGCAAAAATTGCGTTAACGATCAATGTCGAAACCAGCAGATAAGCCAGAAGATAAACCAGATTATTTGCAAAGTTAATAGCCAGAAGAAAAACAACCAGAGCTGCAACAAGTACAACCCAGCCGTTGCCGGTCAGCCGACTGCGTATATCGCGGTGTCGAACAACAATCGGGTCAGCTTCGGCATCGGTCACGTTTTTGGTCAGCCCCTAGACCGCGACAGCATCCAGAATCTGTTGAATATTCTCAGATACCACATTTGTGTCTGAACGGTTCGACGACAAACGATGAACGGCCACTGGGGAAAACACAGTCTGCACATCCGCAGGCACCGCGTAATCTCGTCCTTGCATGATCGCCCAGGCTTTTGCCGCAGACAGCACGCCCTGTGCAGCACGGGTGGATAACCCGGTAGAAAATCCGGAGTGAGTTCGTGTGCCATTAACCAACTCGTAGATGTAATCCAGCAGATCATCGGATGCTGTGACTGATCGCACGGCGGTCTGTGCAGAGATCAGGTCGTCGCTGGTCATCAGCGGAGATAGCGCTTGCAATGCACTGCGCACATCCTCACCAGCGAGAATTTTGAGTTCAGCTTCTTTCGCGGCGTACCCGAGCGAAAGACGCATTAAAAATCGGTCGAGTTGCGCTTCCGGCAATGGATACACGCCGGTTTGTTCGAACGGGTTCTGAGTCGCAACCACAAGAAACGGTTGCGGCAGATTGCGGGTCTCGCCCTCAATGGAGACCTGATGCTCTTCCATCGCTTCCAGCAACGCGCTCTGCGATTTTGGCGAAGCGCGGTTAATTTCATCGGCGAGAAACAGCTGTGTGAATACCGGTCCGGGTTTAAACGCAAATTCGCCATTGTGAGGCTGAAATACCGAAACCCCGGTGATGTCAGAAGGCAGCAAATCGTTGGTAAACTGCACCCGACTGTTGGTCAGATCAAACGTTTTTGCAATAGCCGATGCAAACGTTGTTTTGCCGGTGCCGGGCAGATCTTCCAGCAGCAGATGTCCGCCTGCGAGAGCGCAGCAGACGGCAAGGCGAACCTCCTGCTCTTTATCGATCACAATCGAACAGATTTGTTCGACAGCCTGGTCGATCTGTTGTTTTACGGTCATTGTCGTGTTCAGAGCTTGCAGTCAACCGCGCGATCGCTGCGACACCGGTTTTCATCCATCTGTTCGCTGGCGCGCCAGAGGAGCTTCAGCTCATTCTTTGGCCACACTACTTTTCTCACCAGCTGGGTTTTGTGAGGCTCCTGATTGAAAAAATAAATGGTGACATTCGGCCCGGTGTTCTTTTCATCATTCGTCGATTGCAGAGGAACGCGTTCAACAGTGGCACAGCCAGCAATTAAGAACAGAATAAATGCGGCGAGGATGCTGTTTTTCGTCATCGTAATCATCTTTACTGTACCGGCTCGATTTGTTGCAGGGCGACGTCGAAAGGCGTGCGACTGATCAGTGTTACCCACAACGACTGTCCCGGCGAGAGAGTAGGTTGGTCAAATGCCACTGCGGTCCATCCAAGCCCCATAAACGCAGCGTCCAGATTGATCGGTCTGGGCCCCCGGCTGCGATCGTTTTCGGGCCGTTCGACTTGTGCAACAGTGACGTAGTAGGCGCCCATCTGCCACGAGGCCAATGCCTGCGCGCGAATCGACGGTTGCGGATTCCAGACAAGTCCCTCCTCGAGGCCGCCCCATTCCTGTTCGTATTCAGCCAGTTCCCACGCATCGCGGATATATGAGGCCAGTAAAAACTCTTCCTTGGTGAGCTGATGTTCGAATACCGTTTTGGTCACCAGTCCGTCCTGAAGGTGCTTGTCAATCAGGTCGCTGCTGTACTCGTTTTTCGCAAGCTCGGCCTTGACGCGCTCGGCTTCTTCGGGTGAGTCCATGATGTAAGGTGTAACCATCAGAATGAGTTCAGATTTGTCATCGACGGCTTCATCGCGTCGAAACAGTTTTCCCAGCACTGGAATATCACCAAGCACCGGTACCTTCGAGTTTTGCAATTCGTTCGAATAGGAAATCATTCCACCAACAGCGATAGAAAGGCCATCGCGCGCAATTGCGGTGAGATTCAGTGATGAGGTGTCTTTCGAGTCGATAGGGAAGGGTGTGCCATTGATACCCACTGGCAGTGACGTTGCGCCTGGATTGACTGATGAAATTTCCTGTTCTATATCAAGAGTGACAGTGCGATCATCGTTGATTCGTGGCCAGATTTTCAGAAGGTTTCCCACTTGTTCAAGTTCTGTCTGAACTTCGAATATGGTGCGAGTATTATCGGTTCCACTTATAGGTTCTTCTCGAACGTCTAGCCCCCGAACCATGACCCGTTCTTCACCGAGGAATATTTCGGCCGCTTTTGTGTCTGATGCGAGAACCAGAGGAGTTGCTAATGTTTCTACGCGACCCTCGGCCTCAAGGAGCTGCATGCGGAAAAGCAGATTGTTATTAATCACCTGATATACAAGTGTGCCGCCTTCCAGTGCGTTATTGCCCAGGCCGAGCGTTTGTTCCGGAAACACTCCTCCTCCAATTTCCAGATCGTTACCGCTAAAGCTAGATGCCGGTAATGTCTCCGTATCGTCCGGGCTGTAACTGAAATCAAAAACTGATCGCTCCTCCTCACCTAAAGTGACCCTCAGAATCTTCATCTGGAGCAAGACCTGACGTGTTGGCAGATCGATTGCTTTGACCAGAGTTGAAATTTCATCCAGTGCGGCTTTATCACCTGTTCGTACAAACAAAAGTTTGTGCAGTTCATTGAACGTTACAAATATCGGAGGCTGCAGCTGAGAGATCGAACCTAATGCATCTTCACCCAGTTGCTCGAGCGTGCCCCGACCCAGTTCAAGTTGATCTAGTTGAGCTGGAGTAGCCTGATCGAGTCCCGCAGTCTCTTCATCAAATGTTCTTTGCGATCTAGACCTTGTGTTTCGATTGTTTCGGCGATTTCGATTGTTATCGCGCAATGATGACGAAGTAGATCCGCTAATAGCCGAGTTGAGGTTACCTCCATCGACATCCCCATCGAGAGTGTAGGTGCCGCTATTCCCGGGGGTGGTTATCTCAACCCGATCTCCAAAAAGAGCCTCAATCATTTCTGCGGCTGCCGACACATTGTGATGTTTAAGGGCAAAGGTACGAGTGTGTTCCTGTCTATAGACCACAACATCCTGACTGTATTCCTGTGTTGTCATGATAATGTAGACACCGGTCTCGTCGTTGTAGCGATACCACAGTCCAGTGATGCGACAGATCGTATCAATCGCGTGTTCGATAGAAGTGTCTTTCAAAAATACGGTAACGCGTCGATTGGCAGCTTCATTTGTGGCGACGATATTCAGACCAGACAGTTCGGAAAGAACGCGAATCGCATTGCCAAGCGAACTGTCTTTAAGTTCAATTGAAACGAGGTTGGTATCGGATGCGACCGTGGTTTCGGTGCTGCCCTGACTGAATACAGCATGGCTGAAACCCGCCATTATCAGGAGCGTGCAAAAACTTGCTGTAATAAGTTTGTACTGAATCATTTTTATCTCGCTTAGCGCACCACAATGACTTTGCCCAGGTTTCCAGTCTCAACTAACACGCTGAGCCCATCAATTTTTCGTATACGCATAACCTGCTCTTCATTGCCAACTCGAAAACCCACGGTATCGCCTTCACGAACAACATAGACGCCGGTATTCCCGATTTCCAAAAGCGCAACAGTTTCGTTCGCATCTTTTTGTACGAGACCTCTTAGCGCCAGCGGTGGTACGTTTGCACTGAGAGTGGGAGTAAAGACAGCCTCGCCACTGGTGCTGGCCGAAAACTGCTCAACGATATACGGGGTTAATGCGAACGGATCTCTGGGGCCTTCAGACCGGGGCGGCGGTGCTGTTTGACCAGTGGGATTAGCCAGCGATACGGTGGCATTCTGGATCGCGACGGTAGCCTGATTGCTGGCTTCTGACGCTGACTGTTGCAGGGACTGAATGCCATCAACGATTGAAGTCAGTGACCCGCTGGCGGCTTCCGGTTGTTTAAAGACTTCGACCTCGTCCACTTTTTCGGTAAGCGACTTTTTTCCCTGCTGCAGGTTGGTCAGAAGACTGTTTTCGTACTGAGCGAATGCGTTTATTGGTGTCAACATTAGTGCGACGATCAGGGGCTTTTTTATGTTCATAGTTATCGTCCAAGAGTGGCTGCCTTCCAGACAGCAGAAAATATAGAGAAGTAAATCAGAGCGACGACACCGCCGACGAAAAGAAGCATCGCCGGTTCGATTAACGCGATCATGCGTTTGGTGCGCATACGCAAATCCATGGCGTAATAGTTTCCGATTTCAGCCATGACGCCATCAAGATCACCGGTCTTCTCGCCGACTTCAATTAAATGTTTCACCATTACCGGCACTTCGTTCTTTTTGAATCCGTTTGATAATGGTTCACCTCCGAGCACTCGATCTGCCGCATCACTGTAGATATTTTTATATGATGAATGCGACGTCACATCGCTCAAGACTCGCATGGACTCCATCACCGTGATTCTGCTCTGCAACAGCATTTGTGTAATCCAGCCGAGGTCCGCCATATTCGCTGAAACCTGAAAAGTACCGATTATCGGCAGCCGCAAGATGATGGCATCGATGATGCGTTTGCCGACGGGGAAGGTATAAGCCGCGAGGGCGAAAAAAATCAGAACTGCCAGAGTGATGATTAGCGTAGTGCCGTACACCTGAAACCAATTAGAAAGATCGACCATGAACTGGGTGATCGCCGGCAGGCTAATGTCACGAGCACTCAGAAAGAATACAAAGCGAGGGACTACAACTGCAATCGCGTAGTACATCACGAACACCGCGAGTGTGAAAACAATTGACGGATAGATCATTGATGTCACCAGATCGCGGCGCACCTCCATGCGTCGCTCCATGCCTTCGCTGATTCGTTCCAGCACCACGTCAAGTTCTCCGCTGGCTTCGCCCGACGCGATCAGATTTGAAGTCAGGGTAGAGAACAACCTGGGGTGATTCTGCATAGATTGTGAAAGAGTCGCGCCGGCCTGCAGTCGGTTCGAGATGTCCCTTAAGGCTTTCCGAAGTCGGTTCTTGTCACTTATTTCTGCTGCTGTATCAATCGCCTCGAGAATGGTATACCCGGCGCGAAGCATAAGTGTCATCTGTCGGAAAAAAACAATACGGTCGAGCGAGGACACGGGAAAGTATTGACGCAGTCGAAATGGATTTCGCCATGAGAAACCGCCTCTGGCAGAACCGTCAGCGGAGTCTGACAAGCGCGTTCCCGACTCTATTTCCAGTGGAGCAAGACCTCGGGCGCGCAATATTCGCAGTGCTTCTGCGCGGTTTCCGGCATTCACTACCCCGCTGGTTTCTGCAGCTGCTTCGCTCAGAGCGATGTAGGAAAAAACTGCCATGACTTCAATTCATTGATGCGAATTTCATCGGTTGCACTTCGTCAACCGAGGTTGTTCCATTGAGGACTTTTTCGCGCGCGTCCTGCCAAAGTGGCTGGTATTGCGTCGCCGACTCTCGAAGCTGATTGAAGGTCATTCCCTGCGAGATGGCGATTGCGAGTTCCGGATTAATCCACAGTGATTCGAACAGTCCGACGCGTCCCGTATAACCCTGTCCCAGGCAGGCTGCGCAACCCACAGGACGATATACTTTTTCGCCCAACTCAAGCTCCAGCAGCTCAGTCTCCTCGTCACTTGGCTGGTCATCTTTTCTGCACTGCTGACACAAGCGCCGAACCAGTCGTTGCGCAACTACTCCGATAAGAGAATCTGCCACCAGAAATCGCTCACAGCCGAGATCTACAAGTCGGGTAACGGCACTCAGTGCGTTATTTGTGTGCAGCGTAGATAGCACCAGATGTCCGGTCATGGCGGCTTTAAACGCGATATCCGCGGTTTCGTAATCCCGTATTTCTCCAACCAGAATGATGTCCGGGTCCTGGCGGAGGAATGATCGCAGCGCGGAGGCGAAGTTGATTTTCCCCGAGCAGGAGATTTGTGAAATGCCTTCGATTTCCTGCTCTATGGGATCTTCCGCCGTAAGGATGTTTTCTACGCCCGAATTCAATTCGCGTAATGCGCCATATAAAGTCGTAGATTTGCCGCTGCCGGTGGGTCCGGTCACCAGCAACATACCGTGCGGGTGGGTCAGTGTCTGACGAAACTCTTCAAGCATTTTTGCAGGCATTCCGACTTTGGCAAGTTCAATTGCGTCGGTGCTCTGGCCCATGATTCTCATAGTTGCACGCTCACCCCATCGAGTGGGCGTAACGGCAACACGAAAATCTGTCGGATCCATATTCCAGTCCTGCACAGCGTATGAGAACCCACCGTCCTGTGGTGCCCGCTGTTCAGCGATGTCCATTCCGGCTAGTACCTTGACGCGATTTAACAGACTGGCGCTTTCGTCCCGATTGAGACGACGACGATACTCCTTAAGCTGGCCGTCAACCCGCAAACGTACCCGAGTATCCTCGCGTTCCGGTTCGATATGAATGTCCGAAGACCGACTCAGGTATGCCTCCTTCATGATGTCGTCCAGCAATGCAACAGAGTCGAACTCATCGTTTGCGGTTTGTGTGCCACCTGCGGCATGGACGATTGCTGATTCCAGAGATTCGGGCTCGGCAACCGCAACCGGCAGATCCAGATTGGTTGCGCGCGATATGGCGTCCTGGCTCGCGCGATCTGATGGGTCCGCCAACGCCAGTCGGGTAACACCATCCAGCATTTTTACCGGCAGGACTTTTCGTCGCTGTGCCAGTGACATCGGCATCCGCCCCAGCACATCCCAGTCCGGATGAAGCTGACCGGGTTGCACAAAAGGAATGTTGTGCATCTCGGCATACGCCTGATAAAAGGCGCTGTTTGGGAAACGCTGAGTACGCATAATGGCATCCATAATTCGGATGCGGTCGCGTTTGGAAATCCGACGAACTTCCGTCAGCTTTTCGCTGTCAATCAGACCGGCGTGCACGACCGCACTAATCAGTTCGTTTTCGCTAATGGCCATATCGCCTCGCCTCTGATCGGCCCTGACCCCGGATCGCGCCCGAAGCACTGCTGAGGAGTTTGCTCATCGCAGAGTGGTTGCGGCAGTAACTCATGGCCTGATCGTGGCTAAGCCAGTGTTGTCGCACCATGTCGAGCAGTGACTGTTCCAGCGTTTGCATGCCCTCCTTGCGGCCGCTTTCCATGGCTGAATAAATCTGTGCGGTTTTGCCATTGGTAATAAGATTGGCAACACCATTGGTGACGATCAGAATCTCAACTGCAGGTACGCGGCCACCACCGTCTTCGATAGGAATCAGTTTCTGCGCGATGACGGCTTTGAGCGATGCTGCGATTCGATCGCGCGCAACGTCCTGTTCCGCACCGGGGAAGCTTCCAATTAGTCGTTCGACTACACCAACAGCGTCACCGGTATGCAGGGTCGAGAACACCAGATGCCCCGTTTCCGCCGCTGTTATGGCGGCTTTCATCGTGTCCAGATCCCGCATCTCGCCCACCATAATGACATCGGGATCCTGTCTCAGAGATGCTCGAAGAGCATCCGAGAACGATTGAACGTCGGCGCCCAACTCGCGCTGGTGGATCAGTGATTTTTCACTCTGATGTTGAAATTCGATCGGGTCCTCGATGGTGATAATGTGACAGTTGCGATTTTGGTTGATTGAGTTTACGAGGTTTGCCAGAGTGGTGGATTTACCGCTGCCGGTCGCGCCGCAAACAAGTACCAAACCGTGGAGTAAGTCGGTCAGTTGCGTAATCTGCTGAGGTAAATGCAGTTGATCGAGGTTTTGAAAAGTATTGTCCAGATATCGCGCGGCAATTGCCGGACAGCCATTTTCAATGTAAACATTAAGTCGAAACCTGGACTTATCTTTCAGACTGTAACCGAGATCAACATGCCCACTTTCATCATACTGTGATCGTCGGGCAGGACTGAGCAATTCATCTACTACTGTTGAGACCTGCTCAAGAGTCAGGATTTGATCCTGGTGGTGAAACAGGTCTCCATGTACTCGAAAAGAAACTGCCCGGTCAGAGCTAATGTGTGCGTCCGAAGCATTCAATCGCAGACATTGCTGCAGAATTTCCGTGAACAGTTTAATTCCGGGAGAATCGGTTGTGCCTGACTCGTGCATTTCTAGATATCGATAACCTGTGTTTCCCTAGAGCGTGATGAGCAAGTCGAGGTTTAGCGTCGACACTGGCGAGATCTGAAAATTTTCGCTGCCGTAGGCTGGGATATTTTTAGTGGGTGCTTGCAGGCCGATTCTTGATACTGAGACCTGATACGAGAGATCAGGTAAAGACGACAAAAAGGTCATCAGAGCACCAAATGAACCTTTTGCTTTCATCTGTATTTGCGGTCTGCCGAAAAGATTACGGGTCTGCGTTTGCAATACTTCTTCGGTGTCGGGTGCCTGTTCTCCGTCCAGACTGACGCCGGCATTTTTAACGGACAAGACGTCAATACCGGCAGCCAATGCCAGCGCATTGATATCGATCTGTAGTTCCTGGATCACTATTGGATCGTCCGACGGCGCCTGACGCGATTCGTATCTGTCCAGTTCCCGCCGAGCGGTGTCGGTCAGTGTGCTCAGTCTGGAAAGCTTTTGCTCCAGACCGCCGATATCCGGAAGATCCGTGATTTGTTCGGATTGTTTAACTTCCTTGCGGTTTTTTTGACGGTTTACCATATTTTCCGTCCACTGCATCTTTTCACTGCTCGGGGCGTAAACTGCAAACGCGTAGCCAGTGATCAATAACAACATGATCAGCGCAAGTGTCAGGTTCTTTTCTTTTTCAGGCAGGCGTCGCCATTTTTTACTGAGTGACATGGTTAATTCTCGACCAGAGTTTCAACTTCTCGGGTATCGGGAACGACCCAAAGATCGATGCCAAACCCGTTCATGCCAAAGCGGTTGTTTTCCGCCTGACGGTTAGCATTTATGACTCGATAAGATACGTCTCGAAGATTTCGACCCAGTTTGCCTATAAACCGCACTGCGGCAGAATCTGTAGTGGCCCATGCTTTGAGATGAAACCCTGGATTCTTGCTCCGAGCGGGTTCATCGAAACTTTCTAAAATAACTTCTGATGTCACTGATTCAAGCAACACAGATAAAATATCGTATGCGAGCGTAGAGCGATCCTGAAAAAGGTCGGCGGATGCAATACTCGATTTCAGGTCTTCAAGCTCATTCTCCAGCACGATGATGCGGTCCTGAATCTGGTCCGCCTGATTTTGTACAACCGCTAACTCAGTGTTAATTTTCGAGGTTTTTGATGTGTCTGATTTCAGGGTTATCAGCTCTTTTTCCAGTTGATGTGTGTTGACCCGGGTATATGCCTCAAGACCGACCATTCCCAGGATCACTGTTGCAGGTATTCCATAACGCAGAACCCGGGTGTTACGCCAGAGTGGTGGGCCGGGATCCTGTCCTGCAATTGACACCAGAAAATGATCTTTGCCGATGTTGTTCGACGCGATTGAAAGTAGCTGAAGTCCTGCAATATCGCTTTGACCTCTAACCAGTTGTTCGACGGGTTTGTCCAGTCGTGATGAGATCAAATCCAGTATCTGATCCTGATGCGGGTGGAAGACGGTGTCGAGCAACAGATAAATTCGCTCGATTTTGTCATTGAGCTGGTCAAGACACAGATCAATCAGATTGTCGAGGTCACGGGCGCCGCTCAAGCGATCTGTGGCCGTCGCGGTTAACTGAGCACGATTCCAGGGGTCTTTTTCAATGCGCCAGGACTGGGCCTGTTCGGCTTCAACTCGAATTAACAAAGCTGACTGTTCTTCGACAATGTTTGCAGCAGCCGAGTACAACCCGAGATCACTCAACGGATAAATGTGGGTTAACTTAATGCCTTCCTCGCGGAACCGTTTTGCCCACGCGCGGCGCTTTAGCTGATCGATACCTGCGCCGTACCAGAGCTCTACCGGAGTTTCGTCCTTGATCTGATAAACCTGCGGTTGCCAACCGCAGAACAGCATCTCTTCGCTCGAGGTTAACTCCGCCTGCAAATCCATTATTTCATCGCGCTGGGACGCAGAGATATATCCGAGTTCCATGGCTACATCACCGAAGCGCACGAGTCCTGAACTGCCACTGGCACGGCGATTCTCAAGTTCATCACTGGTGATTTGTCGCTGATCAAAATCGATATAGCCCCGACCCTGTGTAACAGCAGAGATAGTCCACAGGTCATTAAATTCACCAAGCGCACCCTCCAGCTCATACCGCACCAGTTCCTGCATTTGATGGTCCGGGCGTGGACGCTTCGGATTGACGGGCAACTGAAAGAGTCCGGTTACAGCGTAACTCGCTGCCAAAACGGCTTTTTTGGGTAGGCGTTTGACCTGTCCTCGTAAGTCACTGAGTACTTCCTCGAGTGCCGCATCCAGATCGAGATTGGTGGAACTCGCGCGGGCAATTAATTCACCACCACCGCGCTTTGCAAGCGCTCCTCTGAGCACAAACTGATCGTGTGTAAATATCAGATGCTGTTGTTGAAGGTGAATCGCCATAATTGGGTGTGTTCGGGGTCTTTAGTTAAATTCATGATAGGAGCGGTCAGTCCGATATCCAGTCGACAGATAGCAGGGGGCCTGTTCTCGGTGACAAAAGCGCAATCTGGTTGAGAGGGTTATTGGCGCTGGCGTATCGCGTGCTGGCACCCGTGCAGGTTCCCAGGGTTGCTTCGAGCACATCAAAACTGACGTGCGAGGAGGCTACGTCGATATTGGTAAATTGGAAAACCTGAGTGAAGCTGCTGTTCTCGGGAACTGTGATATTGGCATTTGTGGATATCACAGAATTGACCCGACCCCCGCCCGTCGTGCTGGGGAAATACATTCTGAGACACACGTCCTGTGTTTCTACAATACCGTCATTGTAAAAGTTAACCGGGACATTGTAGGTGGCCGCTACGGTTTTGAGTTCGTTTGCGAAAACCAACGTGTTAGCGACTCCGGCGCCGGATGGATACTGAAGCTCAAATCCGGTTCCAGTGGTATCGTCTGCGATGTTGTTCTGACCATTGCTGCTTAGGTTCAGACTATCGCCGTCATTGTCGCTGTCTGAATCCTGAGATGTGTAGGTCCATCCAAAATTTGCGCTGTCGATAGCCGCCGCGTTGGCCTGATTTCCCCAGCCGTCGCGGAACCGCCTTACGCCGTCCAAATCTGCCACAACATCCAGATAGGGGCCACGCCATCCCGCCCACAGGTTGCTGGTCGCATCGTATGCGAATGTTTGAGCGTCAGGCGGGGTATTGGTCAGTATGTCATTGTCGCCATCAAAGTTAGGATCGCATCCGACGGTCGGTGCTATGGTGAGCAGCTCTTCGAGGCATTTGGGAAGTCGACCCACATCAGCGACAAATCCGCTTATTTGTGGAGCACCGTTGATCGTACGATCCGGAAATCCAAGGATCGCCTGTTTCACTGTTTTGATTTTACGGCGAGTATCGTCAAACCTTTGCTGCTCGACATTATTGCCCAGCGTAGACAATGCAACACCAGCGACGGACGCCAAAATCAACAAAACAACTACAAGCTCAAGAAGGGTGAATCCTTCAGAGCTTTTTGATAGCTTGATTTCTGGGCTGCTCATCTGATCTTTAGTGACAAAGGGGAGATAAATGTAATTCACGAACCGTCGTAGATTCCGTCAACGACAATTGCAGGTCCGCGCTTGTAGTTGTAAAGGTGGTAGCCGGTAAACTCTTTTGCGTCCCCGGCTTTCAGGTGCTGAATAAATATTTCAGCGGTCGACTTTTCGACATACACCGAGATAACGTTCTCGTTTTCGTCCGCAATAAACATCTGGTGGGTGATCTCCGGCGGTGGCATAACTTCCATGATCGCCAGAGCACGATAGACGTATTTAAATTCCCGCGCTTGTGGAATTTGCATGACCTTTCCAATGAAACGGATGTTGGTTGGCGGCACCACGGATTTCGTGCCTTCCTTGTGCGGGCGATTGTTGGCCACAAATTCCGCCAGATTAATCGGTTTATATGGTTGGTCTGAAACGCCGGCGAACGCGACCAGGGGCATTAGCGTGAGAAAACACGCGATCCAAATAATTCGCCTACCCCTGTTTGCCTTGTCAGTCATACCAATCATCGAACGCACCTAAAGGCAGATAATCAAGTCATCATCATCATTGGGCGCGCACCAATCATCGACGTTTGCCGTTCCGACGACTCCGCCGTAATCGCCGTCAGCGCCAACGGACACCAGTCGTGCGATATCGCGACCATCTATAGATCGCACAAACAGCATGTAGGGCAGACCGAGCCCAAGTTCAGCAGCACCGCCCGCAGTCGCAGCCCATTGATAGTCATTGTCATCGCCGTTGATATCGAACGGATCGGCCAGCGCTGGTATATCGATCAGCGCAAACGGAGTCGCACCATCCGTTGTCAACGCGCCGCTTCCATCCTCCCGGTCAGGATCCGTCTCCAGGTCAGCGTAGCCTTCGGCTTTAGTTATATAGGGACCGTTCCAGCCACGTCCGGTGTTGTTGAAGCCGGTGCTTGCCAGCACGTTGGCCTGCGGGTGATTCGCACACAGCGTTGGTTCGGCGAACAGCAGTGTCAGGTTTAGGGGGGACTCAAACCACGCTTGCGAGTCAGCTGTTGCGGGATCCACCGCACCAACGCCGGCGCAGCCGGTTGCGATACACAGTGCACAATCCACATCTGCCGTACCGTCGCCGTCGTCATCGTACAACGCAAAAGGACCCTGACCGGGGAAATACCCGGTATCCTGTTTGAACTGACGGATTGCGGTAGCTATTTCCCGCATTTCGATACGGGCGACGTCCACAGCTTTTTCCTGATCGACATTGCGCAGCGCGATCGTACCTATTCCGGCCACCGCAGCCAGTATTGCAACGACAACGATTAGCTCAAGCAGGGTATATCCGCAGTTTCGGTTCACATGGGTCATGGAATAATGGGTGCCAGTCAAGTCGAGCTTAAATCGACAATTTGTTATGCACTCAACTCAATGAGGTGCATAGCAAAGTGCCGCATCAAAAAACCAAAAAAGGGTTCCGGCAGTATTGCCGGAACCCAATCAAGCCTGATGTCGCATTGAAATTTAAACAATAAATTTATGCGATCTCTTTATGTGCGGATTCTTAGATCGTGTTACGAGTACCGTCCCACTCACCGAGTTCTTCTTCTTTGGTATCGCCTGCGCCATCAACCACGGCAACCAGATGAATATTCTGAGTGCCAGGAACTGCAGTCTGGTTTGCAGCATCCCAAGCGCCGATGTCAAACAAGAGGATCATGCGGTTGTAGTCGAGAACACCAACGTGACGGTAAATCGGAACCGTGGTCAGGCCGCCCAATTCATTGGCGTTGAAAAGGTTTGAGCTTGGGCCCGCACCAACAGCCATCAGAGTTGGAGCGCCATCGACGCCACCGCCTGTGATCGCACCGCCAGCACCGACAAATGGTGTAGCGTCAAAAGGAACACCGTCCTCGCCAATTACGCGCTCGTAGCCACCAGTCCAGATTGCAACCTCAATGTCTTCACCGGCATTACCGTTGTCGATTGAAACCGGCATTCCGCAACCGTTGGCGCCTGGCGAAAGAAACAGGTTGCCAGCCACAACCGCGTTGTTGACGTTCGCAATCAAATCGACGGCATCGCTGCAGGAACCGGCGCCATCAGGGTTTGCAGTGTCTCCAGCTAAGTCCCCATCGGTACTGACGTACTGGAACTGGGACATGCCGGCATCGGCCAGATTCGCTTTGACGTCGGCATCGCTGATGGTGATGAATCCAATGTCATCGATCGCGGAGGTTGAAACGATTGCAGTTGTACCACCGGACACAGCGGTTGCATTGGCGTCAGCGTCTGCGCCAATGGCTGCATCGGTCTCAAGCAGTGAATCGAAATTGTTCGGCAGCTGGTTTCTGCGCAGAACGCGGAAGGTGCGAACACCTTTGTTGAGCTCGTCCATCATGGCAACGTGCGCAGCGGCAGATGCTCGAGCATCCGTGTCGCGCAGTGCGATGGTGGCGGTGCCGGCGATTGCAGCCAGAATGGCGACAACGACCAGCAGCTCAAGCAGGGTGAAACCACCTTGTTTGGCTTTAGGGAAGTTAAGAGTATTCATAAGGAAATTCCTGTAAAAATTGAATTGGAGATGAACTCCGGTTTAAAAATCGACTTAACAGGTAAGTCGTCTTTAGACCTCCACCCACAGGAGCATCCTAAAGTTGTGCTAAATCCGGTCAGTTGTCTCATTGAAGCCGGATTTACGGACCCGCGCGGCAAACAAGCACTCGTTCGCTGAGCATCGGGTGATAAATTATGTCTGGCCGTTTAATGCCAGTGCTTTGAGGAGAGTGGGGGCGCTGGTTTGCCCGGAATCAGGTGTAACGACATACCTGTACTCTTTGCCACACTGAATGATGATTTCTTTCTGGCCTCTCTTCAAAATCCGCATTTGCAAGTGAAGATCACCAAAGCCGTCGTGATCGATTAAATCGCAGTAGAGTTCTGCAATTTTGTTCATCACGTCGACACTGGTGTGCTGCTTTCTCTCAGACAATTGAAAACCTCACGTCTTGGGAACAACTATTTGTCAAAGCTTCGTGAACGCCGACGGAGTTTCTGCCTATCGATATTTCTTGTCAAGCGTAAATGAGAATAATTATTATTTAAATTCTCATGTTCGGATGTATAGTGCATAGTTTCGCGATGCTTTTACTACTTCATTAACAATTCTGTGCTCAGAACTGAATTGCCTACATTCGGTTGGAAGTGTGATTCGGGGCCCTTGTCGTGACTTGTAACCGGTCGCTAGAATCCCATGTAAGCGAAACGCGCTGGTGCCGGATGTGTCTCGGGCCATCCGCTGGTGGCGGCGCACATTTGTTGTTTCGTTGAGCTGCGCGGCGTCAATCTGACAGTTGCTGCTATCCGTGTTCGCAGCTGCGCATAGAAACGTGCATCAAATTAACCGAACAAAGAAGACATTCGATGAAACTGATTACCGCCATTATTAAGCCATTCAAGCTCGACGATGTCAGAGATGCGCTCTCCGAGATCGGTGTGCAGGGAATGACGGTCACTGAAGTCAAAGGCTTCGGACGACAGAAAGGACACACTGAGTTGTATCGCGGCGCGGAATATGTCGTTGACTTTGTACCCAAGGTCAAGCTCGAAGTGGCGGCTGCAGCGGATGGAGCTGATGAGATTGTGGACGCGATCGTGTCCGCAACCCAGACCGGAAAGCTCGGGGATGGCAAGATTTTCGTTTACGACCTTGAAAAAGCGATTCGAATTCGGACCGGAGAAATGAACGACGAGGCGCTTTAGCACAATTGCAACGTATCAAATGCGGATTGTGTGAATGTGCACAAATCTTTACCATGCTTCGAAATATTCGCTGTAGATTTTCACAAATTGACGTATGAACGGTTGGAATATTTGGACAAAAGGTACGATAATACCGGCTGTCGTATACATCAATTGAATGGGGAGCCACGGATGAAGCGGATCGGGTCTGTAGAGTCAGTTGTCGATCGCAAAAATTACATCAGGACCCGTTTTAGAGATCGTTACGATTATTCGCGACCACACTTACTATTGTGAGTGGATAGTAGTGTGGCGATGTGCAGCGGCCAGGTGGGTCAACGGAGCATCGAGAGTGTTTCGTCCCCGGAACTCGCCGCAACATTATTGGCAGTGGAATAGAGAGAGCCACTAAAGACAATGAAGAATCAGTGCGTAACATGTAAATCTAACGCTGACGTCAGATCAGCATCATCACAAAAGCAAAAGAATGGACTCCGTCATACTCTGTGTGGGCTTTTCGGACTTCTGCTGCCATTTTCCGCAATTTCATCAGACTACAACGCCGGCCTGAAAGCCTATAGCAGTGAGGATTTCAAATCGGCTGCCAAAATATGGTCCGATTCATCGCTTAAGTCGGACGCTGAAGCGCAGTTCGGTCTCGGTGTGCTGTATGTTCGTGGCATGGGCGTTGAGCAGGACGTCAGTCGGGGCGTTGGCCTTTACAAGAAGGCCGCCAGGATGGGGCATCCTTCGGCTCAGTTTAATCTGGGACTGGCCTACTACACAGAGCGAGGAACCGAGTACAGTCCCGGAAAAGCCAAACTCTGGTGGGAAAAAGCGGCGGTGCAGGGGCATCCCTCTGCACAATACAACCTTGCATCCATGCTCTGGAGTGGAAAGGGCATCAAAAAGGATCAGGCCAGCGCAATGCAGTGGTTTCGCAAAGCGATACGCTCAGGCAGCCGTGAGGCACTGGTATTTTTACGCGACCTGTATCAACCGATGTACACGGTGCTGACCGAAAACATCTCCAAAATTGCCAAGCGCGGCGGCAACCGCGGAATACCGCTGATTGAAGAGATGGGTATGTACAAACTCGCCCAGAAGGCCATGGAGAGGGGTAGCCACAATCAGGCTTATCGATACCTGCAGCCGCTGGCAGAGGACGGTCATCCTGAGTCTCAGTACGACGTCGCCACGCTGCTCGAACAGGGCCTTGGTGTCGATCAGAATCTTGAAGAAGCGATTGACTGGTATAAAGTTGCAGCGGAGTCGGGCAGTCCGAAAGCGCAGTTTCGCATCGGTCTTTACCATATGAACGAGAGCTCAGATGTCAATCCGGCTCTTGGCCTCTACTGGATTCAGTCTGCTGCGGACAACAACTACGAAGACGCAAAAAAGTATCTCGAGCAGAATCTTTGATCGGCTTCGTCTGAATTGAGGCAGTATCGCTGCGGGTAGTGCTTTAAAACCCTGATCTACAGTGTGACCAACCGCTTCGGTGTTGTGTCCACGTGTCTTGTTGTTTCTGTCACGTTACGCCGTACGCATCGCGATACGCAGTCATTTGTGCCGCGTGGGGCGCAAGCAACTCGGAATCAGACGCGTGCTCAATCAGTTCAGCCAGACTAAGTATGGAATAGACCGGAACGCCCAGCGTATCCTGCACCCTTTGCACCGCTGACACATCCGAATCAGGGGCCTTTTCCTGTCGATCCAGAGCAATCACAATGCTGTTGAGTGTGGCTCCAGAGCCGCGAATAATATCCACAGATTCGTTGACGGATGTGCCCGCCGTGATGACATCGTCAATGATCACGACGTTGCCACGAAGTTCAGCACCGACAAGGTTACCGCCTTCACCATGGTCTTTGGCTTCTTTGCGGTTGAACGTGTATGGCACGGATCGATCGTGTCGTGCCTGCAATTGCAGGGCTGTTGCTGCGGCGAGCGGAATACCCTTGTAGGCCGGCCCGTACAGCAACAGAGAATCATTAATTGAATCGGCTATTAAATCTGCGTAGGCATTTGCAGCGGCCTGCAGTAACCCGCCTGTATTAAACATCCCTGCATTAAAAAAATAGGGACTGATGCGTCCCGATTTCAGTGTGAACTCGCCGAAACGCAAAATTCCGGCGTCGATGCAAAGATGCAGAAAATCAAGTTTGTACGATTTCATCGTTGTACTCTGTGACCGGGATATTGCGCCGATGTCACCACAATTGTGACATCGGAAAGCACCACATGTGTCGTCGGCAATGGATTAGTATCGGGGGGATGGTACAGCAAAACCTATCCAGTGCATCGCAAATCCTGAGTTCACTCAGGAATCCTAAAGTCATTATGATGCTGGCACTCGGCTTCTCCGCAGGGTTGCCGATTATGCTTATTTTTTCTTCGCTCTCGCTATGGCTGCGGGAGGCGGGGTTACAGAAGTCGACGGTAACCATGTTCAGCTGGGCAGCTCTGGGCTATTCATTCAAGTTTATCTGGGCACCACTCGTCGATCGATTGCCGGTGCCAGTGCTCACGGAAAAGCTGGGTCGCCGGCGCAGCTGGATACTGGTCTCGCAGTTTGCCGTTATGCTGAGTATCGGGTTGATGGCGTTTTGTGATCCCGCTGAATCCGGGAACGCTCTGACATGGATGGCTGTATTCGCGGTCATGCTCGGGTTCTCCTCAGCGACTCAGGATATTGTCATCGATGCGTTTCGCATCGAATCTGCAGAGCAGCAATGGCAGGCGATGATGTCGGCCAGTTATATTGCTGGATACCGTGTTGGCATGCTTGCTGCAGGAGCGGGGGTTCTCTATCTTGCCAGCTGGCACGGTACTGACGTTGGCAACTATCAATTTGCAGCCTGGCGATTTGCGTACCTTTCAATGGTTGCGTGCATGCTGATCGGAGTGGTGACCACGCTGCTGGTTCCTGAACCCGATACCGGACAGCGGGCTTCGGATTCGGGTTCTGTGCACGATCAGGTGGAACTGTGCATGTTGTTTGTTACAGGCGTCGCGGTGTTTATCGGCAGTTATGTCTTTACGTCCGATATTGCAGCGACAACAAAAACAGCGTTGGCCGAATCTATGGGCAACAAAGGCCTTGCCAGCGTACTTGCAGAGTTTGTGAGACTTGCAATCGCTCTTGGACTGGCGGCGGGTGTTAGTGTCGCACTGGTGAGCATCGGTCTGGTTAAACGTCATGTCGTACAGACCAGCTACGTGCTGCCTGTGTCGGAATTCTTCTCGCGTTATGGACGCACAGCAATTGTATTGCTGTTGCTCATCGGTCTTTATCGGGTATCGGATATTGTTCTCGGTGTGGTGTCGAACGTGTTCTATCAGGACCTCGGTTACAGCAAAAATGAAATTGCCACCGCTGTGAAAACATTTGGGCTGCTGATGTCTATTCTGGGTGGGTTTCTGGGCGGTGCGCTGTCACTGGTGTTTGGCGTCATGCCGCTGCTGTTTGCGGGTGCAGTGCTGGCCTGTGTCACCAATCTGCTGTTTTACCTGCTGGCCAATATCGGATACTCGCTTGGCTGGATGTACGTTGTTGTGGGTCTGGACAATCTTGCGGCGGGCCTTGCCAGCGCAGCGTTTGTTGCTTTTCTGTCCGCACTGACAAATGTGCGGTTTACAGCGGTTCAGTTTGCACTCTTTACCTCCCTGATGACACTACTGCCAAAGGTTCTCGGTGGCTACTCCGGTCAGATCGTTGACGCGATGGGGTATCAGTGGTTTTTTGTGTTTACCTTTGTGCTGGGACTGCCTGTCCTGTTGCTGGTTTACCTGTCACGCCATTGTATTTCAGGGTCTTCAGTCACGGATTGATCCGCCGCGGCGTTACAGCAGGCTACGACCAAAATCAAACAAAGGCGCCACAATCAGTTTTTGCAGAAGCTGCAGTAACAAAAGTGCAATCAGTGGTGAGAAATCGAGTCCTCCCGGCGCTGGAATCAATCGCCGGAACGGACTGACGACGGGATGTGCCAGATTGTGAGTGAGCATTAGTGCCGGGTGTCGAGAGTGGGGCGCAACCCAGCTGGCGACAACAACGATGAGCACAGCGATAATAAATATCCAAAGCACGGTGTTCAAAGTCTCGGCAACACTGATGACAAACAGTGCATTTAACGGATACGACCCGCCGGCTGCCTTCGCCAGTATAAGTGTCTTGAGAAAACCAATAAGCAGGATTAGTACGACAGCCGCCATATCGATTCCGGCGACGCCGGGTATCACGCGACGCAGTGGTGCGAGCAGTGGGTTGGTAATTCTGACGATAATCTGGGATATCGGGTTTCTGAAATCGGCTCGCGTCAACTGGAAAAGAAATCGCAACAAGACGGCGAGGATAAACAGGCCGAATACGGTCTCTACGATGAAGGCGAACGCATCTTGTACGTAAAACATTATTATCCTCCGAGTTCTGCGGCGAGAGATTTTGATCGTGCAACCGCCGCATCGACTGCGGAGTGTATACAGGTCTCTATGCCGTTGGTGTTCATGGCCTCTAAAGCGGCCTGGGTGGTGCCGTTGGGGGAGGTCACCTGCTCTCTGAGGGTGCCCGGTGAGTGGTCACTGACACCGGCCAGATTCGCGGCGCCAATCGCAGTCTGCACGACGAGTTCATGGGCCTGTGATTTGTTCAGCCCATGGACCTGAGCCTGCTCGATCATCAGTTCCATCAGCCGGAAGAAATAGGCCGGACCACTTCCGGAAACTGCTGTTACGCTGTCAATTAGTGGTTCTGATTCAACCCACACCACACTGCCGACCGATTGCATGATGGATTCCGCAAGATCGCAGTCTTCCGCCGATGCTTTTGCATTGGCGAACAGTCCGGATACCCCCTTATTAATCAGTGCAGGGGTGTTCGGCATGACGCGAATCATCGCCGGTTCACAGTTCATCCACGAGACCGCATGCTGAATTTCGATGCCCGCGGCAACAGACAGAATCAGCGGAAAGTCACTGGAAATGGCATCCCTTACAGATTCTGCAACAGCCTGAAAGCTCTGCGGCTTCACCGCGAGTACGACGACGTCGGCATTTGAAAGTGCAGGCTGCAGATGTTCTGTAGTACCAACAGAAAATTCTGTTTCGATGAAGGCGCGCCGTTCCGGTAGCAGTTCAACGACCGAAATATTCGCGCGGTTCCATCCTGACGACACCAGCCCGCCAATGATGGCGGCGGCCATGTTGCCGCCGCCAATAAATACGATATTTTTGTTCTGCATGATCGATTCGAATGGTTTAGTTGGGTCGTTCTCCAAAAAGTGCTGTGCCGATGCGGACCATAGTCGAGCCTTCCAGTATCGCTGCTTCGAGATCTGCCGTCATACCCATCGAAAGCTGATCGGCATGTTCAGCGTAGTCTGCGACTTCATTTAATAGACTTCGCAGCTGACCAAACACTATTCGCTGGCGATTAACATCTGTCTCGATCTGCGGAATGATCATTAGCCCTCTTAGACTTAGGGCCGGACATTCTGATTCGATATGTTTTGCCAGTCTGTGAACCTCCGATGGTGGCAATCCGGACTTGTTTTCTTCACCCTGCAGATTGACCTGTATTAACACATTCAGAACCTGGTCGGCCGAGGCCTCCGCTCTAAACTGATTCAGTTTGTCAGCAACTTTCTGACTGCAAACAGTGTGTGCCCAGTCAAAATGGGTCGCCAGTTCGCGGCATTTTCGACTTTGAATGTGGCCAATAAAGTGCCAAAAAACTGGGTCGGTATCGTCACCGGTGTTTTCGATCTGACCTATTTTTTCCAGCGCTTCCTGCAGATAGTTTTCAGCGAAATGTTGTTGCCCGAGCGTTCTCAGATCCCTGATTTTTTCGATAGAGTGGCGCTTGCTGACGGCGATCAGTTGCACCGTTTCCGGCTTACGGTGGGCTCCGTGGCAGCTGTCCGCAATTCTTTGTGAGACGGCCGCTAACCGATTCTTGAGATCATGAGACATGGGTGTGTCAGTGAAATTCTGGTTTGGCTTGGCTGGCGTTAAAATCGGAGGAAACACTTGCGGGTTTTTTGCTATTATATTGAAGTTAAGCCAATAATTTTTAATTTTTGATCGGGATGCATTGTCCTGAAGGGTCTGGAATCCGTTCCGTGTGCAGCGATATGTGTCAGCGCCGAAGGAGGTGAATCATGCAGAGATTTG
This sequence comes from Pseudomonadota bacterium, assembly GCA_039029455.1. Taxonomy (GTDB): domain Bacteria; phylum Pseudomonadota; class Gammaproteobacteria; order Arenicellales; family Poriferihabitantaceae; genus JBCCGE01. The sequence continues at coordinate 6,400 of JBCCGE010000027.1, read as the reverse complement.
AAAGTGTTTACCTTAATAACGGCAGTCTATCTGTCGTAAATGTGCGTGCACAACAACGATAAAACATAAATTTGGGGAGAAACGACGTTGGATTTATCAGAACTTTTAACTTTCGCGGTCAGAAGCAAAGCGTCTGACCTGCATTTGTCTTCGGGTCTTCCGCCACTGATTCGTATCGATGGCGACATCAAGAGGATAAATGTTGATGCGTTTGGACCGGAGGAGGTCCACGCCATGCTCTACGATCTGATGAACGATCATCAGCGCAAGCGATTTGAGGAATTTCTTGAAACAGATTTCTCAGTGGCGATTCCAAACGTTGCCCGTTTCAGGGTGAATGCATTTAACCAGCTTCGTGGACCTTCAGCGGTATTTCGTGCGATTCCTAACGTTGTTTTGACCCTCGAGGACATCAATGCGCCAACAGTGTTTAACACGTTGGCAATGAAGCAAAAGGGATTGATTCTGGTTACCGGTCCAACAGGATCAGGCAAGTCAACCACACTTGCTGCGATGGTTAACCTGATCAACGAAGAGCGAAGGGCGCACATTCTGACCATCGAAGATCCGATCGAATTCGTGCATGCTTCGAAGAACTGTGTCATTAACCAGCGTGAGCTGGATGAACACACTCATAGTTTCGAGGCGGCACTGCGATCGGCGTTACGAGAGGATCCGGATGTTATTCTGGTGGGTGAGATGCGCGATCTTGAGACGATTCGGCTGGCGCTGACGGCGGCAGAAACCGGTCACCTTGTGCTGGCGACGCTGCACACAACCTCGGCGGCAAAATCCGTTGACCGAATTATCGACGTCTTCCCGGGCAATGAAAAAGATATGATCCGATCCATGTTGTCGGAGTCGGTTGAAGCGGTTATATCTCAGTCGTTGCTGCCCAAACCGGAAGGTGGCCGAGTTGCGGCGTGGGAAATCATGCTCGGAACGCCCGCAATACGCAACCTCATTCGTGAGAACAAGGTTCCACAAATGTACTCTGTGATGCAGACAGGACATTCGCAGGGTATGCAAACCATGGACCAGTGTCTGCTTGATCTGGTCCGTCGCCGACAAATTACCATCGACACGGTTCGTGAGAGAGCACTCGACAAGAACAAGATCGAATCGATGATGAAAAGCGTGTAGGAGTGAGTGATGATTGAACTCGTAGATTTGTTGCAACTGATGGTTCGACTGGATGCGTCGGACGTTTTCATAACAGCTGAAGCGCCGGTCAGCGTCAAGGTTAACGGAGTCATCCGCTCGGTCAATTCCGATTTGCTGACCCACAACGATACCCGTGAGTTTGCCTACGGCATCATGAATGAGGAGCAGCGGCGGGGGTTTGAGGAGACCAAGGAATCGAATTTTGCGATTCATCCGCAGAAAATCGGGCGTTTCAGGGTCAACGTGTTCGTTCAGAGGGGCAACGTCGGCGTGGTGATGCGTAAGATCAATATCCGAATACCCACGTTTGAGGATCTGCGACTGCCCGCTATTCTCCCGAAAATTGCCATGCAGCAACGCGGACTGGTGATCATGGTGGGTGGAACAGGTACCGGTAAAAGTACCACCCAGGCCGCTATGGTAGGGTATCGCAACTCGCGCTCTCATGATCACATCATCACCATTGAAGATCCGATCGAATTTTTGCATCCGCACAAGAAGTGCATCATTAGTCAGCGTGAAGTAGGAATCGACACCGACTCCTTTGGCATCGCTCTGAAAAATGCCATGCGACAGGCACCTGACGTGATTCAGATCGGTGAGATTCGGGACGCTGACACCATGCACAATGCGATTGTGTTCGCCGAAACAGGTCATCTGTGCGTCGCCACGCTGCACGCAAACAATACCTACCAGGCACTGGATCGAATCCTGAATTTCTATGGCGATACGCGGAAAGATCAGTTGCTGATGGATTTGTCAATGAACCTGCACGCACTGATTTCGCAGCGTCTGGTGCCAACAGTTGACGGACAGGGGCGCGTGGCGGCGGTAGAAGTCATGTTAAACACGCCGCTGATTGCAGACATTATTCAGCGCGGTGAGCTGGAGAAGATTCTCGATGTCATGGAGCGGTCACGGGAACTCGGACTTCAGACCTTCGATCAGTCACTGTTCGATTTGTACTGCGAGGGGTTGATCAGCGCCGAAGACGCTCTCAGAAACGCGGAATCAGAAAACAACCTTCGACTGCGTATCAAACTGGAAGGCCCGGACGCTAAAAACAAGAATCGGGACGAAATCGATACGGAACTGCTTGCATTCTGATGGTGCAGTGATCATCAGCCTGACACGCGGGAATTATTCACCCGACCCGGAGCGCTCGTTTTTAAGAATTTCGAGAATCAGTGTCGACAGCTGACGGCCGGATTCGGCGCGGGACAACTTTTGCTTTTTGATATCCGCGAAGAGGGCTCCCAGAGGTTTGACCATTGAACTGAGCTGCTGCCACTTTCTGGATTCCTCACCCTGAATACGCAAAACATCCTGTCTGGCATGAGTCCGTCCCTCAATCACGGAAACATGATTCAGTGCACGTCCAAGAAGAACATACGGGAAGTTTACGCTTTCAATCGGCCCCACGGTTAGCCTGTCGTTTCCCAAACCGGTTTTCCGCAGTGTGGACTGGAACATTTTCTGTTCGCTCAAAAATGCTGACACGCCGCCAACAATTGCGCCAATTCCAGTACCCAGCATGAGCGAACCGCCTCCTGTAGCAATATCAACGATACCGCCGGTTGCCGCGCCGCCAACCGCTCCAGCCACAAGCAACTGATCTTTAGCAAGCCCAAACATTTCCCAGGACGTTGCGGAGAATAACTGGTTGTGATCCAGCGACAGGGTGTCTTCTTCAGCATCAAGTCGGTCAAAGTGGTACAAGCGCTCTATGTCCTGTCTTGCGTTCGATTCCATTTGAACAATGCTATTCTGCAGCTCTTGTCTGAGTGTTTTTGCTACCGAATCAGAGTCGTTTTCCTGATCGGGCAGTTCGGTGTCGATTTGACAGGTCATCGCCTGATGAATCAGTTCAGCGATAACCATGGCAGACGCGGTTCGCTGTCCTTCGCGTCGTCGACGCAACAGATTTACTGCAGTGAGCAGCCGGTCTCGCCAGTTTTCATTGAGTTCTGAAAAACCTGAAAGCAAACCAAGTTGCCGGTCAAAGTCGGCGAGCTGTGCATTGAAGCGGCGCACAATCCTGAAGTACTGCGACAATGCGCTCTCCCATTCCTCGTGAAAGTCGGAGTCATGGATTTGATTGATCAGCGCCATGCTGGGTTGACCGGTCCATCGCAGTATTTCCATTTCGGCATCGTACTCGTTGCCGTAGGGCACCGAGCCGTCAACCACATACAAAATTCCAGCACCTTCAGTCAGCGGACGCAAGAGTTCACACTCTGCGGTAAACAGCGTGTTATCGCGATGTTGCTCAACGAAATTTCTAACGGTTTGTGCCCGGTCCGCCACCGAGGAACTGTTTTTCTGCAACCAGTCCCAGACCTGCCTTGCGCGCTGAAATCCGGGCGTATCGGTCAGTTGATACAGCACCTCGCCATCGACACTCATTGGAAACGTCTGATTGAATTCTGTGGTGCCGGATTGAGCGGAGATCTGTACGTCGGAATCGTGGGCCAGGGTTGCAACCAAACTGCTTTTGCCCTTGTTTGGGTGTCCAACAATGGCGAACGTGGGTATCTCGTCAGCTGCAGGATTGGAAGGCAATGCGTTCATCGAAGTCGAATTCAATCCTGGTGTGGCAGGGCGATGATGTGCAGATTGGAATCGCCGGAGGTGTTTAACACATTCTCCCATGCCTGCATTTGCTCGCTTCTGACACCAAAACCGGGGAGAGGAGAAATCAGCAAAATCAGGGATTGTCTGGGCGACAGTGCTTTTCGCGCGCTGGCAACAAAGTCATTCAATTCGAGCATCGGCGGTTCCCAGGCCTTGACCACAATTGCGATGCCCTGAACAGTATCGACGTTCATCTCTCTTAGCAGTTTTCGGTCGTCCGCCAGTGTGTGCACGCCGCCGGCCTGGGATTTAATCACCGGTACAACTCTGATTTGCCGAAGCTGTTCAGCAGTGACCTGAGCTCCGGCCCACTCGATCACCACACAGTGAGTGTCGCCATCGAGCTGCTTCTGCAAACCGAAAGGTTGTCCGGTTTTTTCCGGTGGTGGTTGAGACGTTTCGTGAGGGACCGTGCTGACGACCGGTGAGACCATGCGGGCCACAATCTGATTGGCACCGCTGGACGCTTCCAAAGCCGAGTCCACTGCGGATGTGGTTCGCCAGATTGAAAAAAACAACGCCACCAGACGGGGCAAAACGCTATAAACCAGCAAACTCATAAAAAGGAATGGCCACCATCTGCCGAGCTGATACGCCAGCTTTAGGTCAGGGTCCGCTGGACGTGACAAAACGTGGTCCAGTCTGTAGAAGCGGCTGATATCGACCAGTTCGAGCGTCGGTGATGCGTGGGGAAGGGCCTGCCGCCAGGGCACGGCCATTGTCGACAGCGCGCTGTGCACCGCATCGTTCGAGACTTCCAGCGTGGTGTTCCAGCCAAATGCCAGATCTGAAAAGCTGATCGCGAACAGAAAATAAAGACAGGCGGCGAGTACAAAGCAAAGTGTAAACAGATGTGACAGCCCATAGCCCTGCCATTGCATGCTGATTTTCAGATCGGTGTCGAACTCATTGCCGGGTTTTATGCCGCCGGAAAGACGGGTTACCAGTTTTCGATGCCATTCACCCGGTGAGACCGCGCCCAGAACTGATTCTGAGGTTGTTCGTGGAATCAGGATCAGAATGCACCACAGGGCAAGCGTAGCCCCAGGCCAGACAACAAGTATCAGCAAAAAGTAAATCAGGTTGACCGGCATTCTGCCGTCATAATTGAGCAGGGTAGAGGCGCACAGCCACCCGAGAACTGCGCCCGAGATGATCACCAGTGACGTTACCCAACTCAGTCCTCGGTGGTTAACAGGATCAGAATCTTCAGATGCCGAGACCGCATCGAGCCAGCGTTGCATGACTTTCCGGTTGGGTCGTTGACCGGGTGTAATACCCAGAGTGCGACCGATTTCTCTGTCCCGATGCTGTAACTGCGCTAGCGGCTGCTGGCGATCAGATTCCAGTTGGCGCTTTATAAGACCGTAGAGTCGTATCGCTGAATTTCCAAGCACGGGAAGAGGGTGAGCCGGGTTGATGTTACGGTGAATAGAGGTTAAAACGAAGACCGGACGTGCAGCAGGCTATCCCGCCAGTCTGTCGACTGTATGGCAATAATCTTAACCTGAAATTTTAAACCGCAGCAAAAATGTCAGAAATCCGTGTCGGCATTATCGGTGGCACCGGGTATACCGGTGTGGAACTTCTCCGAATTCTGGTCAGTCATCCAAATGTTAAGCTGACCTGCATCTCGTCTCGCAGTGAACAGGGAAGACCTGTGCACGAATTGTTTCCGTCATTGCGCGGACTGGTGAACCTCAACTTTTCGGCACCGAGTTCAACGGTATTTTCAGAGTGCGACGTCGTTTTCAGCGCAACGCCAAACGGAGTGGCCATGGAACACGCACCCGCACTGCTCGATGCCGGCATACGGCTGATTGATCTGGCCGCAGATTTTCGAATTAAAGATACCGCGCTCTGGGAAAAATGGTACGGAATGACCCACGCCTGTCCTCAGCTTGTTGAAGAGGCGGTGTATGGTTTGCCTGAAGTTTACAGAGAACAGATTCGTGGCGCTCAGCTGGTAGCCAACCCAGGATGCTATCCAACGGCCGTTCAGCTTGGTTTTCTGCCATTGCTGGAGAACCGTCTTGTCGATCCGGGTTCGCTGATCGCCGATGCAAAGTCGGGGATTTCCGGTGCCGGTCGAAAGGCGGCTCTGGGCACCGCATACGCTGAAACGGCAGATTCGTTTAAGGCTTATGGAGTCCCCGGTCATCGACATCTGCCCGAGATCAAACAGGGGCTGCAGTCGGTTGCGACGGACCCGATTGATTTGGTATTCACGCCGCATCTTTTGCCATTGATTCGTGGAATTCACGCAACGTTGTACGCCACTCTTCTCGATCCTTCTGCAACCGACCTCCAGTCGGTGTTTGAACACCGCTATGCAGATGAACGTTTCGTTGATGTCATGCCGGAAGGGTCTCACCCCGACACCCGCAGTGTTCGTGGATCAAACACCTGCCGACTGGCGATCCATCGACCGGTTGAGACCAATCGGGTTGTGGTTCTGGCTGTTGAAGACAATCTTGTCAAAGGAGCCGCCGGGCAGGCGGTGCAAAATATGAACATCATGTTTAGTCTTGACGAACACACCGGCTTGACGGGGGCGGCGCTGTTCCCGTGATCAAAGTCATCATCGTCGCGCTGCTTGGTG
>JBCCGE010000026.1:0-38507 GCA_039029455.1 Pseudomonadota bacterium | reverse complement strand
TGACGAGGTTGAAGTCATGGTGCTGGATATCGATCCTGACCGACGTCGGATTTCGCTGGGCATGAAACAATGCACGCCAAATCCGTGGGAAGAATTTGCGGCCACCCACAAGAAAGGCGACACCATGACCGGGAAAATTCGATCGATTACTGATTTCGGCGTCTTTATTGGAGTCGATGGGGGCATCGACGGACTGGTTCACCTCTCGGACTTGTCCTGGGATCGTCCGGGCGAAGAGGTGGTCACTGAATTCAAGAAAGGTGATGAGCTGTCAGTCGTCGTGCTGGCCGTTGACGCCGAGCGTGAACGTATTTCACTGGGCTTGAAGCAGGCCAGCGAAGATCCATTTGCCGGATTCGTCACTGAAAATGGCAAAGGAGCGACGGTCTCAGGCACGGTCCGCGAAGTCACCGCCCGCGGTGCAGTGATCGAACTTGCGCCCAATGTTGAGGGTTATCTCAGAGCGTCTGAGATTGCTTTGGATCGAGTCGAAGATGCACGTACCGTTCTGAATGAGGGCGACTCTGTCGAAGCGAAAATCACAAGCATTGAGCGAAAAGATCGCCGGATCTCATTGTCTATCAAGGCCCGTGAAATGGAAATTGAAGGTGAGGCTGTGCAGGAATACTCACGCGACACGAGTATGGGCAGCGCAACTCTGGGTGACAAGCTGAAGGCGCAGCTGGACAAGCAATCTTCCTGATCCGGTCGACGCCATGTCTAACGATCAACAATCCAGCGAACAACCAACTCTGACCAAATCAGAGTTGGTTGCCTACATCAGTCAGGATCAGCCGCAGTTGTCCGAGCAGGACGTGGAACTGGCGGTTAACAGTATTCTGGACAAAATGTCCGAGGCTCTGGTGGCGGGCGAACGAATAGAGATCCGTGGTTTTGGGAGTATGACACTGCACTACCGACCTCCCAGAATTGGACGAAATCCAAAAACAGGCGAGAAAGTCCAGGTTCCGGAAAAGTACGTGCCTCACTTCAAGCCGGGCGCCAGTCTGCGAAAGCGAGTCGACAATACCGGTAGTGAAAACTAGCTTTCTGATCGGAGTACCGCAATGAAAAAACTGATCTACGTGGTGGTCATCACAGTTGTTGCCGCGCTGGCAATCCTTTTCACTTACAAAAACCATCAGACGATCGACATAAACTTTTATTGGGGACTGAATGCCCAGGTTGAATTGTCTGTTTTGCTGTTTATTACGTTTGGTCTGGGCGTGCTTTGTGCCTATCTGGCGAGTCTGGTTTCTTCGATCAAACTCCGCCGCCGTCTGGCGAAAGCCAATAAGCAGCTGCAGATTCTGCAAAATCCGATAACCTGATCATCGTCGTGAATTGACTGCCTGTCAGACACTGGTCTGCAGCAGACTCAACTCTGAAATTAAACCGTGGATCCCGTCTGGCTACTACTGTTGCTCCCGCTTGCCGCTGCCAGTGGTTGGTATATGGCTGCGCTTGACGGGCGTTCTAATGAAAGCCAAAAAAACGTTCCAAAGGCGTATTTCAAGGGGCTGAGTTTCCTTTTGAACGAGCAGCCCGATAAAGCGCTGCAGGTGTTTATGGAGGCGGTTGAGGTTGACGAAGAAACCATCGAAATGCACATGGCGCTCGGGAATCTCTACCGACGCCGGGGTGAGGTCGAGCGTGCAACCAGAATCCATCAGAATTTGGTCGCACGGTCTGATCTGGATGAGAGTCTCAGACTACTGGCGCTGTTTGAACTTGCCCAGGACTATCTGAAGGCAGGGCTCTACGATCGTGCTGAAGGTCTGTTTCAGGAATTGCGTCAGACCGATGAATACCGAGAACAGGCCTGCCGATTCCTGCTGCAAATATACGATCAGGAAAAGGAGTGGCAAAGTGCGATCGCTGTTGCAGAGTCGCTGGATCGTCACTCGCAACACGATCTTTCTGAATCACTTGCACAATACAGCTGTGAGCTTGCCGAACAGTCGATTATTGAAGGTCGCTATAGGGAAGCTGAGGAGTATCTCGCGTCCGCTTTCAAGTACGACGCCCGGTGTATCAGGGCGGTGATCCAATCGGGACGTATGGCTTCGCTCAAAGGCAATCACACCAATGCGATTGCGATCTGGCGCGGTCTCGAGCACTGGGCTCCCGAAGCGTTGCCCGAAGTTATCGACCATCTATCCAATAGCTTTGAGGCAATCGGAGACGTCAAAGGTTACCGAAAGTTTCTTGAATCCAATCTTGAACGCTGCCCCGATCCCAAGTTAATCACTGCCCTGGTTGAACTCACCGGCAGCGAAAAGGGTACGGAAGCGCGACAGGCCAAACTGGTTGAACTGGTTAGAAAATATCCAAGCCTTGAGGGTCTGGTGCAGTTGCTAAAAAACCGTGGGCTCACAGATGCGGTTGACCGGAATCACAGCGACTCACGTGACTTCAATACACTTGCCAATCTGCTCGCCGAGGCAGTTGGGCAGGGTCGGGATTATCTGTGCAGAAAATGCGGATTCAACAGCAACAGCCTGCACTGGCAGTGTCCGGGTTGCAAAGCCTGGGGGAGTGTGCAGAAGAATGCACGAGTTCGAACCCAGCATGATAATCCCACCCGAAGTTCGATATAGCCACAAGAGATATCAAGGTAGCGATCGATGAAAGTAACGGTAGTTGGAACTGGATACGTTGGCCTGGTGACGGGCGCCTGCCTTGCTGAAATGGGCAATGAGGTGTTATGTGTCGACACGGATCAAAAAAAGATTGACGACCTTAAAGCCGGAATAATCCCAATCTATGAGCCCGGTCTTGAGACTCTGGTCGCGGTTAATTTTAAGGACCACCGACTCTTGTTCACCACGGATATTTCTGAAGGTGTAACACACGGTGAGATAATTTTCATCGCTGTTGGAACGCCGCCGGACGAGGACGGGTCGGCTGATCTGTCGTACGTTTTGCAGGTCGCTCGGTCAATCGGAGAAAAAATTGACAGCTACCGTGTAGTGGTCACCAAGTCGACCGTACCTGTTGGTACTTCAGAGAAAGTCCGGACAGCGATTGATGGAGAGTTAAATCAACGCGGTACTGATATTCCCTTCAGCGTGGTATCCAATCCTGAGTTTTTGAAAGAAGGTGCGGCTGTTGATGACTTTATGAAGCCGGATCGAATTGTCATCGGAGTCGATGATGATCGGGCGCTCGAGTTGATGCGTGCACTGTACGCGCCGTTTAACCGCAATCATGAACGACTCATTGTTATGGATATCGCATCGGCCGAGCTGACCAAATATACGGCGAATGCCATGCTGGCAACTAAAATTTCGTTTATGAATGAAATTTCGAATGTTGCCGACCGACTGGGTGCGGACATCGAAGCCGTCCGAGTGGGTATTGGTGCCGATCCCAGAATAGGGTACTCCTTTATATATCCGGGCTGCGGTTATGGGGGATCATGTTTCCCAAAAGATGTTCAGGCGCTTTACCGAACCGCGCAGGACTCGGGATACGAAGCGAGAATTCTTGCAGCTGTAGAGGCCGTCAATGCAGATCAGAAAGGCAAACCGGTTGAAAAACTGGATGCTCATTTCGACGGAAATTTGCGCGGTAGGCGCGTGGCGCTTTGGGGACTCGCGTTTAAACCCGATACCGACGACATGCGCGAAGCGCCGAGTCGAGTGATCATGGAGGCTCTTTGGCAGCGCGGAGTGCACGTTCGCGCCTTCGATCCTGTAGCCACAGAAGAAGCTTTGCGAATCTATGGTGAACGATCCGATCTTGAACTCTTTTCTGATGACCCCTACGACGCCCTGATGGGCGTAGATGCCCTGATCGTCGTTACTGAATGGAGAATGTTCAGAGCCGCCAGTCCGGAAAAAATAGCTGCGGCAATGTCCGGCAGTGTCGTGATCGACGGTCGCAATATATTCGTGCCGGAAACGATTCGGGCTGCGGGGCTGGACTATTACGGAATCGGTCGTCCCTGATCCATGCTTGAGGCGCTCAAAAATCTGTCCAGTGCGAACGTACTCGTAATCGGGGATGTGATGCTGGACCGATACTGGTCCGGCGACGTCGACCGAATCTCGCCTGAAGCACCGGTGCCCATAGTTTCAGTCGCATCAGAATATGAGCGACTGGGTGGAGCCGCCAATGTCGCGTCAAATCTGGCTGGGTTTGGTGCTCGCGCAACGCTGATGGGGATTACCGGTGATGATGAGGCAGGTGAGCGGGTCCGGTCGCTGTTGCAGAAGCAGGATATCCGTTCTAACCTTGTGGTCGAGGACGGTGAGAATACAACGTCCAAACTGCGCGTAATTTCACGTAACCAGCAATTGCTTCGGGCAGACTTTGAGCGGCAACCGAGTTCGGGTTCCGTCGACCGTTTGAACCAGCTGTTTGCGGACGCCGTCCGGGATTATGACGCCGTTGTCTTTTCTGACTATGGCAAGGGTTCACTCGCCAGAATTGGAGAATGCATTCAGGTTTGCCGGCAGAGCGGGATTCCTGCGCTGATTGACCCAAAACATTCCGACTACACCCGGTATCGTGGTGCGTCGGTAATTACACCCAATTTATCTGAATTTCGCAGTGCGAGTCGAAGTGATGCGCACAGTCTCGAAGAGCTGAGCACGACCGCGCTCGAACTGTTGGCGTCCCATGATCTGTCCGCCTTGTTGATCACTCTGAGTGAACGTGGAATGGTTCTGGTACAGTCAGACGGAGATTTTCTACACAGTCCTGCCAGAGCTCGGGAAGTCTTTGACGTCAGTGGTGCCGGTGATACCGTTATTGCTGTGATGGCAGCGGCGATGGCGGTTCAGCTTGATATGAAGACGGCTCTTCTGCTCTCCAATGCGGCAGCCAGCGTAGTGGTGTCCAAGCTCGGCACAGCCACCGCCTCAGTGGAAGAAATTCAGCAGGCACTCGAACGACAGAAACTGGAGGACTCACAATGATTGTGGTTACAGGGGGTGCGGGCTTCATTGGCTCCAATCTCGTCAGAGCGCTGAATGATCGGGGTCGAACGGACATCGTCGTCGTTGACAACCTTACCAATGCCGACAAAGTAAAGAATCTCTCCGACTTGCGTATCGAGGACTATTTCGACAAACAGGAATTTAATTCAAGGATGCCTGACGACAGTTTTCTGGCTGACGCGGCGTGTGTGCTCCATGAAGGCGCCTGCTCCGATACCATGGCGACTGACGGTGCGTACGTGATGTCCAATAATTTCACGTTTTCTAAAAATCTGTATGAATTCTGCCGGCGTCGGGGTGCCCAGTATATCTATGCGTCATCCGCGTCCGTATATGGGGCTGGAGATCTATTTGAGGAGCTTCCGGAATACGAGCATACGCTGAACGCCTATGCCTATTCGAAACTTTTGTTCGACAATTATGTTCGGGCAAAGGGGCGTACCGGAAATCAGGTGGTGGGTCTGCGATATTTCAATGTTTACGGCCCAAGGGAACAGCACAAGGGTCGAATGGCTTCGGTTGCCTGGCATTTTTTCCATCAGTTGCGCAGCAGCGGCTGTGTCAAACTTTTCCGGGGTACGGAAGGATACGCGGACGGTGAACAGCTGAGAGACTTTATCTCGGTTGACGATGTTGTTGCGGTCAACATGTATCTCATGGATCATCCCGGTGTTCAGGGTATTTTTAATCTTGGTACGGGTCGCTGCAGAAGCTTCAATGATGTCGCCCTTGCTGTCGTCAATTCGAGCCGAAAAATTGATGGCGAACAGTCACTTTCCCTTCAGGAAGCGAGAGACTCGGAAATTATCCGGTACATCGACATGCCGGAGGCTCTGATTGGAAAATACCAAAACTACACGCAGGCCAATATGGACCGACTGCGTGCTGCGGGCTATGAATCAGTGATGCTGGATGTGGAGGACGGTGTGGGTCGATACATCGACTACCTGAATGAACGATATTAAATCTGCCTGGGGAATTATTTACTTTGAATAATACTGTTTTCGTTACCGGAGGCGCCGGCTTCATCGGTTCAGCAGTGATCCGAAGACTGCTGTCGGAGCACGACGTGACTGTAGTCAATATTGATAAGCTGACCTATGCCGGTAACCTCGAAACGCTGAATGCCGAGAGCGAAAGCGAAAAATACGTATTTGAACAACGCGATATCTGTGATCGCGATTCAATCGACGCGTTGTTCGAGAACTACCGTCCAAAAGCAATCATGCACCTTGCAGCTGAGTCCCATGTGGATCGTTCCATTGATGGTCCCGCTGAATTCATCCAGACCAACATTGTAGGTACGTACAATTTACTCGAGGCGACTCGCAATTATCTGTCTTCACAAAATGACGCGGATGGGTTTCGGTTTCATCATATTTCGACCGATGAAGTGTTTGGGAGCCTTGGCGACCATGGTTTGTTCACTGAAGAATCGCCATACGATCCGAATTCACCCTATTCAGCGAGCAAGGCGTCTTCGGATCATCTGGTCCGCGCCTGGCATGAAACATTTGGACTGCCTGTGGTGTTGTCGAATTGTTCCAACAATTACGGCCCATATCAGTATCCGGAAAAACTGCTGCCTGTCATCATTTCAAAGGTCGTAGCCGCAGAGCCCATTCCCGTTTATGGCACAGGTTCAAATGTGCGGGACTGGCTGTATGTGGATGATCACGCGTCCGCGCTCATTCAGATTATGCAGGAAGGGCAGGTTGGGCGCAGTTACAACGTTGGGGGCAATGAAGAGAAAACCAATCTTGAAGTGGTGAAGACTGTTTGTGGGATTCTTGATGAACTTCGGCCCGCAAGTGGTGGCGGAATGCACGAGCGGCTGATTGAATTTGTTGCCGATCGGCCAGGACACGATCAGCGCTATGCGATCGACGCTTCACGAATCCAGCGTGAGCTTGGGTGGGAGCCGCAGGAAAGCTTCGAATCCGGCATGCGAAAAACCGTACAGTGGTATCTGGACAATCAGGAGTGGATCGAAATGATTACCCGCAAGAACCAGTCTGCGGGGCAACGCCTGGGTGTGATCAAGAAAAGTTAATTTATATATTCGTTTAATCTGACTATGCGCGGCATAATTTTAGCGGGTGGATCCGGCACAAGGCTGTGGCCAGTGACAATGGCTGTTTCAAAACAGCTGCTCCCCATCTACGACAAACCGATGATCTATTATCCGTTATCGACGCTCCTGCTTGCGGGCATTCGGGATATTCTGATCATCTCGACGCCACAGGATACGCCCCGATTTCAGCAGCTGCTGGACGACGGTTCAAAGTGGGGAATCAACCTCTCCTACGCTGTGCAGCCATCGCCGGACGGGTTAGCACAGGCATTTATCATCGGATCCGAATTTATCGGCAGTCACAGCAGTGCACTTGTTCTTGGCGACAACATTTTTCACGGACACAATCTCACCGAGTCACTGGTTAGCGCGTCGGGCATTACCAAAGGTGCCCGAGTGTTCGCGTATCAGGTAAACGACCCTGAACGTTATGGAGTTGTGACGTTCGACTCGAATGGAAAGGCGGTCGAACTTGAGGAAAAGCCTACGCAGCCCAAGTCAAAGTTTGCAGTGACCGGGTTGTACTTTTACGACAATACGGTAGCGGATAGAGCGCGCGCACTGGAACCCTCTGCGCGTGGCGAGCTGGAAATAACCGATCTCAATAAATCCTATCTTGAGGACGGCACCCTGGGCGTTGAAGTTTTCAGTCGGGGCATGGCGTGGCTGGATACCGGCACACATGACTCGCTGATGGATGCCGGAAAGTTTATTGAGACCATTGAAAAACGACAGGGCGTAAAGATCGCCTGTCCCGAGGAAATCTGCTGGCGACAGGGCCATATAGATGATGATCAACTCGCATCTCTGGCGTCGGAGTTGAGTAAAAACGAATACGGCAGATATCTGTCCCAATTGCTGGACTGACCGTCAATCCGCCAGTCCGTACATCAATCAGACGAGAGATTAAACGCATTGTCACAATCACTAAAAAATTCGCTTTCGGACACCTTGCCAGAGCCTGAGCTTGACCTTTCGGTCATTCTGCCTGTGTACAACGAAGAGGAAAATATTCGTGAAATGCACGCCGAAATTGCAGCTGTGCTCGACGAAATGCCGCTGCAGTCTGAAATCATTTATGTTGATGACGGCAGTCGTGACCAGACTCTTTCCCATCTTAAATCCATTCAGCAGAGTGATGCGCGTGTGGTTGTGGCTGAATTCCGAAGAAACTTCGGGCAAACCGCCGCCATGGCGGCCGGGTTTGATCTCTCTCGGGGGCGTGTGGTTATTTCTATGGATGCCGACCGTCAAAACGACCCCAAAGATATTCCCCGGCTGCTGGAAAAAATCGATGAAGGGTACGATTTGGTCAGTGGGTGGAGATTTGACCGTCAGGATGGGTATTTACTGCGACGGCTGCCATCGATGCTTGCCAACAAGCTGATCTCCTGGGCCACCGACGTTAAACTTCACGATTACGGCTGTACCCTGAAAGCATTCCGTTACGAGGTCGTCAAGCAGACGTCACTTTACGGAGAGATGCATCGGTTTATCCCGGCAATGGCCCACTGGATCGGCGTCAAATACGCAGAAATTAAGGTCAATCATCGCGCTCGGGTCGCCGGTGAATCCAAATACGGGATATCAAGAACGTTCCGCGTGATTCTGGACCTGATAACCGTGAAATTTCTGATCAGCTATTCGCGCAAACCCATGCAGTTCTTCGGGTCAATCGGATTGGCCAGCGGAGCCGTGGGATTTTTGATCAGTCTCATTCTGACGGTTCAAAAATTTGCCTTTGCGGTACCGATGTCGGATCGACCGCTGCTGCTGCTGGGGATATTGTTGATATTTATTGGTCTGCAGTTCATAACTGTTGGTCTGATTGCTGAGTTGATGACCCGTACCTATCACGAGGCCCAGAATAAACCGGTGTACAACATTCGCACGCTTTATCGGAGCAAGTGATACCGGCTGGAGGTCGGTACCGATTACTGCAGTGTCCGGAATTCTGATTTCGGTAGACCCGTGCGAGGAGTTTAATTGCCGCTGTTAGTGGCATAAAAACAAGGCTTTGATATGACCACAGAGTCGGTAACGAACCCGAGTCGCATCCTTGCTGTCATTGTGAATTTCAATGGCGGTGAAGATGTTTTACGAGCAATTGATTCGTTACTTCGACAAACCCACCCTATTGCCAGGATTATTGTCGTCGACAATGCCAGTGTCGATGGTTCGACAACACGAATCGCCGAGCGATTTCCTCATGTTGAACTGCTCGTGCAACGGGAGAATCTGGGCTTTGCGGCGGCGAACAATCTGGCCGTCGGAACCGACGATACGTCAGACTGGGTTTTCCTGCTGAACCCGGATGCCTGGGCTGAACCCGATTGTCTGCAGACGATGCTGAGGACCGCAGAGCGCGATAAAGCAATTGACATGGTATCGTGTCGTCTCCTGAATGCAAACGACCTGACCAGACTCGATGGGACCGGAGATTCGTATCATGTGAGCGGGTTGAGCTGGCGGCGTGACCACGGTGGTCATGCCAACATTAAACGTGGAACTGGAGAAAACGTGTTTTCGCCGTGCGGGGCTGCATCGCTGTATCGCACTTCAAAATGGCAGCAGGCAGGGGGTTTTGACGAGCGCTACTTTTGCTACAACGAAGACGTGGATCTTGCGTTCAGACTGCGTTTGACCGGTAGTCAATGTGTTCATGTCGACGAGGCTGTGGTACACCACATCGGCTCGGCAGTCACCGGGCGCGAGAGCGATTTCAGCATCTATCACGGGCATCGAAATCTTGTGTGGACCTTTTTCAAGAACATGCCGCGGCGTCTGATGCTACGGTACTTACCCCAACATATTGTGCTCACTATTGCGACACTGATCTATTACACCGCTAAAGGCAGGGGCAGGGTAATTTTTACTGCGAAGTGGCATGCGATCAGATCGCTGCCAATAATCTGGAGAAGCCGTAGACAGTCGGAAAAACAAAACCCCGCAGTGAATTCAATTGATGACCATATGGTGAAGGGCTGGTTGACGCCGTACTTTGGGCGGAACAGACATTGAGCAACAGGGAAATGAAAGTCAGGCGCAACCCACGTAAAATACAGTGCTGATGCTGAGCTGGTCCATATCTGCCGGTTTCTGCATATCATAGAAAGGGGGAAAAATGGTGAGCAAAAACAAGAGTTCAGACGGGCCGGTGTTGCAGGTCGTTGAAGACGAAGCGGAAAAAGTTGCCGTTTTCGGTGGGCTTGGAGACCGCACTAACCCCGATTCTGTTTCAAGACCCGTACCGCCGTCCATTGGTGTGGTGATCGTAAATTACAACAGTGGTCGTTATCTGAAGCGGTGTCTGGTCTCACTGTTGAAGTCGGAAGTCGGGCTTCGTATCGTCGTGGTTGACAATAGTTCTGATGATGACAGCCTTAAGGGGGTGCACAGTGGTCAGCTTCGACACCATCGACTCGAGTTGGTAAAGAACGAAGACAATCTGGGCTTCTCTACCGCAGTGAACGTCGGAGCTCGTAATGTGGAATCCGACTACATCATGTTGTTAAACCCTGACGCTATGATTAATGCGAAGACGCTGTCAGGGTTACGAGACGAGCTGGAAGCGCGACCGTCAGCGGGAATTGCGGGTCCGATCGTATTCAATGCTGACGGTACCGAGCAGCGCGGCTGCCGTCGGAATGACCCCACGCTGGTTCGGAGTGTAGTGACCACTCTTGGACTCGAGCGTCGTTTTGAAGGTGTGAACCGGAATCATGAACTTCTTCCGCCGCATACCGAATCGGTCGATGCCGTTTCAGGTTCAGCAATGATGATTCGACGCGATGTGTTTGATGAGCTGAACGGTATGGATGAGTCGTATTTCCTGCACTGTGAAGATCTTGATATTTGTCGCAGGTCTCGCGATATCGGATACGACGTTCTCTTCTGTCCTGCATACTCTGTTTTTCATCAGCAGGGTGCTTCAGGCAATGTGTCATCCCTTACCGTCGAGTCCTACAAGCACGAGGGTATGCTGACCTACTACGAGAATCATCAGGCGAGTCGGGATAATCTGCCGCTGCAGTGGCTAAACAAGGCACTGGTCAGGGCCAGTCTGGCCCGATTCAGACTGTCCTCCTGGTTTGGAGAATTTCGTCGGGCCGGGGAAAGCGAGTTGGACCAGAACAATGACTCGGGACTGCTGGTGGAAGACGTGGTATCCGGCACGAAAAATGACGCAAAACCCGGCAGGGGGCGCACTGTGTTGTTAACGGGGGCGAAATCTGATGTCGGTGACCATCTCATTAAACTTTTGACCAAATGTGGCTACGATATCGTTGCGGTGTCCAGAACGGTGCAAAAGCCTGTCGACAGCAAGACGAATAGCGTGCGCTGGATGTCGGCTGAGTACTTTGAAAAATCACCGCAACCTGAAGAAATTAAAATTGATTACTGGATTAATCTGGCTCCGATATGGACAACCCGTGCATTTGGTCGCCTGTTCAGAAAACTGAAGCCTCGTCGACTATTGGCCGTCAGCAGTTCCAGTCTGCATTCAAAAAGTGAATCAACCAGTCGGCGTGATCAAAAGCTGGTGAAGTCACTCAAAGCGGGCGAGCGATACGCAGAAAAACTCGCCGATCAACTTGAATGTTCTGCGGTGATATTCAGGCCAACGATGATTTATGGGGGACCTCGAAATCAGAACATCAACTTTATTTCTGATTTTGTTCGCTGGTTTCGGTTTTTCCCACTATTGGGTCGAGGCGATGGCCTGCGGCAGCCGGTGCACTCGCACGATGTTGCGCTGGCTTGTCTGTATGCGATCCAGACGACGAAACTCTGGCGGTCACAACCCTCTGTGAAAACATTTGAACTGGGTGGTCTTGAAAAAATTTCTTATCGAAAGATGGTTGAGCGGGTGTTCCAGAGTCAGCAACGCAAAGCCCGCTTTCTTCCTGTACCGCTTTGGCTGATCAAAAGTGTACTGACCCTGACAGAGAAAATACCGGGTCTCGATTTTGTAACTTCAGGGGCTGCTGATCGTTTACAGCAGGATCTGGTTTTTGACAACGAACCAGCGCGTGAGGCTTTCGGTTACTCGCCCGGAAAATTTGTACCCTGAAGACCATGGCAAACCGACGCAAAACCATAGCAATAATTGGCGGAACCGGGTTTGATCAGATTCGGCAGCTTTCGATTCATAAACGCGAAGTGGTCCGCACACCGTATGGCAGTCCTTCGGGTGTTCTGTCCTGGGGCGAGTTGCAGGGGCAATCCGTCGTCTTTTTGCCAAGGCATGGCGCAAATCACACCATTCCGCCTCATGTGATTAACTACAGAGCCAATCTGTGGGCGCTGCAATCCGTCGGTGTGAGTCGAGTGATCGCTTTTGCGGCCGTCGGAGGTATCAGCGAAGACGCTGTAGAGGGCAGTATTGTTGTTCCGGACCAGTTGATTGATTACACCTGGGGTCGGGAGCACACCTTTTTCGACGGTAAAGCGGACCGTGTAGAGCATATCGATTTCACCCAACCCTATTCAACGGAATTGCGCGAGAGACTTATGGACGCAGCAAAAGCGGCGCGAGTTCGAGTGACCGCACAGGGATGCTACGCAGCGACGCAGGGTCCCCGGCTCGAAACTGCGGCAGAAATTGACCGGTTGGAGCGTGACGGCGCGACTATTGTGGGCATGACAGGAATGCCGGAGGCCGCACTGGCGCGTGAACTGGATTTGGATTACGCCTGTCTTGCGATCGTGGTGAATAAAGCTGCAGGTCGATCCGACCAGCAAATCACGATTGAAGTCATCCGCGATAATCTTAAAAAGGGATCAGGCAAAGCATTTAGGCTGTTGAAACATTTGTCGCGTTAATAATTTCTTCGTCCTGAATCAGTCTGGTGCGTCTGCGTGTCCGTGTTCAAACCGCAGACACAATCTACCAAATTCTACTCAGAAGGCCAGACACCCAGTATTGCGCCGAACAACGGATGGTCAAAATAGTGCACTTCCTTGAACTTAAGACGACGTTTCTCAGAGAGAAAAAAATCCTGAATCCTCGCCACCGGCGCAGGCTGCAGGGTATTTTCAACCGAATTCAAGGAGGGATTCGAGGAGAGCTCTGCAGTCTGTGTCAGCTCGCTTGAGACCGGTTGCGGAAGTCCTATGCGCTCCAGTCGAACTTTCAAATCGATATCAGCAAAAATCAGAGACGTTTTGTAGATTCTGATAAAACCCAGATCCAAAGGGCTGCCTGGGACTCCAAGGGCAACCAGCGGTGCATTCTGGTAGACGGCTGAAGGCTGTCTCCAGCGGATTGTCCTCAGAATTCGGTGCCCGGACCGCGCCAGATTGGATCTTACGCCGTCGAGCCGCGACAGTTGGCTGCTGGAGGCTACAGTGTCTGCGCGACCCACAAGTGACTGAATTCTCGTTTCGTTCTCCTGGCGCGCACTGGATTGCATGCTCCACCGTTCACCCTCGTACTGATCGCCCTTCGCATTCTGGAAAATAATGAGTTCAATCTCATAATCCCGACTGTACGCTGCAGCCGGAATCATCGTGGCGACCACGATGAATACAGAGAGCAAATGGCGGATACAGCCTGCAGAGGTCATGGTATAGCGCAGTCCACTTTTCAGTGCGCGCAGTCTAACATATCGACCATAGCGGAACTCGTTTCGTCAGCGAGGAATCAGTCAACAGCATCCACATGATGTCGTCGCAGATGCTTCAATAAACCATCCACCTTGGCCAGTCGAATTTCATGTTCAGCAAGCTCGTCAATTAAGCGAAAAGATGTCGGGCTGCTAAGTTTGTAGTGATGCGGTTCATCTTGAACGAGCTGAATGATGGCAATCGGATCGATGCGATGCCGGTCCGACAATGTGACCTCGCCACCTTCGGTTCCGATATCCAGTTTGCGAATTCCAAGCTGCTCGGCCAGCAGACGAATGGACGTGAGTCGAAACAGATTTCGAGCGGACTCCGGAAGCAATCCAAAACGGTCTATAACTTCAATTTGCAGTTCGTCAAGCTGCTCGTCGTTTTTGGCACTTGCAATCCTCTTGTACAAAACCAGTCGTGTGTGGGCATTTGCCAGATAGTCGGTCGGGAACAGCGCCGGAATATGCAAATCAATTTGCACGACATCGTCTGTATGGGCAATGGGGTCGACGTTTGGGAGCGAGTTATTTTTTATCGAATTGATCGCCTGGGAGAGGTACTCGCTGTATAGCGAGAATCCCACGTCATCAATTGAGCCGCTCTGGGTTTCCCCGAGCAGTTCTCCCGCGCCACGTATTTCGAGGTCGTGAGACGCAAGGGCAAAGCCTGCGCCCAGATCTTCCATGGAATCAATGGCATCCAGTCGTTTCCTGGCATCCCCGGAAATCAGCTTTCGTCCGGGGATCAGAAGATAGGCGAAAGCCTGATGGTGGGATCTGCCGACACGTCCGCGCAACTGGTGGAGCTGGGCAAGACCAAATCGATCCGCTCGGTTGATAATGATTGTATTTGCAGACGGTATGTCGATACCACTCTCCACAATCGTACTGCACACAAGGACATTGAATCGCTGGTGATAAAAGTCCTGCATGATGCGTTCGAGTTGGGTCTCGCCCATTTGTCCGTGCGCAAAATGTATTGTCGCTTCAGGCACCAGCTCTGAGAGCTCCTCAACCATTCTTGGGATCGTTCTGACGTCGTTGTGAAGAAAGTAGACCTGACCGCCTCGCCGCACTTCACGCAGACAGGCCTCACGGATCAGTCCCTCGTTCCAGTCCCTGACGAATGTTTTTATCGACAGTCGTGAGGGTGGAGGTGTAGCGATAATGGAAATCGAGCGAAGCCCCGCCATAGAAATATTCAGGGTCCTTGGAATCGGTGTCGCGGTGAGTGTCAGGATATCCACTTCGCTTCGCATTCGTTTGATTTTCTCCTTTTGACGAACGCCGAATCGATGCTCTTCGTCGATCATCAACAAACCCAGATTCTTAAATCGAATATCGTCCTGTAAAAGTTTGTGGGTACCAATAACAATGTCAACCAGACCCTGTTTTAGCTTTTCAACAACCGTATCGTTTTCCTTTTTCGACTTAAATCGTGAAAGCAGTTCAACCGAAATCGAGAGTTCTGCAAATCGATCGAGAAAAGTCTGAAAATGTTGCTGGGCGAGCAGTGTTGTGGGCACGAGCATGGCGACCTGACAGTTATTGTGCACAGCGATAAATGCGGCCCTGAGTGCAACTTCTGTTTTGCCAAAACCCACATCGCCACAGACCAGCCGGTCCATCGGCTGCATTGAACAAAGATCGTCTATAACTTCGGAAATTGCCTGAGTCTGGTCGGGAGTTTCCTCAAAAACAAATCGACCGACGAATGCATCGTAATCTTCTTTCGGTACTGCAAATGCCCGGCCGTTTCTTGAACTGCGCAGCGCTGCCACCTCGAGGAGTTCCGCCGCTACATCGTAGGCTTTTTCCCGTGCGCGTTTTTTTGCCTTACTCCAGGCTTCGCCTCCCAGGCGGTGGATGGGAGCAGATTCGGGTGATCCGCCGACGAATCGGCTGATCAGATTCAGCGACAGGACCGGCACATAGAGTTTGTCGTCGTTCTCATAGGCGATAGTCAGAAATTCAGTCTCGTCGCCATAGATATCGATTGTTGACAGACCTACATATCGCCCAACGCCGTGCTCCACATGCACCACCGGATCTCCCGGATTCAATTCAGCAAGTGATCGAATCAGAGATTCCGGGTCCTGGGACTGCTGACTGCGCCGTCGCCGCTGAAACACCTTCTCGCCATAAAGCTGGCTCTCGGTAATGACTTCGATCTGTTGATTGTCCATTCGAAGTCCCCGGTCAATCGGGGCGATACAAAGACCCAGTGGCGGTAACTTCTGCATAAACTCTTCGAACGACTCCACCACCATTGGAGACAGTTTATGCCCTGACAGCATGCCTTCCATTGCCTCCCGGCGACCGGGTGTTTCGGCGACCATCAGAGTTGCATTTTTGGATGTGCGTAAATGCTCCAGCAGCGGTTCGT
Organism: Pseudomonadota bacterium; assembly: GCA_039029455.1. Classification (GTDB taxonomy): domain Bacteria; phylum Pseudomonadota; class Gammaproteobacteria; order Arenicellales; family Poriferihabitantaceae; genus JBCCGE01. The sequence goes on along the minus strand of JBCCGE010000026.1, from coordinate 22,484 downwards.
AGGGAGAATCGAGTCGCGGATCCGCGGGGAAACGTTGTGTCGGTCTGCAGCCGGCGTCCCAGCCATCGCTCGATCGGGTATCCTGATTGACGACGACACGATTGAACTGTGAAACCGATTTCAGTGCTTCATCAGGATTCAGATACAGCGTGCCGGGCGGCAGTACTTTTCGGCTCGCGTCGTAGTTTGCATTGGTATATCGATCGCCGGTTTCCGCCCATTGTGTGCGCAGGTCTTCGGCCAGCGTTGACTCCACTACAAACAGGGTTCCCTCGCTGAGATAGTCAAACAATGTGGCGGTGGTTTCAAAAAACAACGGGAAAAAAAACTCGGCTCCGGCTGGAATCTGACCTGCACTGATTTCAGTGTAGACCGTCTGTTTTCGCGGATCTCCCTCGAATGAACGTCGAAAGGCCTGTCGGAATGTCTTTATGCCGCTCTCCGTCATCGGAAACTCCCGAGCCGGCAACAGTTCTATCCGATCGACACGGTCGCTTGAACGCTGCGTGTCCGGATTGAACAGTCGAATAGACTCAACTTCGTCGTCAAACAGGTCAATCCTGAAGGGCGACTCGCAGCCCATCGGAAATACATCCAGCAACCCGCCTCGAATCGCGAACTCACCGGGCGCGATGACCTGACTGACCGCGACATAATTTGCGTTTACCAGGCGGTCCTTAATGGTCTCCAGATCCAGACGGTCTCCGGATTTGATAGAGAAACTGTGGCCCAGAACATAGTCTTTTGGAGGCAGTCGCTGCAGTAGATTCGCAGCGGTTGTCAGAACGACGCCGTCTTTGAGTTCGCCCAGTGTCGACAGAAGTCGAAGGCGATCAGAGATGATCTCCTGGTGAGGTGAAAACACATCATAGGGCAGACACTCCCAACCCGAGAACTCGGTGACAGGGCCCGAGTCAATGGCGCTTTGCGGCAGATAAAAATGCAGCTCATCCCCAAGCAACTGAACATTTCTGGGCTCGCTGAGGACTACAATGGTGGGTCCTCGCCACGATTGAGCCGCCTCTGCAACTGCCAGCCCCAGTCCGGAGCCCGCAACTCCACGCCAAAGACTGCGCTGTCCGCCGGTGGGCAATTGGGGTTTCAGTAGCATTCGAAAAGAGATTACCGGCAGAAGTGGTGGTAGCATTCGGGGCGGCGGATTGTACCGCTTCGATCGCGAGTTTTTCGATAATTTCTGAAGTCACTATATCAATGAGCGCAGTCCCGCAATCCGAGTGCGAATCTGTTTGGGCGGTTGTACCTGCCGCAGGTAACGGGACCCGTATGTCAGCGGATCGTCCGAAGCAGTATCTGGCGCTCAATGGCCGCAGTGTGATCGAGCATTCCATTAACGCTCTGTCCCAAAACTCCCTGGTGTCCGGTGTTGTTGTTGCGATAGCCCGTGACGATAAGTACTGGACCGATCTCGACTGCGGTCAGATGAAGATATTGAGCGTCGTAGAAGGCGGCAATACGCGAATGGCCTCGGTGCTGAATGCATTAAAGTCACTGATGTCTTTTGAGCAGGTTGATCCGGGGCATTGGGTGCTGGTGCATGATGCCGCCCGACCGTGTCTGCGGCAATCCGACTTAACCGCGCTGATTGAAAACGCCCGCTCAAGCCCGGATGGGGCAATTTTGGCCACACCGGTGGTTGACTCGATTAAGCAGCAGTCCGGTGAGGACACTGTAGTCGGGAGAAGCGTCAACCGCAGCGGATTATGGCGGGCGTTGACGCCCCAGATGTTTAGAATCCGCGCGTTATGTGATGCACTGGAGGCATGTCATAACAGGCAGGAGGATGTAACGGATGAGAGTTCTGCCATGGAACAAAGTGGCTACCATCCGGTATTGGTGGAAGGCTCGAGTGACAACATAAAAATCACAACGCCCGCTGATCTGGCGCTGGCTGATTTCTACATTGGACAACATCAATGATGCGCATTGGCCAGGGTTATGACGTACACCGGCTTGTCACCGGACGCAAGCTCATTATCGGTGGCGTGACCATCCCTCACACTCACGGACTGGAGGGCCATTCTGACGCGGATGTGTTGCTGCATGCGATTTGTGACGCACTGCTGGGTGCCGCCGCACTGGGTGATATCGGCACACATTTTCCGCCCAGTGATGAACGCTACAAGGATCAGGACAGTCGTGTCTTTACCCGTGCCGTTGGCGAACTGCTAGCAGAAAGAGGATGGTCAGTAGGTAATATTGATTCGACGATAGTTGCTCAACGGCCAAAAATGGCGCCACATATCCCGGGTATGGTGGTCAATATCGCCGAAGATTTTGGGATATCGCCCGATGCGGTCAACGTTAAAGCGACGACTACCGAGGGGCTGGGGTTTGAGGGTGAAATGCTTGGAATATCCGCTTCAGCGGTCGCGACAATCGTCTCGACACAGGCCGCAATCGAAGCGTAGTTGCACCCGCTCTTCTGAAACTTAACCGGGGCGCGACAACATTCTGCCTAATTCCCGACCGCCGACCAGATGCATGTGCAAATGGTAGACCTCCTGATTTCCGTGGGGTCCGCAGTTCACAATCAGCCGATAGCCGTCCTCCGCGATACCTTCCTGTTCCGCGAGTTGTCTGGCAACAAAGAACAGGTGCCCCATTGTGGCCTCGTCATCCGACGTCACGTCGTTAACCGTCGGAATTATCTTGTTGGGAATGATCAGAATATGCACCGGCGCCTGCGGATTGATATCTCGAAAAGCGGTGACCCGGTCGTCCTGATATAGGATGTCTGCTGGAATATCGCCGTTGACGATTTTGCTGAATAGAGTGTCTTCGGTCATGTCTTTCTTTCGTTGGAATCAAGAAGCTCACAGACGTCATGGATGGCCGGATCGAATATCCTGAGCTCATTCAGATGGTTCGCGGTGTTCACCACATAGTCCGTATTGGCACCGCGTTCACCGCGGGCGACCGTAATGATACTGACAATTTCCTGCGGTGTCATAGCAGGCGCGTACTGAGGGTGATCGTGCTTCGAAACGAATGTCAGCGCATTGACGAGGCGGTTGTCGCTGCGCAGCGAGATTGGAGCTACTGTCGGAACATAGGCATTGCTCAGCATTTCGCGATCTAGGAGATAGTCACACACAGATTCGATATCAATGGGCGCGACATGGAATGCATAGCCGTCGCACTGTTCGCCTGCGTCCAGGCCCAAAACCAAACCGGGATTACCCGGAGTGCCACGATAACGGACAGACCACAGGCAAAGGCGTCTTTGGAAACCTTTCAACGTTGCCGCCGAGCTCTCGATCACGCGGAATCCCGGATCCCACATCAGCGAGCCGTAACCAAATACCCAGAACTCGCCATCAGGCCTCGGCAACTCCGATATCCGGGGCCGCTCAAGAGAGAAATCTGAAAAGTCGGGTACAGTAATCAAGGTGCGCGTGGTTTAGGGCTGGTAACCGCTTCGTTCCATTCAGATGGAATTGCAATCGAAGTAACGCTGAAGTCCTGACTCAAGGTCAGCAATCAGGTCGCTGACATCTTCCAGACCCACATGGATTCTGAACAGACGCCTGTCTGAAGACCAGTCAACACTTTTGCGGCCACCGGATGAATCCACCGGGATGAGCAGACTCTCGAAGCCGCCCCAGCTGAAGCCCATGGCGAAATAGCGCATTCCTTCGAGCATGGAAACGGCGGCGTCCCGAGAACGTGATTCGAGCTCAAAACCAAACAGTCCACTGGCACCGTCGAAGTCCCGCTTCCATATCTCGTGACCGATACTGTCCGGCAGTGCAGGGTGCAGCACCCGTAAAACGCCCGGTTGCTGTGATAACCATTGCGCTATCGCACGGCCACTGCGATCATGCTGCTGCATGCGGGTTGCGAGTGTGCGTATACCGCGCAGGCCGAGATACAGGTCATCCGGACCGACACATTGACCGTACTCATCGCGGCAGTTTCTGACCGCTGGATAGTGGGATTCGTCAGCTATTATGACGCCAAGCATTGTGTCTGAATGACCACTCAGATACTTGGTTGCTGCGACAACACAAACGTTGACGCCATGTTCAAGAGGCCGGAAAAAAATGGGTGAGGCCCAGCTGTTGTCCAGAATAGTAACGATGTTACTCGCCGCAGCCACCTCAGCGATGGCCGGAACATCCTGGACGATAAACGTATTTGATCCGGGCGATTCCATAAATATCAGCCGGGTGTTTTCCTGGAAAAGCGTTGAGATCGAATCCCCTATCGAGGGATCGTAATAGGTGACGTCCACACCGACGCGCTGCAGCGAGTAGTCGCAGAAATGACGCGTTGGGTAATACACGCTGTTGGCAACCAGAATGTGATCACCACTTCTCACAAACGCCATGATCGCGGTTGTAATTGCGGCCAGGCCCGAAGAAACGGCCAGCGCGCCGTAACCACCTTCAAGATCAGCAACTGAATTTTCAAACGCAAAAGTAGTCGGCGTGCCAAGCCGCCCATAGATCAGGGCGTCTTTGGTGTTGATATTCAGTTTGGCATTTTCAAGGTCATTGACCGTGTCGTGGATGATGGTCGATGCGTGATAAACCGGCGTGTTTACCATTCCGTTTTGTATCGATGGGTCACGCGCATTGTGCACGGATCGGGTCGCGATGGCACCGTCTGATTTTTGTTTATTCACGGGTTGGACGAGAGACGATTGTTCAAGCCGGCAATTCAATGTCGATTTGGGAGTATTACAATTGCTCAAGCTCACTGACAAGAACGGAGAGCATGGCGAAATCGGGCAGCTGATCGTTTTTGAGTTGAGTCAGTTTTCGTGAATACTCCTGATAGCCGGCTGAATTCAACCAGTTTTCAATCTTGTCTTCTGCGCTTGAGCCCTTGGACGATTTCGCGACGTCGGCTGTCATCGACGAAAGTGCATCACGAAGGCGCTGAACCAGGCTGAACTTGGCCCGCTCGTGCCAGTGGTTTTCGCTCGGAGAGCTGCCGATAGCGTCGACAATCCAGCGCACGTCCACTGCCCTGGACACACCCGCGTGGATTGGACCGATATCCTGAACCGATCGATTCAGACCGGAGGCCACATCGACAACATCAAACGCATGGCGCAGCTGAATCAGGTTCGACATCGCATCGCACAGCGCACCCGGAACACCGGCTTCTCGCCACGGTCCGTCTTTATCCATGCCTTCAGGTTTTTTGCGAGGCTTTTTCGAGAGAGTCTGATAGCCGGATCGATATCGCTTGATAATTCCTGGAATGTCCTTTTCAGATTCTTTCCGCCGTACCAGCCATCGCACGGCTGACGCCAGTGTATCGATCACCTTTTCCATCATGTCCATTTGTACGCATGCCGCGACTTTGTTGTCGAGTTTTTGGATTGATGCAACGATCGAATTTGTGTTGAGAATCTCACTCGCCGCGATATAACTTCTGACGATTACCTCGGGTGGACGATCGGTCATATCTTCCATTCGCAGATGAAAAGTCGGACCCATTACGCCTACCATCTGGTTGGTAATTTGTGTGCAGATGATTTCTTCGTTCAGGCGATGTGCGTTTATTTGCCGGCTGTACTTTTTCGCAAGGACTTTAGGGAAGTATTCGTGCGCAACCGATCTCAGGTGTTTGTCTTCGCAAAGACTTGAATCGAGAAGCGATTGATAAAGGCGCATTTTGCTGTACGACAACAGCACGGCCAGCTCCGGACGGGTGAACCACTGCTGCTGTTTTATGCGTTTTGCAATTGTTGCGTCATCCGGAAGGAATTCGATGTCTCTTCGTAGCAATCCCTGCTCATCGAGAATCTGAATTGCGCGAGCCTGCACAGGCATTCGACGGGAGCTGAATGACGTTTCGTGACTGAGGGTTTCTGTCTGCACATAATTGTTTGCAAGCACCAGGTCGGCGACTTCATCTTCCATTTTCGCCAACAAAGTATTGCGTTGTTTCTCCGAAATTGAACCCGATGACATCACTTGTCCAAGCAGTATCTTAATATTGACTTCGTGATCGGAGGTATCAACACCCGCAGAGTTATCGATCGCGTCCGTGTAGCAGAGTCCGCCGCACTCCGAAAATTCTATGCGGCCGTATTGCGTCATACCAAGATTGCCACCCTCACCGATGACCTTGCACTGCAGTTCATTGCCGTCAACCCGAAGACTGTCGTTAGCCCGGTCCTGAGCCTGACTGTGGCTCTCATGTGACGCTTTGACATATGTGCCGATACCACCATTCCACAGCAACTCGACGTCGGCTTTTAAGATGCGGTTGATCAGATCATTCGGAGCGAGTTTGTCCTCGTCGATCGACAGTGCCTTACGCGCTTCCCGGGAAAGTTTTATCGATTTTGCGCTTCGTTCAAAGATGCCGCCACCTTTTGAGATCAGTTTGGTGTTGTAGTCTGTCCACGAGGATCGGGGCAGGTCAAACAAACGTTTGCGTTCAGCCCAGGATTTCGCGGCATCGGGTTCGGGATCGATAAAGATATGCAGGTGATTGAATGCAGCGATCAATCGAGTGTGTTTGGACAGCAACATACCGTTGCCAAAGACATCGCCGCCCATGTCACCGATGCCGATAGCCGTGAAATCAGTGGCCTGGATGTTCTTGCCGAGTTCACGAAAATGTCGTTTCACCGACTCCCATGCGCCGCGCGCGGTAATACCCATCTTTTTGTGGTCGTATCCTACCGAACCGCCGGACGCGAATGCATCGCCAAGCCAGAAATTTCGGTCCAGCGATATCTGGTTTGCGATGTCTGAAAATGTGGCTGTCCCTTTATCCGCAGCGACCACAAGATAGGGGTCGTCCTCATCGTGACGAACCACATTCGACGGTGGTTTAATGCGACCCCTTATAAGATTGTCGGTAAGGTCGAGCAGGCTGCTTATAAACACCTGGTAACAGGCAATGACTTCTTTTTGAACCGTCTGTCTGTCGGCATCAGGCAATTGCTTGGCGACAAATCCGCCCTTGGATCCAACCGGAACGATGACTGCGTTTTTCACGCGTTGCGCCTTCACAAGTCCGAGTACTTCGGTTCGAAAATCTTCCGGACGTTCCGACCACCGCAATCCGCCCCGTGCGACCTTGCCGCCCCGAAGATGCACGCCCTCTACGCGGGGTGAACAGACAAAAATTTCAAACAACGGTGCAGGCTCCGGTATTCGCGGGACGTCTCCGGAACGGATTTTAAAACTCATGTATGACTTGTGATCACCATGCTCATCGGGCTGATAAAAGTTAGTCCGAACCGTGGCCGTGATAACGTCAACGTAAGCCCGCAGGATACGATCTTCATCCAGGGTTTCAACTTTTTCTATTTTGTTGATCGTATTGCTGAGTGCTTTGCCGAAGCCTGACTTGCGTTTGGGGTCGAAGCGTGATTCAAACAGTACATTCAGTGATTGCACGATGGAAATATTTGTCCGCAGTACTTCGATCACATAGTTTTCGCTGTAACGCAGTCGAATCTGTTTCAGGTAGCGGAAATACGCGCGAAACAAGCCGACCTGCCGCCAGTCAAGCCCGGCGAGCAACGTGAGCTGATTGAAACCGTCATCTTCGTTGGATCCATCTCGAGTCCTGATCAACAATTCCTCAAAATCATCGGCAAGTGAAAGATCAATCTTTTGATCGTCCTGTCGTGACACCTTAAACACATGCAACCATACCGGATCCCGGTTCTCAGGCTGGACCTCATACGGATGCTCAGCGGTAATTCTGAGTCCCATGTTTTCAAGGCGCGGCAGAATGTCCGAAAGGGCTATTGCATCCCCTGCGACAAACAATCGGATTGAGTAGCTGCCTGCGTCGTTGTGCTGGCCCAGCTTTGCGGCGATCTCTCCCTGTTGCAGTGATTCGATAACACCGATATCCGCAATGGCCTGCGTGTCCGGAGTGCGTTCGCGAAAAGAGGTCGGGAATGCATAGCGATACGATGGCAGTACCGCAGTATCAAATCCGGTCTGCTTTCCTCGGACTGAGGCCACCAGACTGTCGAACCAGTCACTTGCAATCAGATGAATGGCCTGTTCCATTTCGCGGACGTTTAGTCGTGAACTTGTGTCCTCTTGTCCTGCGTGTAAGTGCGCTGAAAAATGGATTCGCGTCAGAATGGATTCCGAGAAGTAGACATTGAACGTGACTTCTTCTGCGCCGAGTTTCTCGCGCAGGTAGTCCTGAATCCGCTGGCGAAGATGACTGTTGAACTGGTCCCGCGGAACATAGACAAGACAGGTGTAAAAGTGACCGCACAAGTTTTGATGTAGATGTACCCGGGTCTTGCGGCGCTCCTGATGGTTCAGCAATGTCATTGACAGGCTGTACAGCTGCCTGGAATTCAATTGCAGCAGCATAGCTCTTGGCAGTGTTTCAAGTATGGTTGAGAGTTCCTTGAACGCATGCCCGCCGCGACGGAGATTGCTCTCGTTTACGATGTAGTCAACTTTGCTTCGAATATGCGGAACCTGTCGTGTCGGGAGTCGGGCCGCAGTTGTCGATAAAAACCCCAGAATGACGCCTACTTTCCTAGCTGCTGCTTTGCCGCGCTTTCCGTCTTCCGGTGTCAGCTCAACCAGCATGCAATCCATAAACCCTGGTCGATGAATATTGCTGCGCTGACGTGACAGGGTAAACACCACCGGTGATGTTTGACTCGCAACAAGCGGCGGTAGGAATGCCAGCAGGGCACGATTTGCGTTGGAATTTGATGACACCGACTGCCAGATTTCTCGGGTCAATCCCAGAACGCTGCCAGCGTCTACTGTGGGTTTTCCGTTTTTGATCGAGACTTCGCAATAACCCATAAAGGCGAAGTGATCCTGCTCCATCCATCGAATCAGCTCTCCGTGTTCTGCAAAAGCCGGGCCATCGCGGCGTGAGTCAACCTCGGCTGCGAGCGAAACGACTTTGGTGCGCATCAAACGCCAGTCCGACACTACGGTTTCAATCGAGGCAATAACCGATCTGAGTTGAGAATCGAGTTGCTTTCTCAGCTCACGGCTAACGGTCTCGATTTCAAACTGGATAAAGGCCTCGACATTACGTCGCTCTTCATCAGGTGATCTGTTGTCAATACTGCGAAAACTTTCGCTGCTGATCAGCTTTCCTTTTGAATCCCTTTTGCACAAAAGGTTGGGGTGATTGGTGCGCAGAGGTGATCGATTTTGTTCGTTCAGCGCAATGATCAGAGAGTTGATTAGAAACGGCTGGTCATCGGTAACAATACTGATAATTGATACAGTATCAGAATCCTTTGAAGAATCCAGAGTTTCGACTCGAAGCAGGGTTTCTCCCTTGCGTCTTTTTTCGGCCAGTGTCCGGTGTGTTCTGGCACATGCAATCAGGTGATCCGCTCGTTCCGAAGAGTAGTCCTGCCCCGACAATCGCTGATAGTAATCTTCAATAAATGACAGCTCGGCAGCTTTGAGTTTATTGAGCGATTTAGCGTGCTTGAGAAGCTTTTGAGTAACTGGATTTTTCATGGCATTCAGATGCGAAGACAGGCGTCCTGCAAATTATAGACTTTGACAGACAGATTTGCTGCGAATCGGGCAAAAATCGGGGTTGTTTAAATCCCGGGCAAGCGCCAGCGTACGTCCGTGGATAGATTTGGGCAGGGCGTCCTGGGGGCAGGATGGAGTTGATTGATGCGAACTTAAAGAACGCTAATTAACGACGGGTATCTCCCGGGTAATCAGCCACTGTCCGTCGTATTTCTGTAGTGTGAGTTTCTTTTGCCCCTCTGCTGTCAGGGTGTTGGACTCATAAGACTGGTCAAACCATGCTTCGGCAATGTTTGGGCTCAGAATATTGATTTCTATATTGTCGAGGTTGATCAGAATGTACTGAGCCTGTTGCAGGATTTCGGTCTTTCGTGAAACCCACTGCTCCAGAGTCAGCTCACCAACGGGCTGATAATCCAGCGAGTAGTGAGCGAGGTATTCATTTACGTCACGCTCTGACCAGGCGTTAATCCAGGTTCGGAGAAACTCAAACAATTGTTCCTCAGGCGTGAGGTCGGTTGCAGTGGCTTCTTCCGCAGCCAGGCGGGCCGCCTCAAGCTCTTCCTGCCGTTCACGTTCTTCGCGCGCGATTCTGGCTTCTTCCTCGGCCTGCTTTCTGGCCTCTTCCTCCAGTCGCGCCTGTTCGAGCTCCTGCTGCTTTTTCAGCTCGGCCAGTTCGCGCTTGGCCTCATTCGTATTCTGACTCGCGTAATTGTCAAAATCCGCAGACAGATTCTTTTTAGTGGTCAGCATGTCGTGCCCGACAATTTGCTTCGAACCGCGTTCATACGAAGCGCTGGCCAGTTCGATGTAGAGGTCGCCGAGGTTCTCGTAGGCTTTTGGATAGTTTGGGAACTTCTTTATTGTTTTGTTGAACTGGGCGATGGCGTCTTTGGTTTTTCCCTGCAGTTTCATCACCACGCCCAGATTGTTCATCGGTTCGGGGTTTTTCTTGTGGCGCCGGATAAAGCGTCGGTAATGCCGGTCCGCGGCTTCAAGTTTGCCCTGCTGAACCAGCGCAAACCCCTTTTGCAGGAGCAGCTTTTCGTTGTTTTTGTCCTTCTTAAGGTATTGATCCGCCACGATTACCGCCGCACTGAACTCTTCCTTGTCGAGCAGACTTTGAACTTCCTCTATCGGGCCGGCATGCGCTCCTATGGCCAGGAGAGAGGTTATAAGCAGGATTTTCAGTCGCAAAAATATCATGATGATGAGCTGTTATCGTAGTCAATCCGGTGGTCAGACGAGGTCTGCCTGCGCCCGAATAGTATCAAGACTGTCGGTATTTCTCGACGTTCAGATGGATTTAATGTGATTTTTGGCAAATATCCCTTATCTCGTTCATTTTTCATCATAATTGCCGTTCATCTTTTCATAACTACCGTTCGTCAGTTCGTTAGAATATCGCTGGTTATTCTGAATTTATTCACTTATTATTCACCCAAGCCAAAAATTACAAATCGTTCATACCAATAAAAACGGGCGAGAAAAGGCGAATTTAGCGAACAAAGATTCGCGGAGAGTCAGTGGGGTAAATGACCCACAAAATAAAAAACGGGCTAATGCTGTTGCACGGCTCTGATAATGGGATCGGAGGCTTTTGCCACGATTGAAAACGCGCATGAAGGCAGACGTGTCTTTGTGTAAAACATGAGGTGTATTAGTGCGGCGTTTCAACGGCTCACAAAACGAGCGAGAACACTCGGGACATTACCCGATGCACCCTCGTGCACGAAACAATCCATCTACTTTTATTCGTAACGCAAAACATTTGCGGGAAATTCCTATGGCTATGTACAAAATGATGACAAACAAACTATTTGGTGTACTGAAAAGAGTTTGGCAGGTTGCAGGATCGGCAACACTGGACGGCATCGCGGTGGTACCGCCCATAGGAAAGTCTCGCAGGAAACGCAGATTGCATCTGCGGATACTAAGGGCGTGGAATCGCACCTGGCGGGGGGCGCTTGCGATTCTGCTGTCATTTACGATTTCTTTGCCTGGTGTGATGGTGCCTGGCTTTGTTGCGTATGCGGGTCAGGTCGACTGCAGTCAGAACAACGATTGCGACGGTAGTGGGGACGATGACATTGTTAATGACACGATCGACAGCAATGACATTAAAGATGAAACCATCAAGTCACAAGATATCGATGATGGACAAGTAAAGGAATCGGATCTTGGAAATGGTGCGGTTACCACGAACAAATTAGCAAACGACGCGGTAACCAACGCTAAGGTTGCGAACGATGCTATTAAGAGTGCTCAGATCGATGACGGGGAAGTTAAAACGAACGATCTGGGAAATGGCGCAGTTACCACAGATAAACTTGCCAACGATTCCGTTACCAACGCCAAGGTTGCGAACGATGCCATCAAAAGTGCCCAAATTGATGATGGCGAAGTAAAAACCAATGACCTCGGTAACGGCGCAGTCACCACGGATAAACTCGCCAATGATGCAGTAACAAACGGAAAGATCGCCAACGATGCGGTCAAGAGTGCGCAGATTGAAAATGGAACCATTCAATCTGCGGATATTGGAAATGGCGAGGTTAAGGAAGCAAATATCGGTAACGGGGCAGTTACCACCAACAAGCTTGCTAATGATGCAGTTACCAATGGGAAGATTGCCAACGACGCGGTCAAGAGCGCTCAAATTGATGACGGTGAAGTCAAGAACGCCGATCTCGCCAATAATTCTGTAGATTCTGCCAAGATCGCCAACAATGCAGTCGGTACGAGTGAGCTCGCAAACGATGCCGTCACTTCAGGCAAGATAAAAGACGGTGAGGTAAAAACCGCGGATTTGGCCAACAATGCGGTCAATTCGGACAAGATTGCGAATAATGCGGTCGGAACCAGCGAACTCGCCGGCAACTCCGTGACATCCGGAAAAATCGCTAACGGCGAAGTCAAAACGGCGGATCTGGCGGATGATGCGGTGACCAATGACAAACTCGCCAACAATGCGGTTGGAACCAGTCAACTGGCTGGCAACTCGGTGACATCCGGAAAAATCGCTAACGGCGAAGTCAAAACCGCAGATCTAGCGGACGATGCTGTTACGAATGACAAACTTGCCAATAATGCGGTGGGTAACAGCCAGTTGGCAGGAAATTCGATTACTTCGAACAAAATCGCCAATGGCGAAGTAAAGAACGCCGACATCGCCGACAACGCAATTAATTCGAACAAAATTCAAAACGGCCAGGTTAAAAACGAAGATCTGGGTAACAACTCTGTCACCTCCAATAAAATTCAGAATGGATCGATAGTTGGTGCCGATATTGCGAACGGAACCATCACCGCTGACAAGCTGGCATTTGGCATTCCCGGTGGTCCGTTGGGTCCAAATACGGTTGACTCAGGTAATGTTGTTAACGAGTCATTGACCGGCGACGATATTCAGGGGTATGAGGTTGATTCCAATGGCGAAGAGCCAACGATCGGCGGCACGCAGGATGCCGCGGTCGGATCCAACGTCAATACTTCCGGTGGCAACAATAACTCCGGATTCGGTAGTGATATCAATATCACCGGAGGCGGTAACAATACCGGTATCGGTACGGGTATTAACATCAACGGTCAGGGCAACGCAGCCATCGGCGATCCAATTAATATCGATGGTAATAACAACGCGGTATTGGCGTCCGGAAATAATACGGTAACCGGTGACAGCAATGTCGCTGTGGGTACCAACATTAATATCAATGGTGATAGAGGTGTCGCAGTAGGTTCCAATGCCACAACAGGTACCGAAGGCGTTGCCATTGGTGACGAAGCAGCAGCGACAGATGACGGTGTTGCCATTGGTGACGAGGCTGAGGCAGACACTGACGGTGTAGCAGTCGGTACTGGGTCTGATGCCAGTATCAACGGCGTTGCCGTAGGTGACAATGCGGCCGCTCTGTCCGGCGGCGTGGCAATTGGTGGCGAAGCTTCCGGCGACAATACTTCTGCCGCAGCCGATGCGGTTGCGATTGGTGAAGGTGCCGACGCTGCCAGCAATGCGGTTGCGATTGGCGATAACGCTGGTGCAAGCGGAACCGGCGGTATCGCTATTGGTGATGCAACCATATCCAATGGGAGCGGTATTGCCATTGGTGCCTTTGGTGAAGCCGGCGGTGGTGATTCCACCAATGCGGCTGACAATTCAGTCGCTATCGGTGAAGGTGCTGATTCGACGACCAATGGTGTAGCCATTGGTGATGATGCCGATTCAGGCGATTTCGGCGTTTCTATTGGTACAAATTCCGATGCCACTGGCCTGGCGAGTTCAGCGATAGGTGCCGGTACCAATGCGGTCGGCACAGGTGCAACAGCCCTGGGTCGTCAATCGAATGCTAATGGCGCAGGAGCGGTAGCAATAGGTGGGAACCCTGACGGGGGAACGGTCGGCGCGCAAGCCAGTGGAGCGGGCTCCATTACGGTCGGCGGTACCTCCCGCGTTGTCGGTGAAAACTCCACAGCCGTGGGATCGAATTCTGAGGTTATCGGCGATGGCGTGAACGTCTTTGGCGACAATAACTACGTTGAAGGCACGAATGGAACCGTTGTGGGTTCAGGCAACTTCGTTGATCCGGTAACCAATTTCACCCAGCTTGGATCGAACAACAATCTGGATGCGAATGATGGTGTTGGCGCCAACAGTAACGGTACCGGCAACGGCCTCGATGAAGGCAACAATACTATTGATAGCGTCGGTCAGTTTGGCAACAACAACAGCATGGAGGCGATCACAACCAGCCTGACCGCAAATGCCAACATTCTGAATGCTAATCAAACCGGAGATGGTAACGATATTACTGTCCAGGCGGGTGGTGCAGAGTCAACAGTCACGGCTTCGAACAGTTCAAGTTTTGGTGATGGCAATGCGGTTAGCGTAACGGCTACTGGTCCGGAGTCGGATGCCACAACAGACGGAACGTCCGCTGTAGGTAGCAACAACTCGACGACCGTTGCAGCCACCGCTGCAGAATCAGCGGCGTCGTCAAATGGCAACCAGGTTAACGGTAACAATAACGCACTGACTTCAACGGCTTCGCAGGCTGACGCCGTATCCGAAAACAACGATAATGAAATTACAGGAAATAGTAACGCTATTTCCGCAACCTCGAACGGTACAGCAAGTTCGTCAGCCAATGCGAATAACAACCAGGTAGTCGGTAGCGGAAACGGTGTCGTGGTGGCAACTGCAGGTGCCGAAAGCGCGGCCTCAGCAACCGGTAATCAGATTGATGGCAGTAACAACCTGTCGGTTGTCCTCGGTGCTTCTACCGAGAGCAGCGCTGAATTCTCCGGCAATCAGATTGATGGCAGTAATAATGTAACTGGTGCTGTGGGGGCGATCGGATCCGGCGCAAATGCGTCAACGACTGATAACGTGGTTGGCGGTTCCGGGAACCTTGTTGGCTCTCTTGCAACGGGTACAAATTCAAATTCAATTACAGATAACAATTCCATTAACGGCGATGGTAACGTTGGCCTGACGATCGGCGGTGGAACCAGCTCAAGCGCAAATGTTACCGACAATATTGTCGACGGTAACAGCAATACTACAGTTGCTGCGGCCGGTGGAACTGAAGCAACCGCAACGGTAGATGATCAGGAAATCAGTGGAATTGAAAACGACGCAGTAGCGACGGCGACAGGCACTGGCTCTACTGCAACCGTAGATGGCAACGAACTGGATGGTAACGATCTCGACGTCGATGCGACTGCCTCGGGCACAGATTCTACTGCGGAGATTGAAGACAACGTACTCGACGGTGGTAACAACGATATCGAAGTCGTTGCTCAGGGCACCAATACCTCAGTAGGTGCAAATAACAGCGAGCTGTTCGGTTCAGATAATGATATTTCTGTTGCAGCGAATGGAACTGACGCTCAGGTTGACGTTGATAACGCGGATCTTTTCGGTAACGGCAATACCATTGAAGTAAATCTCGATGGAAACGATATTGATGATATCGCGGCGGGAATCGAAACCGCCGGCGGTGGAACCGGTTCCGATG
The DNA here is from genome assembly GCA_039029455.1 of Pseudomonadota bacterium. Classification (GTDB taxonomy): domain Bacteria; phylum Pseudomonadota; class Gammaproteobacteria; order Arenicellales; family Poriferihabitantaceae; genus JBCCGE01. Next base: position 6,982 of record JBCCGE010000026.1, on the reverse strand, counting down.
TCGAAGTATCCGATGTTGACATTACGGGTGACGGCAATGAGGTAATCATCGAAGCGTCCGGCACAGGATCTGAAGTTACTTACGAAGAAAACAGTATCGACGGATCCGACAATACCGACACAATTACGGCTGACGGAACGGATTCTGAAATCGACATCGATGGAAACAATACGAATGGCGATGGGAATGATTTTACGGCGACTGCTCAGGGATCAAACGATGAGATCGATGTTGAAGATAATGACGTCACCGGTAATGATAATCAGACTACTGTAAGCACGGATAACGGCGGTGAGGCCAGTTTGGAAGGGAATTCAACGACTGGCGACGACAACACTACAGTTGTTGCTGCGGATGGCGCAGGGGCCGTGGCTGAGATCAATGATAACACCGTCAATGGCGGTAGCAACTCGCTGACTGCAGACGCTGGCGCTGGCGTAGAAGCCCTTGTCGATGACAATGCAATCGATGGATCGGGCAACACCGTTAGTTCCAACGCAGCCGGCGCGGATGCGACGGTAAGTAACAGCAATGTGTTGGGTCAGGACAATTCAATCACTGCCACTGACTCAACCATCGACGATGCGAGCACTATCGGCACCAACAATAACGTTGATGCTCAAGATGAAAGCACGATTAGTCAGGTCGCTCTCGATGGCACCGACAATACCAATCAGGCACTGAACGGTGGGAACATTAATTCGTTTGCAACCACCGGTGTTAACAACAATGTAGTCGCAGATGGTGGAACGATCAGCGGTGGTGCCGTCGATGGCGCAGCAAACCAGGTTACTGCGACCAACGGCAGTACGTTGCAAAACAATACCGTAGATGGAAACGGCAACCTGCTGGTCTCTAATGAAGCGGGTGAGACAAGTGAGAATAACGTTATTCAGGGTAACGCCAACTCGGTGGTGAACGCTGATGACAACCTGGTGACGGGTGTCAACAACAACATTACCGGAGACAACAATGTCACCTTTGGTGAGAACAACACGGTAAGTGGCGACAACAACGGCGCGACTCTGGGTGTCAACAATAATGTTGCCGGAGACAACAACGGAGTAGTTGGTGATGACAACACAGTCGGTGTTGGCGCCAACGATAACAACATAACAGGTGACGGCAACTCATTGGCAGACGGTGCCAGCGAGAATCTGGTTGTCGGTGACGGCAACGACGCTTCCGGCGATGAAAATAATGTTCTGGGAAACACCAATACTGGAACCTCTGGTGACGATAACCTTATCGTTGGTGATGGCAATGACAACACCGCTGGCAATGGCAACGAGATCGTTGGCAACAATAATGACGGAACTTCGGGTAACAACAACCTTGTCGTAGGAACCGGAAATACAGACACTGCCGGCAATGGCAATGAAATATTTGGCAACAACAACGACGATACTCAGGGTAATAACAACATTATCCTGGGTAGTGGTAACAGCGGAACGGACGGAACCGGCAATGAAATTTTCGGTAACAATAACGACGATACCACCGGTAATGCCAATCTGATTGTTGGTAACGGTAATGCCGGAACCGCTGGAAATGGAAACGAAATTTTCGGCAACAACAACGATGGCACGGCCGGAAATGCGAATTCAATTTTTGGTAACGGAAACGCAGGCACCACAGGTGACGACAACACGATTGTCGGAAACAACAACGACAACACGTCCGGTGACGAGAACTTTATTACTGGCCAGGGCAATACCGGAACAACGGGCAATGACAACGTCATTAATGGCAACAACAATGACGGAACTGCTGGTAACGATAACCTGATCAACGGTTCCGACAACACCGGTACTACCGGCAGCAACAATGTTGTGACCGGCAACGACAATGATGGACTCACCGGTAACGATAATCTGATCAACGGCAGCAATAACCAAAATATCGGAACGGACGATAACAATGTAACGGGCGACGACAATGCCGTTACCGGGGGCAACGGCAATAATATTCAGGGTGACGACAACTCGGTTGATGGCACCACAAATAATGTCTTCGGTACCAATAACAACGTAACTGCTGGAACCGACGCCATTGTCATTGGCAACAACAACACCAATGCCAATAATGGCAACATTATTATCGGTAACGGACTCACCAATACCGGTGGCAACAACAACGTCCTGATCGGTGGTCTGAATAATGCCATCACTGGTGGCGATCGAAACGGAATCATCGGTGGCAACAGCAACACCATCTCTGGCGACAGTGATGACAACTTCATCGCTGCGGGTGTAAACAATTCAGTCTCCGGTGGCGCGAATGCCAATCTCCTGAGCGGCACCAACAATGTCGTTGACGGGGAAGGCACCGATGGAAATGCGGTTTCCGGAAACAACAATCTGGTCAATGATGGCGCTGCTAACAACGTGGTTGGTGGTGAGTCGAATACAGTCACTGATCAGTCCAGCAACAACAGCGTCTCAGGCACAGGAAACTTCCTCGACCCTTCAAATAACAACGAAGTGTCCGGCGTCAACAACAGCCTGTTTGACAGTGATAACAACCAGGTCAGCGGCGATAGTAACTCACTGACTGCAGGGTCAAATAACAATACTGTTGCCGGGTCCGGAAATTCACTTACCGATGCCGAAGGCAACACGGTTGGTGGTAACAACAACGAGGTTGTTCTCTCGGACAATAACGAAGTTGGCGGCGACAGCAATACTGTTCAGGGGTCTGATAATAACGACGTCTCCGGAGACGGAAACCTGGTTCAGTCGAGCAACTCAAACAACGTCTCCGGTTCAACCAATCAGGTAATTGATGGTTCGGATCAAAACACGGTTGCCGGTAATGGGAATCAGGTCGTCACGTCTGACAACAATACTGTTGCTGGCGATGGCAATACACTGAGCGGTGCTGATCAGAATCAGGTTGCAGGAAACAGCAACAGCGTTAACAGCAGCGACAACAATACAGTGTCGGGTAACACCAATACCCTGAATGAAAGTAACAATAATCAGGTTGCGGGCGATAACAACAGCGTTGATGGTGGGGACAACAACACGGTCGGTGGTGAGAACAATGATCTGGTCGGTTCAAACAACAATCAAGTTTCAGGGTCAGGAAACTCGCTCACGACAGCGTTCCAGAACGATGTCAGCGGCTCTAACAATGAATTAAATAACGCGAATCAGAATGATGTATCCGGTTCCGACAATAGTCTGAACACTGCATTTGACAACGACGTTAGTGGTGTCAATAACGAATTAGTGAATGCAAACAGAAACGATGTCTCCGGTGAAAACAATGCGCTGAGCTCAGCATTTTTCAACGATGTCAGCGGTTCTAGTAACGGTTTAAACAATGCCAATGGCAACGATGTTTCAGGTACCAATAACAGTCTGGATGCCGCTTTTAATAACGACGTCAGTGGCAGCAGCAATGAATTGCTCAATGCTAATGAAAACGACGTGTCCGGAAGCGGGAACAATCTGAATACGGCATTCCAGAACGACGTAAGCGGTAACGGAAACGATCTGGATAACGCGAATCAGAACGACGTATCGGGAACAAATAATACGCTGAATACTGCGTTCAACAATGACGTGAGCGGATCGAGTAATAGTCTAAATAATGCCAGTCAGAACGATGTCAGTGGAGCCAACAACGAGTTGGTGAACGCCAACGAAAACGACGTCTCCGGCGAAGGAAATAGTTTGAATACGGCGTTCCAGAATGATGTCAGCGGTGTGAGTAATACTCTGTCCAATGCCAATCAGAACGATGTGTCGGGATCAGATAACACTCTGACGACTGCATTTAACAACGACGTCAGCGGTTCTAGAAACGAGTTGAATAATGCGAATGAAAATGATGTCTCCGGGACAGACAATAGTCTGAACACTGCATTCCAAAACGACGTCAGCGGAACCAACAATACATTAGCCAACGCCAATCAAAACGATGTTTCCGGTTCCAGCAACAGCGTCACGAATTCGAACGGAAACAATGTTGGTGGATCCAGCAACACGCTTAACAACGCAGAGAACAATGCGGTTTCGGGCAGCGCGAATAGTGTTGATAACAGCGATAACAATACGCTGAGCGGTGAATCTAATTCATTGACAAACGGTTCGAACAGCAACCAGGTGTCAGGTGCGAACAACAGTTTAGATAATAGCGGCAACAATACTGTTAGCGGAAACAATAATGATGTAGTTGATGCCGATAACAATGCGGTGGCTGGTGAAAACAATACAGTTCAAGATGCGGATTCGAACAACGTATCCGGTAACAGCAACCTTGTAAATGATGGCGCGGACAATAACGTGGTTAGTGGTGAATCGAACACCGTAACCGATCAATCCAGCAACAATAGTGTTGTGGGTACCGGAAACTTCCTTGATCCTTCAAACAATAACGAAGTTTCAGGCTTAAACAACAGTCTGTTTGACAGCGACAACAATCAGGTCAGCGGCACCGGAAACTCACTGACGGCGGGATCCAACAACAATACCGTCTCTGGTGACGGCAACTCTCTGACCAACGCTGAAGAGAATACCGTTGGTGGTCAGGATAATGAGTTGGTTAACACCAACCACAACGATGTTGTTGGTCTCCGAAACACTGTGACTGGTGGTGGACGCAATGACGTTAGTGGTACCGATAACAGCTTAAACGGAAGCTGGTCTAACGCAGTCACTGGTGTCCAAAACACGCTGGATAATGCGTTCAGAAACGACGTTTCAGGCTCTCTGAACTCAGTCAGCGGCGGTTCCGGGGAAAACGTAGTAACTGGTGACAACAATGACGTCATTAACAATAGTGATCACAACGTTATTGGTGGCACTAACAACACGGTTGATGACAGTAACAACAATACGATCAGCGGTAATAGCAACCAGGTTGCTGAGAGCGATTCGAATACGGTAGGTGGTGATTCGAATACCGTTAATGACGGTGATAACAACCAGGTGGCTGGTAACAGCAACAACATTGATGACAGCGACAACAACACTGTTGGTGGTGATGACAATGAAGTTACTGGCAGCAACAACAACACCGTTGGTGGTGACACGAATACGGTTAATACGGGTGAAAACAACACCGTTGGTGGTAACAGCAACAACGTTGACGACAGTGATAATAATGCGGTCAATGGTGATAACAACGAAGTCACCGGCAGCAATAACAACACCGTTGGTGGCGACACCAACACGGTAAATGCTGGCGAGAACAACACCGTTGGTGGTAACAGCAATAACGTTGACGACAGCGATAATAATGCGGTCAATGGTGACAACAACGAAGTCACCGGCAGCAATAACAACACCGTAGGTGGTGACACCAACACGGTTAATGCAGGTGATAACAATACTGTAGGCGGCAACAGCAATAACGTTGATGACAGCGATAACAATGCGGTCAATGGTGATAACAACGAAGTCACCGGTAGCAATAACAACACAGTTGGTGGTGACTCCAATACTGTCAATGCCAGTGGTAACAACCAGGTGGCCGGCGACAGTAACAGTCTAAACAACAGTGATAACAACACCGTTGGTGGTAACAACAACGATGTTCTTGGATCCAACAGCAATCAGGTGGCTGGAGACAGCAACACGGTCCGCAACGGAGCTGACAACAATACCGTTGGTGGTAATAACAACGAAGTTGCGAACTCCGACGGAAATACCGTTGGTGGTGACAGCAACGATGTAACCAACGGCGCAGACAACAACACGGTTGGCGGTAACAACAATGATGTCACCAACTCTGACGGCAACAACGTTGCGGGTGACAGCAATTCGGTCACCAGCACGTCGGATCAGAATCAGGTTGCAGGTAGCGGCAATGAGCTGACCAATGACGCAGACAACAACACAGTTTCTGGTAACAACAATGACGTGTTCAATGCTGATTCGAATACGGTCAGCGGTGACAGCAACACCGTCAATAGCGGATCGGATCAGAACCAGGTTTCCGGTAGTGGAAACTCAGTAAACAACAGCGACAACAATACTGTTGGTGGCAACAACAATGATGTTTTGGGCTCAGATAGTAACCAGGTGGCTGGCGACGGCAACACGGTTCGAAACGGGTCTGATAACAATACAGTTGGTGGTAATAACAATGAACTCGCCAATGCAGACAACAACACCGTTGGCGGTGACAGTAACGAAGTAACCAACGGTGCGGATAACAATACGGTTGGTGGTAATAACAACGACGTAACCAACGCAGACAGCAATACAGTTGCAGGCGACAGCAACACGGTAAATGGTCAGTCAGATCAGAACCAGGTCGCGGGTAACGGTAACCAGTTAGGCAATGACGCAGACAACAACACGGTTTCTGGTAATAACAACGACGTGCTGAACGCTGATTCGAATACAGTCAGCGGTGACAGCAATACTGTTAATGGTGGCTCGGATCAGAACCAGGTGTCCGGCAGTGGAAACTCAGTTAACAACAGTGACAACAACACGGTTTCAGGTAACAACAACGATGTTCTTGGATCCAACAGCAACCAGGTGGCTGGCGACAGCAATACAGTTGTAAACGGCAGTGATGGCAACGATGTATCCGGTGCCGGTAACTCGCTGAATGACTCCGATGGCAACGATGTTGTCGGTGGACTGAATACCCTCGAGGATTCAGATGGAAACCAGGTTGGCGGTGCTAACAACGAGCTCTCGGAGTCTGATGGAAACACGGTCGCAGGCAATAACAACGATTTGTCTGATGCTAACGGTAACCAGGTTGGCGGTGAGAGCAATACGCTGAATGACAGTGACGGCAATGACGTTTCTGGTGTGGGCAACAGCCTGAGTGGATCCGATGCGAATGACGTCACGGGCGGTTTAAATACCCTTGAAGACTCGGACGGCAATCAGGTAGGTGGTGCCAGCAATAGTCTGAGTGATTCTGCGGGCAACACCGTAGGTGGCAACAACAACGATGTTGTTGACTCAGACGGCAACCAGGTGGCTGGTGAGAGCAATACGCTGGATGACAG
>JBCCGE010000025.1:0-39303 GCA_039029455.1 Pseudomonadota bacterium | reverse complement strand
GGGACATCGGAATCGCAGCCGGTCTGACCATGAGTATTCAGGATACCGTGGGATCTGAAATTGCATTCGCCGCAATCCTTCATCTCGGGCAGACCGTACCCTTAAAAAATCTTCGCTGCGTGCTCGATGTTCGAGGCATGGTATCCCGATCCACCGGTGTGATTGATGTTGATCTGACTGAGGGTGGTGTCAGGGCACCTGAGAATCCGGGTCTGGGGGTGACACCGGATCTAAACGTTCTTGGTGAACCGGTAGCGCATTGGAGCTAGTCCGAATCGTTTATAAAGGCGGGCCGATTGTAAAAATACAGCGTTATAAATCAAGAGCTCGCATCTTTTTTGACTGATTTTGGGACAAATCCGAATTGTCCTTGTGGCGATGCAAGTCGTCTTTAGAGGCTTAATTTCGTGGTTCATCCTGGCCCGCACGCTCCCGAAAAGGAGCTCCGGGAACTCATGCATCAGGGAAAAATCACCCAACTGATGACACTCTGCAGGAGTTGCTCAGCGTTCCAATAGGGTCTATCGAAAGAGTGATTTCATCACCGTGTTTCAACCAGACAGGTGGGTCGCTGAAAGCACCGACACCAGCGGGCGTGCCGGTCAAGATTATGTCGCCAGGATACAGCGTGAAAGCGGCCGATAGATAACTGATCAGATATGGAATGTCGTAAATCAGATGTCTGGTGTTCGAATCCTGTCGCAGATCACCGTTGACACGAGTCTGCAGATTCAGCGCGTGTGGGTCCGGAATTTCGTCGGAGGTCACAATCCAGGGTCCAAGTGGACAAAACGTATCAAGACACTTGCCTCTTAACCACTGATCACCCTTTTCCAGCTGCAGGTCCCGCGCAGTAACATCGTTGCAAATCGTATACCCTGCGACAGCATTCATTGCCTCTTCCTGAGTCGCGTTTTTTACTTCAGCACCGATTACAACTGCGAGCTCTACCTCATAATCGACTTTAGACGTTAGCGCGTCCGACCAGACGATATCATCATCGGGTCCAACAATTGCAGACGGAAATTTGCTGAACATCAGCGCGAGTGAAGGCGGTTGCAAACCTGACTCTTCCACATGATCACGATAATTTAGACCGATCGCCATAATCTTCGACGGATTCAGGATTGGTGCGCACAACCTTATGTTAGACATCTCAAATGATGACTCAACGGACCGGGACCAGTCTGCCACCTCTTCCATGACTACTTTGCCTTTATTCAAAAGCACCCGCATATCAGAGACTCGTATACTCTCCGGAGCCGCAGACAGGTCGACCACGCCATCCTCTCTGACCACACCAACACGAGCCCGCTCGGATTCTTCAAAAGTACACAGTTTCATTTTTTCAGATTGTTTTCAAATTCCTGGTGCTGACCAAGAAACGTCGCCCGAAATGCCGCCTCACCACGCGTCGTAAACACCACAATTCTGCTATCGGGCAATCGTTTGGCCCACTTTTTACGATAACAAAAATCAAGGATTCGTGCGCCCAGCTGACCTGCGAGATGATAACGACGTTCGCTCCAGTCCAGACAGGGTCTGCACAGCGGGCGTCGCGACCCCGGCCTGGGATCAATATCGATTGCAAGTGAGCTGATCATCTCGCGCCCCCTCCGGGTCAGCGTCAGGACCTGGTTGCTGTCTGTATCGGATGAAAGCCGAATGCATCTGTTTTTCACCAATGCGTCGTACAACTCGACGCTAAGATCACCAGCAAGATGGTCGTAACATACCCGAGCCTTGCGCAGTTCGGGGTCCCGAGGTCCTACACGAAGTGTGGTCGCACCCGTCCGTTGGGCCACTCCCATAAGATTCTCCAGCAACTGTGCGACGTCCGGTGCAGCGAGTCTGAAATATCGATGCCTACCCTGAGTAGCGACACCAACCAGACCTGCGTCTTTCAGCTTGCCTAGATGTGAACTGGCGGTCTGACGGGTTACACCGGCAATGCTGGCTAATTCCGTCGCGGTAAGGGCGCGACCGCTCATCAATGCGGTGAGCATATAGGCTCTGGCCTGATCACCAATCAAGGCCGCCACCTTCACAATTTCGGTTCCGCTGTTCATGTCCCCATTCTAGCCTATTCATATCGTCACCCCGACATAACAGTTCGATCCGGATCGAACCATTCCGTAACCTGCAAGGCGTAAAGTTCGCGGCCAATAAAAAATCAATGAGCTAAATTTATGACTATTACCTGTGTTATTGAATATGAGATTGATCCACATAAATCCGAGCTTTTTGAGCAATACGCCAGAAACTGGGAACAGATCATTCCTCGAAACGGCGCCAGTCTTGTCGGCTATTTTGGACCGCATGAGGGATCACTAACGACTGCGTACGGCATCTATCATATCGACAACCTGGCCGCTTACGAAGCATATCGGGCCAGGCTATCGTCGGATCCGATGGGAAGGGAGAATTATACGTTTGCGAAAGAACACAAATTTATTCGCCAGGAAAACCGTCTTTTTTTGAAGCGTATTGCAGCGTGAATTGGCGGGGCTGCGGCTAAACTACCCCGCAACCCCGCTCTGACTGTCCTGGACACTCCGTGTCAGTACCCTTGCGAGCTGTCAGATTGACGACGTTGCTTTTTCCGTTTGCGCGGGAGTTCATCTCTCGACAACGCCCCGTCCGAATTAGCGTCGTGTCGAGCAAGCATTCGGTCTATCGGTGCTGAAAACTCTTCACGTGTAACTTCACCATCGCCGTCCGCGTCCAGATGTTGAAATCGATCAACCATGCGCTCTCGCATCTGCTCCAGCCAAAGCTGCTGAAACTCTCCAAGGTTGAACGACGCGCTGTTGTCCGAGTCAAAGCTCTCGAATTGGCCGGTTTTACGCGCATCAATTTCGCTCGCCGATATCTCACCGTCCTGATTAAGATCGAGTATGCGAAGTATTCGACCGGCGTCCTTTCTTTTGCCCTGTTTGGCCCCGTCGGCGAAAACTGTTGAGGATTGAAAACCCATGGCGCCAAATCCCAGCAGCACCACAACCTTAAAAATGTTTTTCGATTTCATATCGATTTCCTGATGAATGGAGATTGCAGGGTAGTAGTGAATTCGTCATTTTCTGTGGATGAAATGTGAAGTCATTGTGGAGATACGTCTTACAGGCCTATGATCGTCTCCGGACAAGGTATAACGTCAATCCCGAACACCGCCGAGTGTCGACACAATTGCCCAAATTCAGCATTACAACAAAGGTCTTTATGGCGTTGCTGACTGCGATAACAGTAGTCGCAACCGGCATGGTAATGCTTGCACGCTGGCAATTGAACGAGGGGTTCCTCAGCTATATCAGGGATGTTGAACAGCAACAGCTTGAAAGTCTGGCAACACGACTCGAACAACGTTTCGAGGAGCACGGTTCCTGGAATTTTTTGCAGAGAAACCCCAGAATGTGGAGGCGTCTGGTTCGCGAATCGATTCACTCTGCCATACGGCCTTCAGTTTCGCACGATAATCCCGGAAGAACTCCACCACCCGGCGAGTTCAGACTGCATCGAAGACTCTCTTTGCTGGACCATCAACGCCACTGGATCGCCGGCAGCCGCAGAACTCAGGGGCAGGCCTCCGTTCGAGAGATTGTTGTCGGAGCGGACACGGTAGGATGGCTGCAACTCGCCCAACTCAACCGTCTTAGAGATCGCCCTGAGCTGAGTTTTCTGGGACAACAGCGTGGTTTGTTAGTATGGATTTTGGTGCTGACAGTTGCAACCGCTGCACTGACCGCATTTTTGCTTTCCAGATATTTCATATCTCCAATTAGAGCGCTTAAGGATGCAACAGACAAACTGGCGAGCGGGGATTTGGAAAAAAGAATTGCCACCAATCGTACCGATGAATTTGGAGAGCTTGCGCGCGATTTTAATCGACTTGCCGAATCACTCGAGCGCAATCAGCAAATGCGACGGCAATGGATAATGGATATTGCACATGAGTTGAGAACACCGCTCACTGTGCTCAAGGCCGAGATCGAAGCTGTGCAGGACGGCGTCAGAACCCTTACATCTCAAACCAGTGCCTCGCTGAACAATGAAGTCACACGGCTCATCGGACTGGTAGAAGATTTGAGTTTGTTGTCAAATGCAGATCAGGGAAACCTTGATTTCGAGTTTCACGAGACCAGCCTGGCTGAACTCGTAAGCGATGTTGTCAATCATCACCAGAATCGCGCGAGCACGGCAGGACTAACTCTTGCACTTAAAGCTGATCAGCCCTGTCGGGCAGTTGTCGACAGCAGTCGAATAAAACAGGTCGTTACAAACCTCATCGACAACGCAATCAAATATACATCTCGGAGCGGCACAATCCAGGTCAGGGTCCAATCGGATTCCAAAGTCTGCTTCATAATTGTGGAGGACAGCTTCCCTGGCGTTTCCACAGAAGACAGAGAGCGTCTTTTCGACCGACTGTTCCGCGTAGACAATTCCAGAAATCGATCAACCGGAGGAGCCGGCATTGGCCTGTCCATCAGCAAATCAATTATTGAAGCCCACGGCGGCTCTATCACCGCAGCGCCATCAGGTCTCGGTGGCCTGATGATTCGCGTCACCCTGCCTCTGCAACCCGGAAAGCAGATATGAGTGGCCGCCATATTCTGATTGTAGAAGACGAGTCCAAGATCGCTCATCTGGTCATCGACTATCTGCAAGCGGAAGGTTATGCAACCACACATCTTGATCACGGTGATCAGGTCCTGCCCTGGCTCACCGAAAACGCACCCGACCTTGTCCTTTTGGACGTCATGTTACCGGGAGCAGACGGACTGACACTGTGCCGAAAAATCAGGCATCAGTCTGATGTGCCTATCGTGATGTTGACCGCGCGGGTGGAGGAAATCGACCGAATTCTCGGGCTCGAACTTGGCGCAGATGATTACGTCTGTAAACCTTTCAGTCCCAGAGAACTGGTCGCGCGCGTCAATGCCATCGAGCGCAGACTGGCGAAAGCGGAGACAAATTCAGCAGAATCCGAACGATTGCGACTAAATGCCGACAAGTTTCAAGCCAGCCTTGACGGAATCGCACTGGACCTTACCCCGGTTGAGTTTCGTTTGCTTTTTGCACTGGCCAAAAAACCCGGTGTTGTATTTTCGCGAACAAAATTACTCGACGCTGCATACGATGATTACCGGGTTGTATCAGACCGAACCATCGACAGCCATATCAAAAACCTGAGAAAAAAACTGTCTGCAGCCGCCAATAGCGAGGTCGAATGGATCGAGTCCATCTACGGCGTAGGGTATCGTTTTACAGATAATAACGCCTAAATAACGACGACTTCCCTGCGCCATTGCTATACTGAAATTATGGTTCGGGGAGAACGTTTCAACAGTATTAGTCATCTTGTGGCCGCCGCAATGGCTCTTGCCGGGGCCTCTGTTCTGATTACGATCGCGGCAATTAACGGCGATCCGACACGACTCGTCAGCGTTAGCATATATGGCGCCAGCGTATTCCTGCTTTTTCTTTTTTCCACGCTGTATCACAGTCTGGTAGGCAAAGCCAAACGCATCTTCAAAAAGCTCGACCATCTGGCGATCTATCTGATGATCGCCGGGACCTATACCCCATTTGCTCTGGTCGCGATTCAGGGCAGCATAGGATGGTGGCTTTTTGGTGCGATCTGGGGCATGGCCGCTGCCGGGGTTGCGGTGGAGTTTCTACCTTTAAAAGGACCCAGAATCATCCCGATAGCGCTGTATCTGGCTATGGGGTGGGCCTGTCTGTTTACTTTTGATGCCATTGTGGCCGGACTGCCTGCCAGCGGTCTTTACTGGCTAATCGCGGGTGGTGTGATTTATACGATCGGCGTTGTTTTCTATGTTTTGGATCATTGGGTGCCCTGGTGTCACGAGATATGGCATCTGTTCGTCATTGCCGGGGGGATCTGCCACTTTGTGGCAATTACACTGATCTAGCTCTGGCCTCGGCCTGCTTGCTGTATCCGTCACGGGTTTGCGGGACTTTCATTCCCAGAATCGATCCCGCGATCTGTGTGCGCAGAATCTGCGCCGTGCCGCCACCTATGGTAAACATGCGCACATCCCTGGCCATTCGCTCAAGGGGATTGTTTCGGGAGTATCCGGCTGCACCGTGAAGTTGCAGTGCATCGTTGGCAACGCGAACGGCGGTCTCAGAAGAAAACACCTTCGCCTGAGCGGCCAGCTGCATGTCGGGAAACGGTCCATCGCCACTAACAGCTGCAGCATGGATGAGTGTTCGCGCGGCAGTCAGTCCGATCGACATATCGGCCAGCATCCACTGTAAACCCTGAAATTCGGCGATTGGCCGGCCGAATTGCTCTCGTCGTTTTACGAAATCCAGCGCCCGTTCGTAAGCGCCCTGACCAATCCCAAGTGCCACTGTGGCGGCCCCCACACGCTGCGCATTGTATGCGTTCATCAATCCGGCAAAGCCTCTGCGGATACCTTCTGGAGGAAACAGGAAACGGGATTCAGGCAGCACCAGGTTCTCAAATCGAACCCTCGTCTCAGGAATTCCTCGCAAGCCCATTGTGGGTTCTCTGGACTCGACAACCAGTCCTTCAGTTTCTCCTCGTACCGCTATAAAACCACCAATTCCCATAAACTGCCCTTTTTCCTCAACGCGAGCGAATATCAAGTGTAATTTTGAGACTCCGCCCCCGGTAATCCAGTGTTTGACGCCATGAATTACGAAGTGGTCGCCTTCACGCACAGCTGTTGTCGACATCTCCGTCGCCGCACTTCCGGCATCCGGCTCGGTAATGCAAATTGCGGGCTTATCGCCCGCCAAAACGAGTCCGGCAGCCAGTCTTTTCTGCTCATCAGTGCCATAGGCCATGATTGCACCAATTGCGCCCATATTGGCCTCAACCGCAATACGACCGGTAACACCGCAAACTTTAGCCATCTCTTCGATGACCAGAACCGCCTCAAGATACCCCAGACCTCTGCCGCCAAACTCTTCCGGAATTGTCATGCCCATGAATCCGGCGTCAGTCAGTGCGGACACGTTATCCCACGGATAAGACTCGGATTGGTCCACTTCCGCCGCTCGTGGGGCGATAACCTCTTCTGCGAGGCGTTGAGCCGAAGCCTTGAGTTCCTGTTGATCACGATTGAGATTTCTCATATTTCTAACCCTTTTCCTCGAGTGCACGTTCCAAAGCGTCCAGCACCTGCATCGTGGGCAAAATCTGGTGAACACTGCCATTGGGCTCACGACCCTCCCGGATGGCGGCGAAAAATTCCCGATCCTGCAATTCAATACCGTTCATTGATACATCAACCGACGACAGATCGACCGGGTTTTCGTTACCGTCCACGAGATCGTCGTAGCGTGCAATGTAGGTCCCATTGTCACAAATATATCGAAAGAATGTGCCTAACGGACCGTCATTGTTAAACGATAATGCTAACGTACAAATAGCGCCCGAACGCGTCTTCAGACCAATACTCATATCCATCGCAATGCCAAGGTCCGGATGGATCGGACCCTGTATAGCCTGTACATCAATAATGTCTTCTCCGGTCTGATAAGCGAACAAATCCACTGTATGCGCGGCGTGATGCCACAACAGATGATCGGTCCAGCTGCGAGGCTGTCCCAGTGCATTCAGGTTTTTGCGCCTGAAGAAAAATGTTTGCACATCCAGCTGCTGAATAGTCAGCTCGCCATTTCGTATTCTGCTATTGATCCACTGGTGACTGGGATTAAACCGTCGCGTGTGTCCAACCATTGCCACCAGCCCTGTCTCCCTCTGAGCCGCACAGACGGCCTCAGCATCAGCCAGTGATTCAGACATTGGAATTTCGATCATCACGTGCTTTCCGGCCCGGAGAATCTGCTGCGCCTGAGAAGCATGAATTGGTGTTGGTGTGGCTGCAATGACGGCCTCTACTCCGTTTTGAGAGAGGCACTCCTCAAGGTTAAGCGACCAGTGCGGAATATTGTATTTGGTGGCGCAGGCTTTGGTGTCATGCTCGACTCCTCCGGCAAGAGTAACCACCTCGATATCAGCGATATTTCGCAAAGCATCAAGATGTTTGTGGGCGAATGCGCCTTCGCCAGCCATACAGATTTTCATAGTTCTACAAATTCAAATCGGGTCAAAGGGTAATCCTACATAACACTCCGCAAATACGCGGCTCGCCGAACTGTTTCCCGTCAAGTGGGCCAGCTCGGACAGTTGTATCTGGTTTTCAAACGCCGTCTGCTGCGGAAATCGGTGCAGCATTCTCGTGCATTGCAGGGAAAAACGCACCGTGCCCCAAACACGTCGAAGCGCGATATCTGAATAGCGCTGAAGTGCGGTTTCATCCTGCTGCCGGTAAAAGCGAGTCAAAGCCGTAGACAGATAGTGTACGTCTGAAAACGCCAGGTTCAATCCTTTTGCACCGGTCGGCGGCACAATGTGTCCGGCATCGCCCGCCAGAAAAAGACGGTTCCACGACAAGCGACCGTAGACAAAGGCCCGCAGCGGTGCGATGCTCTTTTCGATGCTTTTACCGGTGACCAGATTCGCTGAAAGTTCAGATGGCATCCGGTGTTTGAGTGTCTCCCAGAAACGATCATCCGACCACTCACCTATCGTCTCTGATGCCGGCACCTGAATATAGTAACGGCTCAGTTCCGGGCTCCGCATCGAACACAATGCAAACCCATCGGCATGATGGATGTAGACCACCTCGTCAGCCACTGGCGGTGTTTCCGACATAACACCCAACCAACCGAACGGGTACTGAAGGTGATGCTCCTGCCGCAAATCTGCAGGCATTGCTGATCGACTGACACCGTGAAAGCCGTCACATCCGGCTACAAAATCGCAGTCGACCTGCACAAGTTCTTTGTCGATTCGAAAACTTACGGACGGGGTGTCGCTGTCAATGCCGTTAATGTCGACATCTTCAACGTTGTGAAAAGTCTGACCGCCGACTGCGTCCCTGATGGCATAAAGTCCTTTAGTCACTTCGGTCTGACCAAACACCGTCACGGTTTTACCGTCAGTCAGCTCAGCGATAGGAATGTGATGCCATTCGTTTTCGTGGGCGATACCAACCGTCGGGTGAACCGCACCGTGCCGGGCAATCTGATCGCCCATCCCTGCTTTAATCAGAAGATCGACAGTACCCTGTTCAAGCACCCCGGCTCGAATTCGTCCCAGCACATGATCTCTCGAACGATGCTCCAGAACGATAGACTTGATGCCCTGAAGATGCAGCAGTTGAGACAACAACAAACCCGAAGGACCGCCACCTACGATAACGACATTTGTACGCACGATCAGGGTACCGGAATTTTCTGTAATCTGTGGTTCACACCCACTATCAAATTTTATCTACCTCACCGTTTTTGCGTCGCAAATACAGTAAGCTTGCATCGTTGAACAGACGCCAGTGACGCCCGATCCCCCAACCACTGCAATGACGCTTACGCACGATGAAACATAGACTCGGCGGATTGCTGATCAGTGCAATGATCGTGTCAATCATTATACGCGGATTGATGCCCGGGAATCTGTCCGGGATGCTGCTGGCGCTGTCCGGAGTTGCAGCCTGGGGCGCTGCAGTTCTGCTGATTGGACTGACCACCACACTGCTTCGGATTCAGATCAGCCTGCTGATTACCGCGGGACTGTTGTTACTTTATCTTGGTCAATCCAATGGCGCTGAAATAGACTGGACCGAAGTGTTCTCAAGCAACACTGCACTCCTCACGATGATTGCTGCAGTCGGGTTTCTGAAACTGGTGGCGCTGCCCGATGTGGGTACGCAACACAAATTACCCGTTGGTGAGAAAGCGTTCTACAGCACATTGCTCAGCGTCAGTGTTTTCGGTTCCGTAATTAATGTGTCAGCTCCGATTCTGATTGCTGACCGAATCCACCACGAACGACCGCTTGCCCGGTTTACGTCGCAATCCATCACCCGCGTTTTTTGCGCGATGTCCAGCTGGTCACCATTTTTTGCGGCGATGGCAGCGGTTCTGACTTATGTTGAATTTGCGGAGCTTGAGTGGGTCATCTTGGCCGGGTTGCCCTTTGCGCTTGCCGGAGTTCTGTTCACGATCGCGGACAGCCGCATTCGGTTTCGATCAGAAATGTCGACATTCGTCGGCTATCCATTGCGGCGATCTGACCTGCTGATTCCGGGAGTACTGATGACAATAGTGCTGCTCTGTCGATGGCTGTTGCCCCATCTTTCCATTCTGATTGTGATTGCACTCAGCGCACTGTGTCTGACCGTCGTGCTATTGATTGTTCGCGGTGGCCTGATATCGTGCCAGAACAAACTAAAAAACCACATTTTTCTGGCGCTGCCCCGATCGATCAATGAATTGATACTGTTTCTCGCCGCGGGGGTTCTCGCCGCCGGCATGTCGTCTCTGATCTCGGCGGGCATGGTTTCGTCACCCTTTAGCGTATTTGACGGCACAACCGCCGGCATCACACTATGCTGTATCGTGCTTTGTGCTGTCGTCGGAATACACCCAATCATACTGATTTCCAGTTTCACTCCACTGATTCTCGAACTTAACCCCAACCCGTCTTTACTTGCAGCGACCTATTTATTCTCCTGGAATCTCGGTACTGCGGGCTGCTATCTCTCCGGAACTCACCTGGTTTTTCAGGGCCGTTACGGAATACCCAGCATAAAGGCGGCCTGGTGGAATATGCCCTACGTTATAGTCATGCTTTTTATCGGATGTGTCTGGCTCTACGTATTGGATAGGATAGCTTTGAGCTGAGACAACTATGGTGAACAGCCGATGAAAATCACTATTGTAGGAGCCGGCCCCGCAGGATTGTATGCCGCTATTTTGCTGCGGCAGCACCGGCCGGATATTTCGATACAGGTTTTTGAGAAGAACTCACCTGACGCCACATTCGGATTTGGTGTTGTTTTTTCGTCGCAGGCGCTTGCATTTCTTCGACAGGACGACCCCCAAACAAGTGATTTGATTGAGCCGCACATGTTGAAATGGCAGGACATTCGGATCAATCATCCGGAAGGGAGTGTGGTGATTGACGGCATTGGGTTTGCCGCGATTGAACGCCTGACACTGCTGAGACTTCTGCAAAAACGCGCTGCAGAACTCGGCATCTATCCGCTTTTTCTGGAAAACATAGTGGATCCTCAGCGCCTTCCTGCCGCAGATCTTGTGATCGGAGCGGACGGCATCAATTCTGTTATACGCGAGCAATACCCCGATGAATTCGGTAGAGAGGTCTACAATCTTGACAATCATTTTGTCTGGTTCGGCAGTTCGCAGAACTTCTCGTCACTTACTCAAACGTTTATCGAGACTGAATATGGTCCGATGAACGCACATCACTATGCTTATGCCAAAGATCAATCGACATTCATTATAGAAACCACACCTGACGTTTATAAACGCTCTGGTTTTGAACAAATGTCCGAGAACCAGTATAGACTGGAATGCGAAAAACTGTTTGCCCAACAACTCGACCATTCAACCCTGATTCCCAATCACTCGGTCTGGCGACGGTTTCCTGTGCTGTCGTGTCGACAATGGTTTGTCGGCAACACTGTACTGGTTGGAGACGCGTTGCATACCGCACATTTTTCGATTGGCTCCGGAACCAGACTGGCACTGGAAGACGTCATCGCATTGGTTAGAGCACTAAGGGAAGCGGATTTTCAATTGCCGGATGCGTTTGAAAATTATCAGACTGCCCGGCAACCTGTATTGGAGAAAATTACCCGTGCCGCAGTGACTTCCGCGAACTGGTACGAAACGTTTGACCAGAGGATGAAACAGGGACGCTGGCAATTTGCACTCGACTATATTCAGCGTGCCGGTCGTTTGCCGTTTGAGAAACTGGCTAAAACTTCACCTCTCTTTTGTGAAAGCCTTGTGCGACAGGGTCTTGTACAACGACGGATAAATTCAGACTAAAGGTTATTGAATGCGGTCAGCAGCCGACCCTTGTAATTTTCTGTGCATCGACCTTTATCAAACGCGCACGATCCATTGATCCAGACAGTGTCGACGCCTGCACTTGGCTGATCGGGTTCCTCGTAGGTGGCCCGGTCAATGATAGTTTCCGGGTCAAACAGAACCAGATCAGCAAACATGCCCTCGCGAATAAATCCTCTGTCTCGCATACCAAATGTTTCAGCGGTCGCACCCGTCATCTTCCGAACACCTTCCTGGAGAGTAAACAAGTTGCAATCTCTCGCATAGTGGCCCAGAACACGGGGGAATGTTCCCCAGAGTCGGGGATGAGGATGGGGATCGTGAGGCAACCCATCGGAACCAATTAAAGCATCAGGATACGCCAGCACACGCTCAAGATCCTCGTCAGCGATCTGAAAGTAAATTGCGCCTGCAGGTTGCAGTCGGTCGACAGCTTCATAGAGATCACATTTCAGTTCTTTGGCTATATCGCTCAAATCCATTTTGGCGAACTCAGGTAGTGGCGTCGACCAGGTGATCATCACCCTTTCCGATCGAGTTACGAATTCCCGCAGCAATACGGTTGAACTCGCCGTATAGGGATACACATCGCAACACACCGACTGACTTCGACGGGCATCTGCGATCAACGAAAGTGTTTCGCGCGTGCGACCCCAGTTTTCGCGCCCACAGGTTTTGTGATGAGAAATTAAAACCGGGACATCTGCTTCCCGTCCTATCCGCAGTGTTTCTTCTATTGACGATATGATGTCATCTTCCTCATCCCGCATATGCGTGGTATGCAATTTACGATGATCTTTTAGAACAGACGCCAGTTCGACTACTTCTTCGGTAGGCGCATTCCAGGCAGGTGGATACGCGAGTCCAGTCGACATACCTGCCGCTCCGCTGACAAGGCACTGATCCAGTGAAGCGCACATGCGATCCAACTCTGATTTTGAGGCCGGGCGATCAAGTTCGGTCATACTGCTAACTCGAAGTGTCGAGTGCCCGATCAGCATAAGACTGTTAAGCGCGGGTGGCCTCCGGTCCAGCGCCTCGGCATACGAATCAAAGTCCGGATATCGCCAACACGCCCGGTCACCCAGTAGGTTTAGCGGTGGAACCGGTTCTTTTTCCTCGAGCGGTGCCAGACTGATGCCGCAATTTCCAGTGACGACAGTGGTCACACCCTGACTGAGTTTAGCCGTCATGTCAGGGTGCGCCAAAAGAGCGCGATCATCGTGTGTGTGAGCGTCGATAAACCCCGGTGCGAGCACCTTACCTCTGCCGTCAACAATCTCCTGGGCGGACCCTCTTAAATCCTTACTTATTGTCCCTATGCGGTCCTTTACAATGGTCACGCATCCCGGAGTTGGAGCGGCTCCGGAGCCATCGACAATCTTGACATTTACAATGGCTGTATCGGCAACCATTACCACCTCGTGTTGATTTCAAAAAATGCGAATAACTGTCAATGCTACGCCGCATTTCAATGCAGATCAAAATTATTTGACTGATTAAAGTAAACCGAACGGTGGGGAAAAAAATCAACGTCCCTGTTGCAACTGAGAGTGCGTCTCGATGACCGCTTGACCGGTGATCTAGGAATAGGTAATACGCACAAAGCCTTTGTTTGCACCGGGATTGCCCGCGGTTGAACTCCTGTCAGATGCAGCCGCATTAATAGAACCGACTCCTGCTCCGCCCGCCCCTCCGTCAGCGCCAACGCCCTGACCGGGTGTGATTCCTGAATTCTGTGCGATATTGAACATCGGACCACGCGCAACACCCCCGGTACCGGTGCGGATCAGACCTAAGCTGCACTAACGGAGGTTATCCCCAGTGTCTTTAATGCGTGTCGAGGCTTTAGCAGATGGTTTTTTCGTTGTGACTTCATTGGGCGCTGTTTGTTGATTTGTACTGCAAATTCATGAAATCACAGCATGTGGCTATTGAAAATGAGCAAGGCTGCTCATTTTCAATAGTTGGACCTCGGTGTAGCGCCACTAAACCTTTGGCTAATAGGAACTAATCCCGAGCCTGTTTAGGATGGGTTACTCAGATAAATACCCAACTGACAGGTAAATAATGATTAATACCCCCACTACAATTGCCGTTGTTGAAAGTCACCCGTTTTTCCTGCGCGGTCTGAGGGAATTTCTGGCGACTTTGCCGAAAGTTAAGCTGGTAGCAGAAGCAAAAGACGAGCCTGAGGCCATCAGGCGCATACGATCGCACAATCCGGACATTGCGCTGATCGAATATTCGGAGCAGCAGCTTAACGGTCTGGATCTTGTAGCCAGACTGAATCGATGCGGACGAGCTCCGAAGTGCATTTTGATGTCAGTCTCAAATCAGCGACGACACCTGAAACAGGCGATGACATTTGGCGTATTGGGCTATATTCCCAAAAATCATACAGAATCCGAGTTGGTCGAATGTCTGGATCAGGTGAGAAGAGGCAAGCATTTTATTTCCTCCAGTTTTTCGCAAAATCTGGTGGCGACAATCAACGATGAAACTGAAGATCTATGGTCGTTGACAAGAACTGAAAAGAAAGTGCTGATGCTGGTTTCGAATTCAAAAAGCAGCGCGGAGATCGCTGGAATTCTTGGCACAAGCATTCGCACTATTAACAATCACCGCCATAACATTTGCAAAAAACTGGATATTCGCGGCCCTAATTGCCTGTTGCGGTATGCGACGAAATATCTGAGCTCGGAACGCCTGGTCGCCTAGTCTCAGAGAAACTGAGAATTTTTTTTTGACCATGGTAAGACCCCATCTGATCAGTGGAGATACCACACGGTCCGATACCGTCGGGAGAAATTCCGTTTACACTATGAATGTTCGTGATTTCCGCAAAGAACAAACAATAATGAACTCATAATTCCGCAATGAAAGCGATGAACATTCTTGCAATCGATGATCACGTGCTGTTTCGGTCTGGATTACGCCTTTTACTGACTGATCTTGACAGCGAAATAACATTCCACGAAGCATCAGATGTGGCAGATGCCGTTCGCTCTTGCGCAGATACGAACATCGACCTGATTTTGCTCGATTTCTATATTCCAGGCACTGATCACGAAAATAATATAGCCACTGTAAGAAAAAACTTTTCCGATTCTCGCCTTGTGATCGTGAGTTCCGAGGAACGACCCGACAAAATTATTCGCACACTTGATCTGGGTGTTGCCGGCTTTATTCCAAAATCATCGACTCCCGACCTTTTGATTGCAGCGCTTAAATTGATTCTTGCCGGGGGCGTCTATCTCCCGCCGCAGATTCTGGTGCATACTGATTCGAACAGTCAGGAACCGACTAAAGTGGACATTCTGGAGAATCTCAGTGCGAGGCAACGGGAAGTTCTGTTTCTGGCGATGGATGGCAACGTCAACAAAATTATTGCGCGCAAGCTGGATCTATCTGTCGGCACCGTAAAAGCGCACTTAAGTGCGGCATACCGTGTTCTGGGTGTGGAAAATCGTACACAAGCACTTTGTGTGGCCAGCCAGCTTGAATTGCAGAAACAGTAATTCTTGCATGCAACCGCCCGTGAACGAAGGCAATCAGCGTCATGAGAGCAACTTCTGAACTGGTCAGACAGGAAGTTCTGAATCTATTCTGCTCTCAGGCTGCGCGGATGCCGTTTGTAATCATTGCAGGCGCATCACTGCTCGCTGTATTTGTCTTCGGTAAAGTTCCCAACACCCTGACCATTGGCTGGTTACTGCTGGTATTGGTGGTGCAGCTTATCCGGTGGTGGATTTTGCCAAAACTGCCTGACAACCAACACCTCTCCACCGCAAAAAAGCTAAAACACGCGCAATCACTGGCACTGCTAAATGGCTTTGTTCTGGGGAGTTGCATGATGTTTATCCCCTTCCTTTCAGACATTGAACGATTGGTAGTATCGAGTCTGCTAATTTCTGTCAGCGTCGGAGCAATTGGAACAACAGGTGGATACCGTCCCCTTTTCCTCTCTTTCTGTCTGCCGCTTATGGGATGCGTGATCATCGCAATTCTGGTGTCGCCACAGGCATTTGGTGCCGATCCGCTTTTTTATCTCGTTGGCATGATCTATGTATTGCTAACAGTGATATTTATTGGTCTGGCCCGGGAGTTTCATCAGGGCTTCCACTTCGCTCAGGAAGCCAGGCTCGAAAAAGAACTCGCCAACAGTCAGCTCAGTCACGCTTTAAAACGCGCCGAAGACGCCAACAGTTCGAAAACCCGCTTTCTGGCCTCGGCAAGCCACGATCTGCGACAACCGATACACACTCTCTCTCTTTTTATTGCCTCACTAAAAATGCGAGTTGCCGGCACTTCTGAAGAGGAGATTGTCGATCACATGCAGCAGGCAATGTCGACTATAGACGGACAGCTGGACAGTTTACTGGACATATCCAAGCTGGATTCCGGAGTCATTCAACCAAGTTACAGTCACTTTGATCTGTTTTCCCTGATAAAACGGGTGGTTGACATGTATGAAGCATCACGGCTCAGTGACCGTCATTCAGTACCAATCCTCGTAAGTTGTAATGCGCATGGCGTGATTGTAAACAAGGACCCACAACTTACGGAACGGATTCTGCGCAATCTGATCGACAACGCAGTGAAGTACACACACGAGGGGGAGATCAACGTTGATCTAAAGCTGGATGGCGACGTCGTTGAATTGGCGGTAAGCGACACCGGAGTTGGTATGGCGCCGCAGGATTGCGAAAAAATATTTGAGGAGTTTTACCAGATCAATAACGAGGAGCGAGATCGAAGTCGTGGTCTTGGCCTCGGATTGTCCATCGTAAACCGCTTGTGTGCTTTACAGGATATTTCTATTCGCGTTGAATCTCTCAAAGGCAAGGGCAGTCGTTTTACCCTCGGCATGCAGACGACCGAACCGGTAGCGACATCCACACCCGCTGCGACTGCAAGCCTGAAACGGAATCATGCGCAACACGTCCTGCTACTCGATAACGAGCCTGAAGTACTAACCGCGATGAAGACCGTGCTGGGCGATCTTGGGTTCAGAATCGAGGCACATACCGTACCCAGCGAGGCAATACGTGCCGCCGGTGACCGAATGTTCGATATAGCATTAATTGACTATCGATTGTCGGCAGATATCAATGGTCTTCAGGTTATCGATGAACTTCGTTTAATTAACGCCGAGACACGGTTTGTGCTGGTGACTGGTGATGCGGACATCCGGTTAACCCACATCAGTCCCACTCTACGACCGGAGATCGTCTACAAACCCGTCACACTCGACAAACTTAAGGAACTTATTGGTTAGCGAAAAGACACGAATTCCACAACAATGAGCCCCACCCCAAAAACCAAGTGGTTGTCCACTGGATTTGAAAACATTTACGCTGAATTTTCAGCCGACACAAAATTTGACGTTGTCATTGTAGGGAGCGGATATGGTGGAGCAATTGCAGCGGCACACTATGCTGCAATCGACAAGAAGGTGCTGGTCCTTGAGAGAGGCGAAGAATATCTGGCAAACAGCTTCCCGACCCGGCTGGCCGAACTTCCAGGTCACGTCAGACTAAACACAAAAAATTCAAAGGGGCGGTTTCAGAACAAGCACGGATTGTTTGATGTAGTCGCGGGCACAGGTGCAAGTGCTCTGGTTGCAAACGGTCTGGGAGGTGGATCACTGATTAACGCTGGCGTCATGGAGATTCCGAGGCGCGCGGTTTTCGACGAATCGTGGCCAGAGCCAATCCGCACTGACTTTGCACAGCCAGGACAGTCTCTTTTCGACGACGCCAAGAATCTGGTGGGCGCTGAAATGCACCAAAACCCGGAAAAATTCGCCAAATTCATAGCGTTAAAAGATCTTCACGGAGAACCCTCGCAAACGAGAACCGCAGCGGTCTCAATATCCCTCAACGGCGGCATCAATCAAAGCGGCGTCGAGCTGCAACCGTGCGTCGAATGCGGAGATTGTTTCAGTGGATGCAATCACAATGCAAAAAACTCTCTCGACCTCAACCTGCTTGTCGAAGCCAGGCGAAAGGGGGCAAGACTGTATACAGGCGCCACCGTCCTAAGATTGAATCGCGAAGACTTTGGGTGGACGCTGGTTTGCCGATTTACCAGCGACAAACTCTATCGCCAACATAAAGATGCCGTCGAACTAAAGGCAAAAAAAGTGATACTGGCCGCCGGGACTTTTGGTAGTACCGGAATTTTGAAACGATCCGAGACGAATGAGCTGGTGTTTTCGAAACACCTTGGAAAGCGATTCTCCGGCAATGGTGACATGATCGCGGCTCGTTACAACGGCCCGAAAGACACCAACAGTGCGCCAATCTCTGACACACCACCGGGGGAAAGAGAGGTTGGGTCTACGATATCAGGCGTTATTGACCGGACAGATTCTGCCGGACCATTTGTAATCGAGGATCTGGCGATTCCTTCGTCCCTGCGTCCAATGCTTGAAGAAGTGCTGACACTAAAAGCGAGTCTTGATTCTTTAGGCACCTTCAACAAAAGTAAACACGATTCAGCTCAACCTCGGAACGATCCATTCAGCGTTGACCATAGTGCCGTACGCAACAGTCTGGTTGTTGCCTGCATGGGTAACGATAACGCTGATGGAGAAATCGTCAGTGATGATCTCACCCGGGAAAGTCATCACACGGATGCAACGGTGCGAGCACACTGGCCGGACGCCGCGGACAAACCGGTATTTAAGGAATTCGAAAAAAACCTGCACTCGCTGGTGCGAAATGCCGACGCCAATCGAAAACCTGGTGAAGCCAGCAGCGTCTACTTCAACCCGACCTGGAAACCTCTGCCGGGCGCTCTGGCTAAGTACCTTGAACTGGGTGATATCAGCAGCGTCTTTACGGTTCACCCCTTGGGTGGATGCGTTATGGGTACAAATCGCACCGATGGAGTGGTCAATCATCTTGGTCAGGTATTTCGGCAGGACGTGAAGGACCAGGAGTCGGTTTACGACGATCTGCTGGTGCTCGACGGATCAATTATTCCACGCGCGTTGTGTACCAATCCAGCACTCACCATAGCAGCTGTGGCACTGAGGTCGTGTCGCCAACTCAAACAGGGTTCGCACGCTGGCGCCGCCCCGAGAAATGATAATGAATCACAAACAGGTGACTACTCCAAACGACCAACGCTGCCCGTCGGCGCGCCTGATGACGGCCATTCTGTGCGCACACAAATCAATATCAAGGAAAAAATGGTGGGTCGGATCGAACTCGATCGGCCTATTGAAGGCACCCGGATATTTGATGCATACGCTGAACTGCATTTCGACCCTACTCCTTTGGAGTCACTAACGGCCAATGTAACCCCATCAGATCCAAACGTGCCCTGTCGGATTATGCAAACGGCCAATCAGGGCACCACGGTCAAAAATCAGACCAGTCGCATCAGACTTTGCCCGGCTGATTCTGAGCACAGTCGCCTGGTGCCTGAATCCACTTGGATTATTGAACTTGAAATCAAAGGGACATTGGAAATTTTCAAACGAAGATCGAGCAGCCATCTTTTCCGAACACTGGTTTCAGCCTTGTCCTGGCTGTTTTCGAGAGGTATTCGTGAACTTATTCGCACCAAATTGCTGAATCCACTCTATGATTTACTTTCTGCAAAAAAGGATCACTTAAGCTCCCAGCAGTACGATCGCCGGTCAAATAGAAACAATAAAGAGGGCCGATTTGCCGTATTCAAGGCCATTCTTGAATCCGCAGGGGAACGCCGAACCTTCGATTATCAGATGCGAATAAAACGCATCAATACTCGCAACTCATCCGGCCGTGAAATTGAGGAATTTGCTGCCCACTGCCTGGAAAAGCCGGTGGTGGCGCAGAAAACGATTGGCTACACTCGCTACGGAAATCCGTGGGAGCAGCTGACCGAAAGCGCGATTCTGGAATTCCCATGGCTTGCTCGCGGAAGCCGCTACAACAGGTTACGCCTCGACCCCTCTTTTCTCGCTAAGTTGTCTCATCCACTGATGGCGATGACTCGCTACCGCAATCTGCCTGACGCGTTGGTGGATTCAGTGCAAACGGCGCTCTACTTTGTACGCATGCTGGTTTCCATGCACTTGTTGAGCTTCCGGTTGCCTGAAGAGCCAAGGAATCCACAAACCTGCTTTAAGCGGCTGCCGCGGGAAGACGCCATTCCAGGTGTAAAGGGAAAATACATCCCGTTGACCGTCGACAATGTCGAAATAAGACATTCGGAAAAATACCGTCTCGCGAACAACAAACCGCTTCCGAAAGGCTACCGGTCAGACCTGAAAATCAACCTGACACGATACCGAAACTTCGGGCCGCCGGTCATGTTGATTCACGGCTACAGTGTCAGCGGGAATTCCTTTGCGCACGACGCGTTAAAGCCCGGTTTTGCAGCGTTCCTGCATCAACACCCGTTGAATTTTGACATCTGGATTGTGGACTTACGGACGAGCCCGGGTGTTGTGGTTGACGGCTTGTTTCACAACCGACCCGGACCTGATCAACCCGTATATTCATCCGAATTGCCGTCCACATTCGAGGATGTCGCACTGGCAGACATACCGATCGCAGTAGATGCCATCTTAAAAGCTCGTCCCGACTGTTCCAAAGTAAAAGTCGTTGCGCACTGCATGGGCGCGGCGATGTTCAGTATGTCCGCACTAAGTGCGCTCAGAAGTATTAATGAGATCATTCACGACCCCGTCCAGCGAGCGATCGCTGAGGAAAGGGAACGTAAATTTGGACTCTGCGAACTGCGAGAAAAGCTTCCCGGAAAAATCGAGTCTCTGGTAATTTCTCAGGTGCCTCCAACGGTCGTGTTTAAACCCGACAATATTTTCAAGAGCTTCCTGACTCGACAGGTGATTCAGTCCACGGAAAACCTGTCTTACAATTTTCAGAAAGACTGGTCGAAAAAAGGAATCGGCGATTTATTTGATCGGCTTCTTTACACGTTGCCGTACTCAAAAGATGAACGCCGCAGGGAAACACCGATAAACCCTCTCGTCAATAGAGACTATGTGGCAACCAGACATCGAGTGGACGCCCTTTACAGTCAAAACTTCATTTTAGAAAACGCACCAAGGAGCTTTCTCAAGAAAATCGATGATTTCTTTGGCAATCTAAATCTTGCCACAGTGCGTCAGGCTGCTGGATTCGGGCAGTACAACATGATCACCAACGGAGAGGGTCATAATGTTTATATCAAACCGGGACTACAGAAGGTATGGAATTTCAGAACAATGGTCTTTCATGGTGCAGAAAACAGTCTGTTCGATCCGTCTTCTGTCGAGAGA
Source organism: Pseudomonadota bacterium (assembly GCA_039029455.1). GTDB lineage: Bacteria > Pseudomonadota > Gammaproteobacteria > Arenicellales > Poriferihabitantaceae > JBCCGE01. The sequence goes on along the minus strand of JBCCGE010000025.1, from coordinate 18,083 downwards.
TTCGAGTCTGTATGGAAATCCCATGGAATATCTATCGACAAAGCTGAAATCTTCGAAGGCTACGGGCACCTTGACTGGTTGATCGCGAAGACAGCAGAAAAAGACATTTACGACGGTATCGCTGATTTTCTGAAAGAAACTACTGACGATCAGGAAGGGGCAAAAGAGCGCTCTAATGAACCCGATCCTAACTTTCCGCAACTCGAACTGCCGGCTTTTGGGCCGGTATTCCATGATTTCGCAATCGAACAGAAGGGGCAAAACTCCCTGCCGTTGATCGTCGGCACTCATCCCGTGTCGACTTATGGCGAGAGTGTCTGGCTTGTCGCTGTACCGGTTTATACAGCCCCTCGACCCGGAAACGGCTATTCGTATTTACCACTCCCGGAAAACGTAACCTCAAGTGATTTTTCGAGGGAAGATGCAAAGACCTATCTTTCACACAGTTGCTGGCTGCAGCCGCTGGGTCGACCCGACACTCTGGTGCATCGTGTAAAGCTACCCGTCGAAGTATTCGAGCAGAAAAAACCGATAGATGGCAATCATTCGAGTGTCTGGAAAGAAACGCAATCTACCGACAATGTGCTGCTGCTGCACGTCAACGACATTCCGTTTTACCGCGATGATAAAGATGTGGTTTTGCAACGGATAGTCGCTAAAATTTTTCGGCTCTTCTACATTGAACAGGGCGGAGAGGGGGCTTCGGCGTTTGGATCTCCAAGACTCGGAGTAGAACCAAATTCTATTCGGCTTGGCATTGTCCATCGACCAGTAACCTATGACCGAAATGAACGCTCTGCCGTATTTCGGCTCGCAGTCGCCAGCTGCCTCTATCCTGGAGGTCTCGGAGATCAGAACAAACCAGTGGCTGCATTCCGTCAGATGTCAAATCGATCCAATGAGGAGCGCCCCGACAAGCTTATCCTGCTCGGTGATCAGATTTACGCGGACGCCACCGCGGGCCTGTTTGATCCGTCTTCGAGAAATGACCGCTATTTTCACCGATATATCCGGTTTCTCGAACAACCGGAGGTGAAACACATTTTTCGGAAGATTCCCACCTATATGATGCTGGACGATCATGAAATTGTGAACGACTGGGAGCCGGACCAGGCCAATTCCGGTCCTCCTCCGACAGACGCTACTGAAGCCTATAAAACCTACCAGAGGCCGGATGCACCTTTATCTGATGATCGCCTGTTCATGCAAATTGACGACCCTGGATTCAGAGCGTTTGTAATCAACTCACGCACGGAACGTGCGGCGCGAAACGTACACAATATTGCGAACGTATCCATGATCTCTGATCATCAAATGGATGAAATCAGAAAGTGGCTTGGGACACCCACATTTGGCAAGCCGATTTTTCTGTGCTCGCCCTCTCGACTCCTGCCCCGCAATCATCAAAGCGACTGGTCTGAGGGCTTCGGTGGCAGTCTGCACTCAGACGGTTGGGATGGTTTTCCAAAATCATTATTTGAGCTGCTTCACGCAATTCATTCAACTCGCCCCGAAAAGCTTGTGGTTGTCTGTGGTGACATACACGCATTTGGAATCCACCGTGTATCGATTTCCCGAGAAGGCAGCGACGCCGCGTTTTCATTTAATGTCATACACAGTTCTGGTTTGAATGCACCCATGCCGTTTGCCGCTCATCAACTTGGCAAGTTAAAGGGCAATGATGAATTCTCATTCCGGATTCCCACAGACAATGGCGAAGAACTGCGATATCACATTGCAATAGAAACTGTATTTTTTAGAGAAGACGTCAACGGCTTTGCGGAATTTATTGGCTCAGGAGTCTCCGATGCATTGCAGATTGAGTGTGTCTTTCAATTGACCAAAGACGGGCATCAATTCGAGTCGCACAGGTTCAGTTTAGTCTCCTAAACACCAATCCCTGAAGATTTAGTTTTCAACTGTGTGACTTTTGTCACATCTTTTTTTGTTCTATAGCGGTAGCATGGACTTCGAGTTATTCCTCCTCAATCATGAATCAGGTGTTTCATGGTTTTCATACACCCCGAGACGGATCTCGGGGATTTTTTTGCCTACACGGATGTAGGTATGGCGCGAGCGCATGGATGCGCAGGAGCGGCGGCCTACACGGATGTAGGTATGGCGCGAACGCATGGACGCGGAAGAGCCGCGGCCTACACGGATGTAGGTATGGCGCGAGCGCATGGATGCGCAGGAGCGGCGGCCTACACGGATGTAGGTATGGCGCGAACGCATGGACGCGGAAGAGCGGCGGCCTACACGGATGTAGGTATGGCAGACTAGTGCTCCTGCATAATCTGCATTTCCACCCTATCTGGTGGGCACCGTGACATAAAAAAGGCGCACAAAAGTGCGCCTCGGATCGACTAATAACCCATCACATTTTAGACGACTGCATCCGCCAGAGCCTTATCGATGGCTCGAACAATTTCGTCAATATCTCCTTTCGTGCAAATGAGTGCGGGGCTCAGACACAGGGTATTGTTGTGTTCAGGAAAACTTCGATTGGTTCGCCCAATCATCACCGCACTGTGCTGCAGGCAATGCCCGGCGACTCCCGCGGTTACAGACTCATGAACCGGCTCTTTACTGGCTCGATCCTTGACCAGTTCCAACCCGGCAAACAGGCCTTTGCCGCGGACATCCCCGACAATCGGATGCTTTTCTTTGAGTTCCAGTAAGTGACTCATGAGGTAGTCCCCCATGTTTGTCACGTTTTCCAACAGATTCTCTTCCTCAATGATGCGCATATTCTCCAGTGCAGCTGCAGGTCCGCCTGCACACCCGCCGAAAGTACTGATATCACGAAAGTACTTCATCGTTTCACTGGGCTCGCCAAGAAATTCGCCAAAAATATCCTCGGTTGTTGCCATCACCGAAATCGCTGCATAACCGCTGGCTACACCTTTCGCCATGGTCACCATATCGGGTTTTACTCCGTAGTGCTGGTAACCAAACCACGTACCGGTTCGGCCCATACCGCAGACCACTTCATCGATATGAAGCAACACGCCGTATTGACTGCAGATTTCCTGCACCGTTTCGAAGTACCCCTCAGGCGGCGTAATCACTCCGCCGCCAGCGGTAATAGGTTCCAAAACCAGCGAGCCCACAGTGTCAGGACCTTCACGCAAAATAACTTTTTCAATTTCCTTTGCCGCCTGTACGCCAAAATCCGGGTCGTCACCATTTGGAGACCGATACGCCAGGCAGTGAGGGACTTCAACAAAACCAGGTGTAAACGGGCCGTACTGATCTTTTCGCTGCAGTTGGCCGGTTGAACTTAGCGCAGTAATGGTAGTGCCGTGATAGTCGCGATCGCGATACAGAATCTTGTGTTTCTTGCCATCATTTTTCATGAAAGCCAGCTGTCTGACCATCTTGTAGGCTTTCTCATTTGCCTCAGAACCAGAGTTTGAATAGTAAACACGGCTCAGGCCAGGCATTTTATCCATCAGCTTGTCGGCGAAGAGCGCACCAGGGATATTGCCTGCTGAATTAGCGAAGTAGCACATTTTTACCAACTGATCGCGCACGGCATCCGCTATCGATTCCCGCCCGTACCCTACATTGACTGTCCAGACGCCACCCGATACTGCGTCGAGATACTCCCGGCCTTTGATGTCTTTTACTCGAAGCCCTTTGCCTTCAACAATGACCATGGGATCGGTTGTTTCCAGCGGTTTGTGCTGGCTGATGTGATGCCATACGTGGGCTTTATCGCCACTTATGATGTGTTCCGCATCGAGGTGCTGGGTATCGACTGCTTTGTTCATGGTGTATTCCTGCCCGAGCTCTCATCGAGAGCCGTAGTAAGTAATTAATGTTGGCTACTGTAATGGGTTGATTTTGCCTCTCTATAGAGCCAGTGTGAATAGAAAAGCAGGACCAACAGGAAATGTTGTCGCGCGTTCTAAAGTACAATTCGCGCATGGATGTTTCGCATATTTTTGACCCGCTGAACGACGCACAGCGTGAAGCGGTCTCGGCGCCACCCGGCCCTCTGCTGGTGCTGGCCGGGGCTGGTAGCGGCAAGACCCGGGTTCTGACGCATCGAATTGCCTGGTTGATTCAGGGGTTGAACGTCTCTCCATTGGCTATTTTGGCAGTGACATTTACCAACAAAGCCTCCCGAGAGATGCGGGGACGGATCGAAGAACTGTTGGAGATGCCGTTTGGGGCAATGTGGATGGGAACATTTCACGGTCTGTGCCATAGGTTACTAAGGATGCATTTCGATGACGCGGGGCTCCCTGAAGCATTTGAAATTCTGGACAGCGACGATCAATACCGACTGGTCAGGCGAGTACTGCGTGAGCTCAATCTGGACGAAGCCTACTGGCCACCCAGGCAACTGCAATGGATGATCAACAATCACAAAGAAGAGGGACGAAGACCCCACGATCTTCCCAGCGGTCACGATGTTCAACAACAGACGCTGTATCGGGTTTACGCGTCCTATGAGGAAATGTGTCAGCGCTTTGGACTGGTCGATTTCGCTGAAATTTTGTTGCGGACTCTGGAGTTGTTTCGAAACAATCAGACCGTAAGGGAAACCTACCAGAAACGATTCCAGCACGTACTGGTGGATGAATTTCAGGACACCAACTCAATTCAGTATCAATGGCTTAAACTGCTGTCAGCAGACCACGGAAATCTCTTTGCCGTAGGTGACGATGATCAATCGATATATGGATGGCGGGGCGCGCGCGTAGAAAACCTGCTCAGCTTTGAAACCGACTTCGACGGCTCTAGAATTGTTCGCCTGGAGCAGAACTATCGATCAACCAGCAACATTCTAAATGCTGCGAACGCCGTAATCTCGCACAACGATGATCGGATGGGAAAGGAACTGTGGACCGACGCGGGGGATGGTCAGCCGATCAGAGTGTATGCCGCCTCGAATGAAATCGACGAGGCACGATTCGCGGTTGAGCAAATCGAGAGTTGGGTTGATCAGGGTAACCGACGTGACGAGGTCGCGATTCTGTATCGATCAAATGCGCAGTCACGAGTATTTGAGGAACAGCTTCTGGCCCAGGGGATGCCGTATCGTGTCTACGGCGGCCTTAGATTCTTCGAGCGGGCGGAAATAAAAGATGCGCTCGCCTACATGCGTCTTTTGACAAACCCGGACTCCGATCCGGCATTTGACCGCGTGGTCAACCTGCCTACGCGGGGTATTGGCAACAAGACACTGGAACAAGTTCGAGAACTGGCCAGATCCGAACAGATATCAATGTGGCGGGCAGCCAGATCCATAGTGGAGGCGGAGACTTTACCTCCGCGGGCACGCGGTGCGCTGACGGGCTTTCTCGAGCTGGTTACTTCGATAGCAGAGGAGTGCGACGAAATGGAGATGGGTGAGCTGACCGACCACGTCCTGCAGCGTTCCGGCCTGTTAGATCACTATCGAAAGGACAAGGGCGAGCGTGCCCAGGGACGCGTGGAAAACCTTGAGGAACTGGTAAATGCGGCTCGTAATTTCATTCCGGATGAAGACGAGGAACTGGATATTTTGTCGCTGTTTCTTGCCAATGCTGCACTTGAGGCCGGAGAGGGCCAGGCTGAGGAGTGGGAAGACTGCGTTCAACTGATGAGTCTGCACTCCGCGAAGGGGCTCGAATTCCCTCTGGTGTTCCTTTGCGGTATGGAAGAAGGTTTGTTCCCGCATCAACGATCGCTTGAAGAAGCGGGTCGTCTCGAGGAGGAACGCCGATTGTGCTACGTCGGAATGACGCGAGCGATGCAACAACTCTTCATCTGCTATGCAGAGATAAGGCGACTGTACGGCAGAGAACACTACAGCCAGCCGTCTCGATTTCTCACTGAAATTCCACGCGATTATGTTGAGGAAATCAGAACCGCCAGCATGAGCCGTCCACTTTACGGTAACGGTAACAATGTCGCTTTGGATTCGGGTGGGCTGAAGCCGGGCAAGCAGGTCCGCCATCAGAAGTTTGGAGAAGGTATGGTCATTAATCTGGAAGGCCATGGGGAGCATGCACGCATCCAGGTTAACTTTGTTGACGCGGGACCTAAATGGCTGATCGCCGCCTATGCCAACCTCGAATCCATTGGCTAGTTTTCCGCCAGCAACACCCGTAACGTAATGGAGAACAATCACATCTTTACAAAAGCCGGCTTGATTGCAGCTGCGTTTGTATTGGGTTTCAGCACAATCACTGCGGCAAAAGCACTACCTGAAAACTTCTGGCAAACCATGCTCGATGCCTGGACCAATCAGCACCTGTCACGAGCAGGCGGCAGCACTGAGCAAAGAACGTTTTATATTGCCACCAGTCGACCACAGCAGGTCGTGGATAGTTTAATTACAGATCCCGACATAGATCGTGTCGAAGAAACAGTGTTCGACCAGGTTCTGATTGTCCGAACTCTGCGAAATGCAACTTCCGTTTTTAACCGGGTCAGTCGGATGCAAGGTGTCAGAACGGTCACTTCACTGCCGTTTTTTTGCCATTAAGGTCTCTCAATCGTCTTTAAACATCCTGTTGCCAGACTCAGTTCATTCGATTTCAAGTGTGACGGTTTCTTCAACAGGTGAACCGTTCACCCAGATTGGACGATGATCGTTGCTGAACAAGCCCACCGTTATTTTGTGAGTCCCGGCTTCCAACTCAGGCAACATGGAATGAGATTCATAGAGCCGTGCCACCTTTTTGCCGTCGATATGCAGGTGGGCATGCCCCATTCCGTTCTGATGTTCAGCGTCCGCCATATCCTCCCTGAATTCGAAATTGGTTGTTGCCAAAACGAGCATCCACTGGCCGTCGCCGTGATTCATCGTTGAAACCTTGAGACTGGGGGCATCGGGTCCCGAAACCTCTATCTTGCCATCTGCTCCACCGTGTCCGTGGGATGAATCGTGAGAGGAGTGGTCGCCGTGTGAAGAATGGTATTCGTGTGACCCACCGTGATCCATCTCACTATGCTCGCTCGACATGGTGGCGCCGGCCTCACGCACGATAAATTCAACGCTAATCGCATGGCCGCTCTCAAATTGCAGCGTGATTGGAATCGAATCGCCTGCCTTCGCATCAACTTCCGGTTTCATCAGCATAATGTGATAGCCGCCGGGCTGAAAAGAAAACGTCTCACCAGGTGACACCTCGACACGCGTCACATGCTCCATTTTCATCACCCCATTCTGGTCGACGGTGCGATGAAGCATCGTGTTTGTAAACCCCTCGGCCGTCGCACCGGTCAGAACACTCGAAGCATCACCGTGATTGCGCAATTCAAAATAACCTGCCAGTGGTGCGCCTGGAGGTGCCGTCCTGACCCATGCCTCATTGGCCATAATGCCCGATGCAAAAGCCCCACCGGTCAGAAAGAAGACTCCAAAAACAACAGACAGAATTTTCATTGTGCTAAACAAATAACTAATCGATAAAAACTGGTAGTTCTTTGACAGAAACTTTTTAAAAAGTATCCCTGTAGTGCCCGGGTCAGGGCATATTGTGCAGCCGGCCGGACTGAATTCCGACAGTTCGCCCCATTTTGTCGGCAAGTGCGAGATCGTGAGTCACCACTACCAATGATGTTCCGTACTCCTCATTGAGCTCGACCATGAGCTGATGAATCGATTCCGCTGTTTGACTGTCCAGATTCCCTGTGGGTTCATCTGCCAGAATACATCTCGGTCGGGTGACAAGAGCGCGCGCCACGGCGGCCCGCTGTCGCTCGCCGCCGGAAAGCTCTCCGGGTTTGTGATCAAGCCGATCGGATAGGCCGACACGCTCCAGAATTTCCGCAGCAGACTGCAAAGCTTTCTCGGGCTCTACTCTGCGGATCAGCAATGGCATTGCAACGTTTTCCTGAGCGCTAAATTCCCCAAGCAGGTGATGGAATTGGTATACGAACCCAAGCGCCTGGTTGCGCAGCGTTCCCCTGGCCGTCTGAGATAATGCATTGATATCGCGGCCGGTGACGAGGACCTGGCCCGCGGTCGGTTCCGCCAGTCCACCCAGAATATGCAGCAGCGTGCTCTTCCCGGACCCCGATGCACCCACGATGGCAACCTGTTCACCCTGTTCAACTCTGAAATCGATAGCATCCAGTACATCGACATTCATTCCACCTTCGGTGAAACGTTTGCTTACGTTCTGGCATTCAATCGCGGCGGTCATCATTCGTAACGGAGTGCATCTGCAGGCTGAACTCGAGACGCTTTCCAGGCTGGATAGATCGTTGCGAGAAAACTCAGTATCAGCGAGACCAGAATCGTGACACTGACATCATTCCAGCGCATTTCAGCCGGAAAATCGCTGATCACGTAAATATCGGATGGAAAAAGTTCGGTATTGAAGAAAGTTTCAATGGCCGGGATTATGGTTTCAATGTTCAGTGCTGTAATCACACCCAGAATTCCACCAATGACCGTACCGACAATACCAATCACGGTTCCCTGAACCATAAACACTTTCATCACACTTGCGGGACTCAGACCCAGCGTGCGCAGGATAGCGACATCCGGCTGCTTATCGGTGACAATCATCACCAGAGTAGACACGATATTAAAAGCGGCGACAGCGACGATAAGAAGCAGAACAATAAACACCACGCGTTTTTCGATTTCCAAAGCTCTGAAAAAATTTGTGTGCTCCATAGTCCAGTCACGGATACGCAGATCTCCAGGCAACGTGTTGATCAGATCTCGCCTAACCTGACGCGACTGTTCCACGTCCTGAAGCTTGAGGCGCAGCCCCGTCACTGCTTCCTTGATGCCCAAAAGTCTCGACGCATCATCAATATGAATCAGTGCAATACCACTGTCGTACTCATGCATGTCGATTTTGAAAAGGCCAACGACCGTAAAACGCTTCATTCTGGGCAGCAGGCCCGCTGGCGTCACTTTACCTTTAGGTGCTACCAGAGTCACTTTCTCGCCCAAACGCACGCCGAGTATTCGCGCCAGAGTGTCTCCCAGAATAATGCCGAATTCTCCTGAACGAAGTGCATCAGGATTGCCCTCAACGATATGGTTCATGACTTGTGAAACATTTCGCTCAGCAGCAGGATCTATTCCGCGAATTAAGGCACCGGTCACTTCACCTTTGTGGGTAATCATGCCCTGTCCCAACACGAACGGCGCCTGGGCATTGACCTCAGGGTGTGCATCGATTTGTCTGGCGGTGTCCTTCCAGTTGGAGAGTACCCCGCTGTATTCACTGACAGTCACATGGGAAACCACAAACAGGATTCGGTCGCGAAGATCTTTGTGAAAGCCATTCATGATTGACAGAACAGTGATCAACGCCCACACACCGAGAACGATTCCAAACATCGAAATCATTGATATAAATGAAATGAAATGGTTGCGACGCTTCGCGCGCGTGTAGCGCAGACCAATCAGCAGTTCCAGTGGACGGATCACTTGTACTGTCAGCCGGCTTCCGGACGCATGTGGGGGAACAACAGCACATCCCGAATAGATGCGCTGTCCGTCAGCAGCATCACCAGACGATCAATTCCTATGCCCTCCCCGGCAGTCGGCGGCATGCCGTATTCGAGTGCGCGAATATAGTCCGCGTCGAAATGCATTGCTTCCTGGTCACCCGCGTCTTTTTCAACAACCTGCTGTCTGAATCGTTCCGCCTGATCTTCTGCATCGTTGAGCTCGGAAAACCCGTTTGCAATCTCCCTGCCGGCAACGAAGAACTCGAATCGATCACTAATTGAAGCGTCCGCATCATTCCTGCGCGAAAGTGGCGAGACCTCGACCGGATACCCGGTGATAAAGGTCGGTTCAATGAGTCTGTCTTCCACAGACTGCTCGAAGATTTCTGTTTGCAGCTTGCCAACGCCATAGGTTTTGCGAATATCGATTTTCCGATCGTTACAGATCTTGACCAGCATGTCGTGATCACTAAGGTCCACGTCCGCGAGACCCGGGTTGTATTGCACAATCGACTCAAGCATTGATAAACGTTTGAACGGTTTTGAAAAGTCCAGCGCATCCCCCTGGTATTCGATCATCTCGCTACCGGTAACGACAGCACAAACACTTCGAACCATTTCTTCAGTAAGGTCAACAAGATCCTCATAGCTCGCATACGCCCAATAAAACTCCAGCATGGTGAATTCGGGATTGTGACGTGTGCTGACACCCTCGTTGCGGAAATTGCGATTGATTTCAAAAACCCGCTCGAATCCGCCAACAACGAGGCGCTTTAGATACAGTTCCGGCGCAATTCGCAGGAACAGAGACATATCCAATGCGTTGTGATGGGTTTCAAAAGGCCGTGCAACAGCACCACCCGGAATCGGGTGCATCATTGGCGTTTCCACTTCGAGGAATTCGCGGGCCACCATGAAGTCCCGAATGGCCTGAATTGCTCTGGCACGTTTCTGGAACACATCCCTTGAACCTTCGCTCATAATCAGGTCCACGTAACGCTGGCGATAGCGTGTTTCGGCATCCGTAAGACCGTGATACTTCTCTGGCAATGGTCGAAGTGCTTTTGTCAGCAGCCGGATGTGATCAACGCGAATAGTCAGTTCGCCGGTTTTGGTTACAAACAGTTCCCCCTCGGCACCGACGATGTCACCAATATCGAATTTCTTGAACTGCTCGTTGTAATACCCTTCTGGCAGCAGATCGCGCTGAACAAACAGCTGAATCTGGCCGCTGACATCCTGGATATGCGCAAAACTCGCCTTACCCATGATGCGTCGTGTCATCAACCTGCCGGCAACGGATACGCGGATCGGATCACTTTCAAAGTCGTGTCCGGAGTCAGCGTAAGAGTTGAGAATCTCGGCCGACAGATGGGACCGGCGGAAGTCATTGGGAAACGCTGTTCCCTGATCTCGCAATTGCGCCAGCTTTTCGCGGCGGAGCTGAATTTGTTCGTTTTCTTCGGTCATGGACCTGATTAGTTTTTCACTGCTTGGTTAAAGACCCGCTTTCAGGCTGGCCTCGATAAACTGGTTGAGCGATCCATCCAGAACCGCCTGTGTATTTCCTGTCTCGACACCGGTTCTTAAATCCTTGATGCGGGACTGATCGAGGACATAGGAGCGAATCTGACTACCCCAACCGATATCCGACTTGTTATCTTCCTCGCTTTGTGCCACTTCACGCCGTTTTTGCATCTCGAGTTCATACAGTCGCGCTTTCAGCATAGACATGGCTTCGGCCTTATTCCGGTGCTGTGAACGATCATTCTGGCACTGCACGACTATTCCTGTCGGCTCATGGGTGATACGAACGGCTGAATCCGTCCGGTTTACATGCTGCCCCCCTGCTCCCGATGCCCGGTAGGTGTCGACTCTAAGATCTGCCGGATTGATATCCACCTCGACACTGTCATCGATTTCAGGATACGCGTATACAGAAGCAAAAGACGTATGACGTCGATTGCCGCTGTCGAAGGGGCTCTTGCGTACCAAACGATGCACCCCCGTCTCTGTCCGCAGATGTCCAAACGCATACTCACCCGTCATTTTCATTGTCGCGCTTTTTATCCCGGCGACGTCACCGTCGGATTTCTCGATAATCTCGACCTTAAATCCCTGATCCTCACCCCAGCGTGAATACATTCTGAAAAGCATCTCTGCCCAATCCTGAGCCTCGGTGCCACCTGAGCCGGACTGGATGTCGATAAATGCGTTGTTCGAATCGGCCTCTCCGCTGAACATCCGACGAAATTCGATTTTACCGATCGCTGCATCGATTCTGTCGGTCTCCTGTGCAATTTCCGCCAAAGACTCCGAATCATCCTCCTCTATTGTCAGCTCCAGAAGTTCACGGGTTTCCTCGGCATCTGCGTTAAGCTGATCCAGTCCGTTGACGATTGCGTCGAGGGAGGCACGCTCCTGACCAAGTTTCTGGGCCTGTTCCGGGTTGTTCCAGATTTCGGGATCTTCCAGCTGGAGATCTACCTCTTCCAGACGATCTTTCTTGCTGTCGTAGTCAAAGATACCCCCTGAGCGCGTCGATCCGCTCCTGGGCCGTTCTGAGGGCATCCGTAAGCTCGTTGGGGCTGGGCATTCGCGTTGAACAGTGATTTGGGAGCGCGGAGCATACCGAAAATCCTAAAAAAAAGCACAGTGGATTCGACCATTTTGTCACCGTTAGCCGACAGATACATTTTGATGCATGACGAAAGAGATAAACGGTTGTTTATCGAAGATGAAAGGTATAGAATTTTCGACAAATGGTGACCAGTCTATATAAAGGAATGCAGTATCTGGAAGTTACAAATCTGGTCCTGAATACTAATCAAGTTGTGCGGGGAAAAAGAATTGGCTCCCGGTAGCCAACTACTCGCTCAACCCAGGGGAATGAGAGATGAGCGAACTTCCAGAAGGTGCTCTTAGGCGACGCGAGCGTCATCAAACAGCAGTCGAGCCCTGCCCGAGTCCATCAACGATCGCAGCTGCTGCGGTGGCTTTAGTCCTATTGTTTTGCAGCTTCGTTAATCCAGCCAAAGCACAATCTACGGAAGTAGACCCCGCAGTGCTGACCGTAATAATTAACATGCTGTTGGACAGTTGTGTGGATATGGATAGAGACACAATTTGTGCCGCTGATGAAGCGAAATTCGACTTTTTGAGTGACGAAAATCCGAATGACGCACTCGACGACGAGGATAATGACGGCCTCAACAATAGAGATGAAATCAATCTTCACCGTACAAATCCCGACGATGAAGACTCAGACGACGACGATTCTGACGACGGCGAAGAAATTGCAAATGGCACCGATCCCAACGACGAAGACACCGACGATGATGGCGTCAAGGACGGAACTGAACTTGCATTGAGTTTGAATCCACTGGTTGTCGACGACCAGGACTTTTTTAATTTCAGTGCAATAGAAAAACGAACACTACATATACTGAATCGGACGACATTTGGGCCGACCAAAGAACTGCTTGACGAAGTTGATGCTGCTGGGGGTATTGACAGTTGGCTGTCAGGGCAACTGGTAGCCACTGGGCTGCCAGCTGCCCCGCCACGGACCGGTGCCAATTCCAATCCTGTATTCAACAACGACATTTATCCGATCCAGTACGACTGCAGCGCTCATTCGACCACCGACCCGGCGCAGGCGATGCGGGACTGCTACATTGGCGACGACGACAATGATCTGGATATCTGGGGAACGATCCGTCCACTGCATTCAAACAAACAGCTGCAGTCCCGAATGGCGCTGTTCTGGGACAACCACTTCAACACGGACGAAGACTCGCACGGCCGAGGCATGCAGGAATTGTATGACGAGGATGACTTCTTTACTAATGCGTTCGGCAGTTTTCTGACCTTACTGGATTCCAGTGCTCGCAGTTATTCGATGCTGGAATATCTGGATCTTGATGACAACCGAAAGAATGCTCCCAACGAAAACTATCCTCGGGAAGTACTTGAGCTTTACGCGACTGGTATCGATGGTGGCTACGACGCGTTTGATATCGCAGAGCTTGCCCGAATCCTGACGGGCTGGGACCATACGGACTCACCTTGCGTTGACAACGATGACAAAACAACTTGTGATCTGGTTTCACGTTACGGCTACTTCGCCAGACCCACTGGTTGCGAAAATAGTAGTTGCGAGTTACCGCTTTATCCACAACTTCGAATTTTCGACTTCAGGGAAAATGATCATGACGACGGTCAGTCGGACTACAACGAAAATGGTGATGAGGATAATGCACAAAAGGTGTTGACCGTTGGCGTTCCTCCAATAGAACTGATCGTGCCCTCGATTGACGGCCCTGATGGTGTCAACGAAGGTCTGGACACGCTTGAGTGGCTTGCTGAACATCCAAGCACCGCGCTGTTTGTCTGCACCAAACTGGCGCAGGAGTTTGTTTCGGATCTCCCTGCGCTATCGACTCTGGACAACTGCGTCACCACTTTTCTGAATCCTACGGTCGAAAGTAACCAGATGGGAGAAGTTCTGGTAAGTCTCCTGACCAGCTCGGAATTCGACTCCGTCAGCAATCATCGCGCTAAACTTCAGGATACACAGGAAGTAGTGTTTAGCCTCGGTCGTTATCTGCAATGGCAGGCCACCCACCCAAATCACAGCCGCTTTAATTCTCTGGCGTTCCGGCTGCGCTCAGCAGAACAACCGCTGTTCACTAAAGATGAACCCACAGGTTATTACGAAACCGGGGAAAACTGGTTGAACACCAACATTGTGCTCGAGCAACATGATCTGCTGCATCGCATGGTTCGAGACTGGGACGACCAAAGCTTTGAGAGTTTTGGTGGCGAGAATGATGATCGCGTCGTAGCCTATCTGGCCTCCATCGGCGTTGATACGTTGCCGGAAATTCTTGAACATCTGTTTCTGGTGTTCTTCGGCGGCTACTACGACGGTTACGATATACAAATCGGTTTCGATATCCTGAATGGCAACGACTTGCCGTATCAGGCACCGGATTTTGATTTTAATGAGAGCTTTGCCGAAGACCGGATAAAGCGTCTGATGACACGGCTGGTGACTCTGCCCGCCTTCCATATGCACTAATCGAGGGTAAATCGACAATGAAAATCAACAGACGCGACTTTCTTAAATATTCCTCCAGCGCATTGGCTGCATTGAGCCTGCCGTCAATCTGGATTCCAAAAAGCGCCCGCGCAAGCGGCACTGCACAGAAAAAGCTGGTGATCTTTTTCCTTGACGGCGGTAATGATGGCCAGAATACGATCGTACCGATCCGGACATATAACTCCAACGGCATCGAAATTCAGGACATAAACGGCACTGAATGGCATCCGGACGATCCGCAATACCCGCCGTTTAGTGGTCCGAATTCGCATTCCCAATACGATCACTACCGCGCCCTGAGACCCACAATCCACCTGCGTAAGACTCAGGACGGCGACAATATGCCGTTGCTTCCGCTCAATGTCTGGAACGGAGGCCCGTCTCTCGGCAATCGAATGACACTTGACGGCTCTGTTTCACAGGGATTCGTGGAATTTGGACTGCATCCGGGCATGCAAAGCCTGGTTGATATCTGGAACGACGGCGACCTCGCCATTTTTCCGGCAGCGCATTGCGGGCCTGATTCAAACCGATCGCACTTCTTTCAGACAGAATACTTCGGGCACGGTTTGTATCAAACCAATGAAGGCGACGAAACCAATGGTGACGGCCGTGGCTGGGTCGGGCGGTATTTTGATCAGAAATATTTGCCCGGCGGTATTGTGCCAGAACGAATTGAAGCGTTTGATTTTGAGTCCGGATACTATCCACTGATGGATGGCAGCATACCCATTCTGGCAGTTGGCAACCCTTCAGACGTGTTGGATAACAATGAGGAAGAACTGCTCGAGGACGTGGTCAACGTGAACACAGCCCGTGGTGAAACACCCGACAATCTCAGAGGACTCTACGCGCAAAGCCAACAGGCGTTGGCGAATAAGCTGGCAAAGATTGACGGTGTCAATTTCCCCAGCAACGTCAACGATTACAACAACAACTTTAAGCCCGATGGCGATCTGGACTATCCGAATACGGGTCTGGGTCACAAGTTCATGCGCACTGCGGCAATGATCAAAGATCCCACCGTAGGTCCGGAAATTGAGGTGTTCAATCTAGAGCAAGGCGGTTTCGATCTGCATGGCAATCAGGTGACTTCCGGTAACAGTTCCATTGGCAATCACAATAATCGATTGACAGACGTGGCGAACAGCATGAAAGCGTTCTACGACGATCTGAACAGTGCGGGCTGCGGTGAAGACGTTATAACCGTAGTGATGACTGAATTCGGCCGCACGTCGGATGAGAATGGTGCTCGTGGAACAGACCATGCCCGTGCCAGCTGCTGGTTTGCGATGGGACCGGGTGTGAATCCCGGACTGTATGGGACTTACCCCGGGACGGCCCGAGATGTACTCAATCCTAACTTTGGGCAACCTGACGAGCCTGAGAGGATCACCGACCTCGACGGCGGCGGACGCAAGTATCTTTTTGAGCGCGTTGACTACCGGGATATTCTGTCCGAAGTCATTGCGAATCATCTGAACAACCCGGCAACAAGTTCCATTGATGCAGCGGCACCCTTCAACCCGGCAGGCTACGGCTCAGGCGGCAACGGTGCCGAATACTCGCTGCCGACCAATCCGCTCAATTTCGTCGGCACAGTGCACAGCTGATCGTCGCCAGACCACTTGTCGGTGCGACTTGCACTCTGAACAAGTGAGTTTGACATCTTTAACGGATATAGTTACATTCTCGCGCCCCCTGCCGAGGTGGCGGAATTGGTAGACGCGCTAGCTTCAGGTGCTAGTGGGCATTAGCTCGTGGAGGTTCAAGTCCTCTCCTCGGTACCATCTCTCGTTTTTCGCAGATACAAAGCTGTTTCGGTGCTGTTTCGTTCGCTTGTGATAAGATGATTCACGTTGTTTGGATCAATCAATTTCCACCCATCGAACGAGATCATGAAAAACAAACGCACTACTTTGAAAACACTGGCGGTGACCGGAGCGGTCACTTCCGTCTGGTCAAAACCCGTGGTTGAAGCCACCATCCTTCCTGCCCATGCGAGTACGACAGATACTGGTGGCGACCCAGGAGCAGGTACCACCATGACGCCCACTGCGACAATGGCACCAACAACAACACCACTCCCTGATATAAGTGACTTGAGATTAAAAGAAAACGTTACCGATTTGGATGTGACATCTAATGGTCACAAACTGTATCGATTCAGCTACATTGATGACCCTCACAGTATCGAATACGTCGGGGTTATGGCGCAGGATTTGCTTGAGTACAAACCCGACGCGGTGTTGGTCGGTGATCAGGGTTACTATCAGGTCAACTATTCCAAGTTAGGTTTTCATATGCAGACTGCAGAGAGCTGGGAACAGAAGCAAAAACACTAGCGACCAAAGCTGAGCCCAAACAGTAAAAACCGGACTGTTGAAAGACGGCAGTCCGGTTTTTTCGTCTGCACCGGAGATAATAAATCCGGTTTCAGCGAAACAATCAATGATGGGTTTCCATCTGTTCGTGACCCAGAAGCCATCGCTTGCGATCCTCTCCGCCGGCATATCCTCGCAGGCTGCCGTCCTTTCCAATCACTCGGTGGCAGGGGATAGCCAGTGAAATTGGATTCGCTCCATTCGCCGAACCGACAGCCCTGATCGCTTTTGGTTGACCCAGCCGGTCCGCCAGCGTCGCGTAAGATATCGCTTCTCCTGGCGCAATGCGGCGAAGTTCCTTCCAGACCGCCTGCTGGAAAGGAGTACCATTCGCTGCCAAAGGCAGTCCTTTGAACGCATCCCAATCCTGGGAAAAATAATTCGTAAGCCGCGCCTCCATGTCGAAAACATCCTCATAGTCTGTGACCGAATAACGCCCGTTGCGATGGGAAAGAATTCGGGATTGCCGCCTATGGTTATCCGAGAAGTCCAGATAAATCAGATGATTTTTCGTGAACAGGCAATCGATATCACCGATTGGAGACGTAACAGTTTTTCGGAACAATTCGATCATTTTCTACTCCGGGACTTTCGCAGTTCAGATGGCGATCTGTTATACAGGCGACGGAAGGTGTCATTGAATTGACGCACGCTGGTAAAACCCGCAGTGTGTGCGATTTCGGTCATTGATTGCTCCGTGTCCGTAATCAGCCGCTTTGCGTTCAGCACCCTTCTCGCTCTGGCAACGCTGCTTGGGCTGGCTCCGACGTATTCGCTGAAGAGTCGGCGCAGGTGGCGCTCGCCAACACCCAGTCGTTCGGCGAAATCTGCCACGCTCACCCCATTGAGTGCGCCGCCATCGATGAGTTTCAGAGCGCGGTTGACGGTTGTTTTCACACCATTCCAGGCCGGACTGTCAGGTGCCGTTTCGGGGCGGCAACGAAGACACGGTCTGAAACCCGCATCCAGGGCGGCAGCCGCTGAAGGATAGAATGTACAGTTTTGAGGCTTGGGTGTAACAGCGGGGCAAACCGGCCGACAAAAGATTCCGGTTGAATTCACGCCGGTAAAGAATGTGCCATCAAATCGTGCATCGCGGTTTTTGACGGCGCTTTAGCAATGTTCGAAGTTCAGTTCCATACCGCCAAGTATAGCGGCACGATCCGGACATTCTG